>CAXTFJ010000012.1:0-57961 GCA_964243405.1 uncultured Lichenihabitans sp. | reverse complement strand
CCGACGAGGGCAACGCCCCCGCGCTCGCCGGGCTGGCCAAGCTCCACCTCGATGCGGGACAGGTGGCGGATGCCAAGGCCGTGCTCGACCGCGCGACGAGCAGCGCGGCCCAGCACGCGAGCGTGGTCGCCGTGCGCGCCGCCATCGACCTTGCCGAGCAGAGCGCGGAGCTGGGCGACGCCGCCGATTTGGAAGCCCGCGTCCGCGCCGACCCCGACGACCACCGGGCCCGGTTCGACCTCGCGCTCGCGATGAACGCGAAGAACCGGCGTGAGGAAGCCGCCGACGGCCTCCTTGAAATCATCCGGCGCGACCGCAGTTGGGATGAGGACGCCGCGCGCAAGCAGCTTCTCCAGCTCTTCGAAGCCTGGGGCATGACCGACAAGGCGACCGTCTACGGACGCCGGAAGCTGTCGGGGTTGCTGTTCCGCTGACGTCCGGGGTGATCTCGCCGACCGGACGGCGGCCCCGGTGGGCGTGGCAACCGGCTAAGGATCGAAGCAATGAGGACGAGCTACGCGTCGCCCGGTGAGATGCCGGCCATCATCCCCGTCTTCCCGCTGACGGGTGCGGTGCTTCTGCCGCGTGGCCAGATGCCGCTCAACATCTTCGAGCCCCGCTACCTCTCCATGGTGGACGACGCGCTGAAGGGAAGCCATCGGCTGATCGGCATGGTGCAGCCGGACTCCGGGGAGGCGGGGAGCAAGCCCTCGGTCTACCCGCTCGGCTGCGCGGGGCGGATCACCTCCTTCGCCGAGACCGGCGACGGCCGCTACCTCGTGACGCTGACCGGCATCGCCCGCTACACGATCATCGAGGAGCTCAGCGTCATCACGCCCTACCGTCAGTGCAAGGTCGACTTCTCGGGGTTCGCGCCCGACTTCGCTGAGGACGCGAGTTCCGGCGAGGTGGACCGTTCGGGCCTGCTCCGGACGCTGCGCAATTTCGCGGAAGCGCACGACCTGTCGGTGGATTGGAACGGGATCGACGACGCGCCGAACGACGCCCTCGTCAACGCCCTGTCGATGATGAGCCCGTTTGGTCCCAGGGAGAAACAGGCCCTGCTGGAAGCGAGCGATCTCAAGACCCGCGCCGACGTGCTGATCGCCATCGCGGAGATCGAACTCGCACGCGGTTCGGGGACGACCCCCCCGCTGCAGTAGGAGCCCATCCATGGACGGTTCGGACGACCGGACGACCAGCCTTCAGCCGAGCGGCGCCCCACGGGTCGATCCCCGGCTGCTCGAAATCCTCGTCTGCCCGGTCACCAAGGGGCTGCTCGAATACGACGCGGCACGTCAGGAGCTCGTCTCACGGTCGGCGAAGCTCGCCTATCCGATCCGCGACGGCATCCCCATCATGCTGCCCGAGGAAGCCCGTCCGCTCGAAGGGTGAGGCGGTGGGCCGGCGCCGATCCAACCCGTGGGTGGGACACTGTCGCGCAGCCGGACCGTGAAGGCCGCCCTCCCCGGCGCGTACCCGGAAGAGTGATTTCTTCCGGGCGGCGAAGTTCCTTCAGTCGCCCTCGCCGGGGTTGGCCGAGAAGAGCGCGGGATACTTGCCGGGCTTGCCGTCCCAGTCCTTGCCGTCGGCGGGGGGCTCCCGCTTGACCGAGATGTTGGGCCAGCTCTTGGCATATTCGGCATTGAGGGACAGCCATTGTTCCAGCCCCGGCTCCGTGTCGGGCTTGATGGCTTCCGCGGGGCACTCGGGCTCGCACACGCCGCAATCGATGCACTCGTCGGGATGGATCACGAGCATGTTCTCGCCCTCGTAGAAGCAGTCCACCGGACAAACCTCCACGCAATCCATGTACTTGCACTTGATGCAGTTCTCGCCGACGATGTAAGTCATTACCGTTTCCCAGCGCGGACGCCCTGCGAGGCGGTCCGGGGCGCGTGTTTGTGCTCTTCGAGCGGTGCTACCGTCTTTGCCCAACCCGCGCAAGCGCGGCCCGCGCGGGCGTCAGCGGGACGTGGTTCGCCCTACTCGTCCTCCTCGTCCGGTGACACGACACCCGGCGCGGACAGGTCGTCGAACAGCGTTCTGGCTTCCGCGAAGGGTCCGCGCCGTTCGCCCGGCAGCACGACGCGCAGCACCCGGACGGAGCCGCGATCCAGCGCCACAGTGAGCACGTCGCCCGTCCTGACGCCCTTGGCGGGGTTGTCCACGCGGACGGCATTGATCCGCACGTGGCCGTCGCTGACCAGGCGCGCGGCCAGCGAGCGCGTCTTCACCACGCGGGCGAACCACAGCCACTTGTCGAGCCGCTGCCTGTCCGCAGGGGCGCCGAGGGGGCCGGGTTTGCCGCCTGCCGTCATGAGTCCTTGCGCGACCGTCCTTCGAGCTCGGCCTTCAGCGCGAGCAGCTTGGCGAAAGGCGAGTCGGGGTCGGGCTGACGCTCGCGGGGCGGGCGCTCGGTCGCGGTCGTCATCACCGAAGCGTTGGTCCGGCGACCAGCGTCGGGCCGCTGCTCCCGTCCGCGTCGGGCCTCGCCGTCGGGACGGTCGCGATGGGGTCCGCCGCCCTGCCCCGCGTCGCGGTGTCCGCCGTGACGGGGACGGTCGTCCCGAGGACGGTCGTCCCGGCGCGGCTTTTCGGGACGCGGACCGGGGCGCGCTTCCCGGTTCGGCGCCTGCGCTTCGGCCCCTTCGCTCACCGGGGCGGCTTCGGCCGGCACGGCCTCGGGTCGCGGGGCCTGCCCGAACCGGCCCGGCCGCCGGTCGCCCCCGTCCGCGCCCCGGCCGGGGCGATGGCCGCGCCCGCGGTCGGGGCGACGGTCGACGTGGTGATGGCTCGTGCGGTGCGGGCGCCACACCTCGATCAGGACCGGCTCGGCGGGAGCCGCACCCTCGTCGGCGGCCTGCCCCGCTGGAGCGGTCTCGGCGGCCTGCCCCTCCGCCTCGGTCTCGGCAGGTTCGGCGTCGGTCGGGGCGACGTCGGCCGGAGCACTCGCGACGGGCTCGCCCGCCAACCCGTCGACATCCGTCAGTTCGGCCGCGACGGCGGCCGCGTCGGAGTCGGCCGGTCCCGCGGCCGCTGGCCCTTCGAGGTCGTCGGGAATGGTCGGGACAGCCTCCGACGGGGTTTCCGAAGCGGTCTCGCCCGCCAATCCTTCCACGTGGGTCAACTGGGCAGCGACGTCGGCCACGGCGGACTCCGTCGAGGCGGTCTCGTCGACGTCCTCTGCGGTTTCGGTGGGGGGACCGGCCGCGACGTCGAGGTCGAGCGACGGAATCGTGGAGATCGCGCTCTCCCCACCCTCCTCCCCAGCCGAGGCCGGCTCGACCGACGGTTCGACGCCGGACGGCGCGTCTGGCTCCGACGCCTCGTCCACGGCGCCGCTGGCCTGTTCGACGCCGTTCGACGGTGGAAGCTCGGATAGCACCGCGTCCGGCTCCGCCGCCGCGATGGCCGTCGCGGGCTTGAGCGGCTCGGTCGCCGCGGCCGCCAGCAACGGCACGGTGATGGCGGGCCCCGGCCTGCGGTCGAGCACGTAACCGAGCGAGCGCAGGATGGAGGCGAAATCCTCGCCCGAGCACCCCGCCAGCGAGGTCATCGCGACCGTGGTCACGAAGCCGTTGCCGTCGGCGGTCCCCGGGGGCGGAGTACCGGGCGTCGTGCCCGGCCGGTAGGCGATGGCCGGACGGATCAGGTCCGCCAGCCGCTCCAGGATGTCGACCCGCACGGCCCGCTCGCCGCAGACGCGAAACCCCGCCGCGCGGTAGAGGCCCTTGGGCACGTCCTTGTCGGCCGGAAAGGAGGTGCGCCCCGAGGCCGCCAGGTGCGGCACCTGGTCGAGGCCGCGCACGGTTTCCAAACCGCCGTGCGACAGGGCCCAGAGCTGGGACGCCAGCGCGCGGGGCGCCGGCTTGAGCAGCGCCGGCAGGTAGATGTGGTAGGCGCCGAACCGCAGGCCGAGCTTGCGCAGCACGCCGCGGGCCGTCTGGTCGAGGCCCTTGACCTCCTCGGTCACGCGGGCGCGTTCCAGCACGCCCAGGGCTTCGGCGACCTGGAACGCGATGCCGCGGGCGATGCCGTCGAGGCCCTCGCCCGTTTCCAGCTCCATCACCGGGCCGAGCAGCTTCTTGACGTGGGCGCCGAGCCACAGGTCGAGCCGCCGCTGCACGGTCTCCAGGGCGGGACCGGTCAGGTGCTCGTCGGCGATCACGCGGGCGCGGGGGAACAGCAGCTTGTCGCCGGAGGCGAGCTTGGCCACGGGGTCGCCCAGCCAGCGGATCGTGCCGTCGTTGGCGAGCGCGATCGACTCGTCGACCGCCTGGGCGAGCCGGTCGGCCCGCGCCTCGATTTCGCCCGCGAGCGCTTTCAGGGCCGCGGCATTCAGGGCGCGCGCGGCTTCGCCCGCGGCCGACGGGTCGGGCGTGAAGCGGAAGCCGTGCAGCTGCCCCACGTGCTGACCTTCGACCAGGACGTCACCCCCCGCAGTGACTTCCGCTTCGAGCATCGCGTTCTCTCTTAACCGCCGCATCAGCACGCTGGTCCGCCGGTCCACGAACCGTTGCGTCAGCCGCTCGTGCAGGGCGTCCGACAGCTTGTCCTCTACCTGACGCGCCACGCCCTGCCAATGCTCCGGGTCGCCGAGCCAGTCGGGCCTGTTGGCGATGAAAGTCAGGGTGCGGACCTGGGCGATGCGGGCCGACAGCGCGTCGATGTCGCCGTCCGTGCGCTCGAATTGGGCGAGCTGGCGGGAGAACCAGTCGTCCGGGATCCGGCCCGCCCGCACCACGAAGCCGTAGAGCGCCAGGACGAGGTCGGCGTGGGCGGAGGGCGAGGCCTTGCGGTAGTCGGGAACCTGGCACACTTCCCATAGCCGGGCGATGTCGGCGCGCGTCTTGGCCTGGCGCTGCACGTCGGGGTCGCGCGCGGCGATTTCGAGGACCTGGACATCCTCCGCGATCGGCGCCCGGGTAAGCCCCGTGGCGTCGGGCGTCCGGTCGAGCGAGGTTTGCAGTGCCTCGATGGAGGCGAAGTCGAGGTCGGAGTTGCGCCACTGCAGGATGGGAACGGAGGGGAAGACGTGGTCTTCCAGCGCCGCGATCTCGTCCTCGTCGAGCGGCGGGCAGCGCCCGGTGGTGCCGAACGTGCCGTCCTTCAGGTGGCGGCCCGCGCGGCCCGCGATCTGGCCGAACTCGGCCGGGTTGAGGCGACGGTACTGCCAGCCGTCGAACTTGCGGTCGCCCGCGAAGGCCACGTGGTCGACGTCGAGGTTGAGCCCCATGCCGACCGCGTCGGTGGCGACCAAGTAGTCGACGTCGCCCGCCTGATACATGGCGACCTGGGCGTTGCGGGTGCGGGGCGACAGCGCGCCGAGCACCACGGCCGCACCCCCGCGCTGGCGGCGGATCAGCTCCGCGATGGCGTAGACCTCCTCGGCCGAGAAGGCCACGATGGCGGTCCGGTGCGGCAGGCGCGAGATCTTCTTCTCGCCCGCGAAGGTGAGCTTGGAGAGCCGCGGCCGCGACACGACGGTGACGCCCGGCAGCAGGTGCTCGATGACGGGCCGCATCGTCATCGCGCCGATCATCAGCGTTTCGTCGCGGCCGCGCCGATGCAGCAGGCGATCGGTGAAGACGTGGCCGCGGTCGAGGTTGGCGGCGAGCTGGATCTCGTCGACGGCCAGAAACGACACGTCGAGGTCGCGCGGCATGGCCTCCACGGTCGCGACCCAGTAGCGGGGCCGCTTGGGCTTGATCTTCTCCTCGCCGGTGATGAGCGCCACCTGATCGACGCCCACCCGCTCCACCACGCGGTTGTAGACCTCGCGGGCCAGTAGGCGCAGCGGCAGGCCGATGAGGCCCGACGGATGGGCCAGCATGCGCTCGATGGCGTAGTAGGTCTTGCCCGTGTTGGTCGGGCCGAGCACGGCGGTGACGCCGGTTCCGCGCCCCGTGCCCGCCCGGGGGCGGGCGAGCCCGGCCTGCGACGCCTCGAAGGCGGCCCGGAAATCAAGGTCCACAGCCGCGCCTCGCGGGAGAAGCCGGGCACGGCGCGCTACGCGGATCGCGGGTCGGGCCGGTCACACCCACGCGCTCGCTCGCCTTCAACTCGAGGATCAGGCCTCGCCGCAGCGACGAGGTCGGTGTCGCACGCCATATAGGGACACGACCGCGTGATTGCACCCGGGCCGCCTCGACGCGGGGAGGACGGCGGCGGCGAGCGGCTACCGCGACGTCAGCGCCGCCCGTTCCGTCTGGTCGACGCCGAACTCCTCCGCCTGGATCACGGCGGTGCCGAGCAGGGTCAGCACGGAGATCCGGAACGGGAACACCACCCGGGTGCCCGCCACGGGGGCGAGCCACACCTCGATGTCCTTGTTGTCGGCCATGAACTGCGTGGCCTTCCCGTCGGCCCGGTGCCCCGCGATGGGCCGGTAGCGGACGGCGCAAACGGACACCTCGCCGTCGAATCCCTTGGTTTGCGCGTGCCGCGTGCCGACGTAGCTCAGCGTGAGGTCGAAGCGGGTCGCGCCGTCGAACACGGGGATGGTGCGGTTGCAAGCCGCAGGCCCGACGAGGTCGCCCGTCCCCGGCACCGTCATCACGAAGGCGCCCAGCGGATCGATGATGTTGTGCTTGTCGGCCGCGGTCACCGGCACGCGGCTGACCCAGGGGTCGAAGGGCGGCGAAATGTCCACGTCCTCCACCGTGCCGGCCTTCATGGCCATGCGGATGGTGCGGCTCGCCTGGGAACTGGCCGAGGTGGTGGCGTAGCTGGCGGGCAGCGCCCGGCCCGCCACCATGGTTCCCGTGGCGGTGGCGGCCCCGCGCGAGGAGGACAGCAGGCTCGCCAGTCCCGTGAGCTTGGTGGCGAGCTCGACGCGGTAGTCGGTGGGCGCCACGAAGCCGGAGATCGTCGCCGTGCCGATCGGCAGGCCGATCAGGCTCACGCCGTAGCGCATGCGGATCGCATCCGTTGGAGCCGGGGCGGCGGGGGCCGCCTGGCCCGCTCCCGGCAGGGCGAAGGCGAACAGCAGGGCTGCGATCGGCAGGCGCGGAAGGCGTAAACGCGGCGTCATGGTCCACTCGGGCGTGCTCGGGCGCGGAGCCGGAGCTGGAAGGTCTTCGCGGAAGGCAGCATCCGGTCAGGATGCGGCAAAGGTCAAGGCCGGCGAGCCTCGAATCCAAAGGCGACGCTTTCAAGACGGGTGGCCGGCCGGACTCTTGCAAGCCTCGCGCAGGGTCCATAGATCGACGGGATTGGGCTTCCGAGTGCGGAGGGGGCCGGAGGATCACATGCCGGACCACGACGGCGGACTGCCGCCTTTCCACGCCACCACCATCATCCTGGTCAAGAAGCGGGGACGGACGGTGATCGGCGGCGACGGGCAGGTGAGCTTTGGCCAGACCGTCATGAAGGGCAACGCGCGCAAGGTGCGCCGCCTCGCCAAGGAGTCGGTGATCGCGGGTTTCGCGGGCGCCACCGCGGATGCCTTCACCCTGTTCGAGCGGCTGGAAGCCAAGCTGGAGCAGTTCCCGGGCCAGCTCATGCGCGCCAGCGTGGAGCTCGCGAAGGACTGGCGGACGGACCGCTACCTCCGGCGGCTGGAGGCCATGATGCTGGTCGCTGACCGCGACGCCTCGCTGGTGCTCACCGGCAACGGCGACGTGCTGGAGCCCGAAGCGCGCGAGGGCGGCTGCGTGGCGGCCATCGGGTCGGGCGGCAATTACGCGCTGGCCGCGGGCCTGGCCCTGCTCGACGCCGACCACGACGCGGAAGCGATCGTGCGCCGCGCCATGGCGATCGCGGCCTCGATCTGCGTTTATACGAACGGGAACCTCGTCGTGGAAAGTGTCGAGGCGTGAGCGCGCGGGCTCCGGCGCGACGGCGGCCACGCACAGCAAGCGGAACGGCACAGCCATGACGGATTTCTCCCCGCGCGAAATCGTGTCCGAACTCGACCGCCACATCGTCGGCCAGAAGGACGCCAAGCGCGCGGTGGCGATCGCGCTGCGCAACCGCTGGCGCCGGTTGCAGCTCACGGGACCGATGCGCGACGAGGTGCTGCCCAAGAACATCCTGATGATCGGCCCGACCGGCTGCGGCAAGACCGAGATCTCGCGGCGCCTGGCGAAGCTCGCCAACGCTCCCTTCCTCAAGGTGGAGGCCACCAAGTTCACGGAGGTGGGCTACGTGGGCCGCGACGTGGAGCAGATCATCCGCGACCTGCTCGAGATCGGCATCGCGCTCGTCAAGGAGGGCAAGCGCAAGGACATCGCCGCCAAGGCGCAGCTCGCCGCCGAGGACCGCCTGCTCGACGCGCTGGTCGGACCCACGGCGAGCCAGTCCACGCGCGACTCTTTCCGCAGGCGCCTGCGCAACGGCGACCTCGACGAGAAGGAGGTCGAGATCGAGATCACCCAGGCCTCCCCCGGCCTGCCCATGTTCGACCTGCCCAACATGCCGGGCGCCTCGGTGGGCGCCATCAACATCGGCGAGATCTTCGGCAAGCTCGGCAAGGCCAGCAAGCCGCGGCGCCTCAGCGTGCGGGACGCCCACGCGCCGCTGATGGCGGAGGAAAGCGACAAGCTGCTCGACAACGACGCCGTCGTGGCCCAGGCGATCCGCGAGGTCGAGAACAACGGCATCGTGTTCCTGGACGAGATCGACAAGATCTGCACCCGCGAGGGCCGTGCCTCGGGCGACGTGTCGCGCGAGGGCGTGCAGCGCGACCTGCTGCCGCTGATCGAGGGCACGAGCGTGTCGACCAAGCACGGCACGGTGAAGACCGACCACATCCTGTTCATCGCCTCGGGCGCCTTCCACGTCTCGAAACCGTCGGACCTGCTGCCGGAACTGCAGGGGCGCCTGCCCATCCGCGTGGAGCTCGCCGCACTCACGGAGGACGATTTCCGCCGCATCCTCACCGAAACGGAAGCTTCCATCGTCAAGCAGTACGTGGCCCTGATGCGGACGGAGGGCGTGGAGCTCTCCTTCTCGCCCGACGCCATCGACGAGCTCGCGCGGGTGGCCGTGCAGGTCAACACGAGCGTGGAGAACATCGGGGCGCGGCGGTTGCAGACGGTGATGGAGCGCGTGCTGGACGAGGTGAGCTTCACGGCGCCCGACCGCTCGGGCGAGACGGTCGCGATCGACCGGAGGTTCGTCCAGCGCAATGTCGGCGACCTCGCCAGGAACGCGGACCTGTCGCGGTTCATCCTGTGAGCGACGCGTCCGCGGGCGACGGGTTGCCGACGCCGCGGCGCTATTTCGCGGCTGCGGCGCTGCTCGCGGGCATCGTGCTCGCGGTGCTCGACGGGGCCATCGCCAACGTGGCCCTGCCGTTCATGTCGACGGCGCTGCACGTCAGCCCGGCCGCCTCCGTATGGGTGGTGAGCGGCTACCAGCTGGCGGTCGTGGTGGCGCTGCTGCCCTGCGCGGCGCTGGGCGAGTCGCTCGGTTACCGCCGCGTGTTCGTGGGCGGTATCGTCCTGTTCACGGCGGCCTCGGCCGCCTGCGCGCTGGCCCCTAACCTCGCCGTGCTCGTCGCGGCCCGCGCCGTCCAGGGCCTGGGTGCCGCGGCCGCGATGGCGCTGCTCGCGGCCCTGCTGCGGTTCACCTACCCGTCCCGCCTGGTCGGCATGGCGCTGGGGCTGAACGCGCTGTTCGTGGCGCTGTCCTCGGCGGCCGGACCCACGATCGCGGCCGGCATCCTGTCGTTCGCATCCTGGCCGTGGCTGTTCGCCGTCAACATCCCCGTGGGTGTGGCGGTGCTGTGCATGGCGCCCGCGCTGCCCTCGGTGGCGGGCAGCGGTCGGAAGGTCGACGGGCTCAGCATCGTCCTGAACGCGGGGTTCTTCGCGCCGTTGATGGTGGGCGCCGACATGCTCGCCCGCGCGCCCCTGCCCGCCGCGGGGTTGCTGGCGCTGGCCGCCGCGAGCCTCGCCCTGCTGGTCCGGCGCGAGTGGCCCCGCGCGGCCCCGCTCATTCCACTCGACCTGCTGCGGCGCCCCGACTTCCGGGTATCGGTGATGGCCTCCGTGTGCATCTTCACGGCGCAGATGCTGTCCTTCGTGGCCCTCCCCTTCTACCTGCAGCACGGGCTCGGGCAGACGACGTGGGCGACGGGGCTGTTCATGACGCCCTGGCCGCTCGCGGTGGCGCTCGCGGCGCCCACTTCGGGCCGGCTGGCTGACCGGGTGCCGACCTCCGTGCTGTGCGTGGTGGGCGGGTGCTGCCTGTCGGTGGGGCTGGCACTGGCGACGTTCTGGCCGCTCGCGCACGACCTCCGGCCGCTGGTGGGCTTCACCGTGCTGAGCGGGCTCGGCTTCGGTTTCTTCCAGACCCCCAACAACCGCAACATGCTGCTGTCCGCCCCCAAGGCGCGCAGCGGTGCGGCGGGCGGCATGCAGGCGACCGCGCGCGTCACCGGCCAGACGGCGGGCGCGGTGATCATGACGGTGCTGTTCACCCTCGTGCCCGGCAACGCGCCGCGGGTGGGCCTGGCCGTCGCCGCCGTGCTCGCGGCCGCTTCGGGGCTGATCAGCATCGCCCGGATCGAGCGCGCTCCGGCGGGCGGGCGCGAGCCGGACGGGACCGCGCACGCCTCGCGTTGATCGCGCGAGGACCCCGCACCATCTTCCTGGCGTACGCTCATCGAAACGCGCCGCCATGCCGGAAAATCAACAGACCGCCCTCATTATCGGGGCCTCGCGAGGCCTGGGCCTGGGCCTCGCGCGCGAATACCTCGACCGCGGCTGGCGCGTGATCGCGACGTCGCGCGGCCCGAGCGACCTCGACGCCTTGGCCTGCGACCGCCTGCAGATCGAGCCTCTCGACGTCACGCGCGAGGACCAGACGGCGCGATTGAGCGAGAGGCTGCGCGGTCGGTCCCTCGACCTGCTGTTCGTCAACGCCGGGGTCAACAACAGCAGGACCGAGACCATGGCGGAGGTGTCGACGGACGAGTTCGTCCGCGTGATGGTCACCAACACGCTGGCGCCCTTGCGCCTCCTAGACGCCTTCGCCGATACGGTCGGCCACGCCGGTGTGCTGGCGGTGATGTCGTCGGGCCTGGGAAGCGTCGGCAACAACACGAGCGGCGGCTACGAGGTTTACCGGGCCAGCAAGGCGGCGCTCAACATCGCCGTGCGCTCCTTCGCGGCACGCCACCCGAACGCCACCGTTCTGACCTTCGCGCCTGGTTGGGTCCGCACCGACATGGGCGGCGACGACGCGAGCCTTGATGTGGGCACCAGCGTCCGCGGGCTGGCGGACGTGATCGCGAGCCGGGCGGGACGTCCGGGTCATGCCTACCTCGACTACAAGGGCGCCGCTGTGCCCTGGTGAACGACGCCCGAACCGAGTCCGCCACCCGCCTTCGGTGGCTGCGCGACCGGGTCGCGACGCTCCAGAAGGATCTGCCGGGCCGCGAGCGCCTGATGCCGGGCGCCGAGCACGGGATCATGTCGGCCACGGCCGCGCTCATCGCCTACTGGCCCGCCAAGGCGCTCGGCTTCCGGCAGAGCTTCTGGGGTGCCATCACGGCCATCGCGGTGGTGCAGACCGAATATGCCGCGACCCGCACCACCGCGCGCGACCAGTTCACGGGCGCGGAGACCGGTGGGTTCGTGGGGGCCGGCGCGGCGCTCGCCGTCGGGCTGGCGTAGGCAGCTTACGCGCTCGCCGTGGTGGTCGCGATCGTCGCGAGTTGGCTCGGGAACGTCGCCACCGCGTGCCGCCTCGCGGGTATGACGGCCACTATCATCTTCCTCATGCCGCACGAGGGCTCGGCGCTACGGTGACGCTGGTGCGGGTGTCGGAGGTGGGGTGGGCCCGTCGCGTTGGTGATCATAACCGTCTTGAGTGTGAGCCGGCTGCGGCTGACGCCGAAGAGCCGGGACAAGATGGAGGCCGAAGGCGAACCGCTAGGCACCGACGAGTGCTGTCCGCCGTTTCCCAGCAAGTCTTCGCTTGCAGAAACCTCATTGGATTTTGTAATCAAAAATAATAATTAAAACTCCTGCGGTGAAAAATACGAAGAAAAAGCCGATTATAGAAGCATCATATTTCATTTGATTGACGATGTTTTTACGTCCAGTTAGATAACTGGGTATTGCGAGTGGAATTGATATAATAAGAAAACTACCAAAAAGAAGGAAGAAATCAACAGATTCGGTTCGTTTGGGTAGGTAAGGCCGGGCGTAAGGATACAGAGGTGAAAAAACGAGATGATTTAGAATAACTGATCCTATTCCGACTCCAACACAGCCGAGAGCACGACTGGAACGAGGGTGCAGCCTGAGCCATCGTGCAAATGCGGTAACAAGTGAAGCGGACGGTTCCAAACTGCATCTCCGATGGTGGACGCACTATGATGGAAGGCTTGCCCGCGCCCGCAAGCTACGCGATAGATGGGATAAAGGTCTGTACCTGGATCAGGTCAAGCACCCTGCCGCTCCGGCATCGGTCGCCTTGCAACCCCACCGGCCGCGCGCCATAAGCGCCCCCTCCCCGCGTTCGGACCCCAAACCATGCCGGAAGCCGCCCCGCCCACTCCCCTCCCGCGCGTCCTGTCGGGCGTGCAGCCGACGGGGAACCTCCACCTCGGCAATTACCTCGGCGCCATCACCCGCTTCGTGGCGCTGCAGGAAACGCACGAGTGCCTGTACTGCGTGGTGGACCTGCACGCCATCACCGTGCCGCAGGACCCGGACGAGCTGCGCGCCAGCATCCGCGACGTCACGGCGGCCTTCCTTGCCTCCGGCATCGACGCCGACAGGCACATCGTGTTCAACCAGAGCCGCGTGCCCGAGCACGCCGAGCTCGCCTGGATCATGAACTGCGTGGCGCGGCTCGGGTGGCTGAACCGCATGACGCAGTTCAAGGAGAAGGCCGGCAAGGACCGCGAGAACGCCTCCGTCGGGCTCTACGCCTACCCGACGCTGATGGCGGCCGACATCCTGGTCTACCGCGCCACCCACGTGCCGGTGGGCGAGGACCAGAAGCAGCACCTGGAACTGACCCGCGACGTCGCCCAGAAATTCAACCTGGACAACGCGGCCGCCATCGCCAGGCTCGGCTTCGGCGAGGCGTTCTTCCCCCCGCCCGAGCCGATCATCCAGGGACCCGCCACCCGTGTCATGAGCCTGCGCGACGGCACCAAGAAGATGTCCAAGTCGGACGCCTCCGACAATTCGCGCATCAACCTGACCGACGACGCCGACGCGATCGCCCAAAAAATCCGCCGCGCCAAGACCGACCCCGACGCCCTTCCCTCGGAGGTCGAGGGCTTGGCGGGACGGCCGGAGGCCGACAACCTCGTGGGCATCTACGCGGCGCTCGACGGTCGCACCAAGCCGGACGTGCTGCAGGAGTTCGGCGGCGGCCAGTTCTCAACCTTCAAGGGTGCGCTGGTCGATCTCGCGGTGGCGCGGCTCGGGCCGATCGGGGCCGGGATGAAGGCGCTGCGCGCCGACCCCGGCCACATCGACGGCGTGCTGGCGCGGGGCGCGGAGCGCGCCCGCGCGATCGCCGGACCCACGATGGACGCGGTCAAGGACATCGTGGGCCTGCTCCGGTAGCGCGCTACAAGCGCCGCATCGCCACGCGGCTCACCCCGACGACGCCGATGGCGCGAGCCGCGGGACGGGACAGGTCGATGACGCGGCCGCGCACGAAGGGGCCGCGGTCGGTGATGCGGACCACCACGGACCGGCCGTTCTCCCGGTTGGTGACGCGCACGCGCGTGCCGAACGGCAGCGACCGATGTGCCGCCGTCAACCCGCCGCCCCGCGCCCGGTACCAGGACGCGAGACCACCCCCGGCCCCCCGCGCCGCGCGGTGAGGCGCACGGATCAGGCGGTGGTGGCGAAGGCGCGCGTAATGCCTGCGGTGGTGACGATCCTCGCGACGGTGGCGGCCACGGCGGTGGTGGTGGCGACCCCGGTGATGGTGGAAACCGTGAGGGTGAGCATGCCGCCCGCGCGCGTCGGCGGCCGACCCGAAAATGAAGAGACTTGAAACGACGCTGAGTAAAATGAAAATCCTGCGAAACATGACGGCTCCCGATACTGCACTCCCCCGAGCCGGGCGTGCGTAAAGCCGGTCAAGCCGCAGATGTCAAATCATCTACTTGCCTCTCATTGGTCGTCTTCGTGGATAGGCCGACAGTCTGCACCCCAAATTCAGGCTTCGGCCCTCAACCCCGGGACGCCTTCTCCTGCAGACCGGATTGGCGCGTGCGTCGCGACAATTCCTCGGTGACGTCGTCGAACGGCACGCCGGTCGCCTGCAGCAGGACGAGCAGGTGGTAGAGCACGTCGGCGGCCTCCTGCTTTATTTCGGCCCTGTTGCCGTCCATGGCCGCCACGATGGCTTCGATCGCCTCCTCGCCGAACTTGCGGGCGCAGCGCGCGACCCCGTCATCGAGAAGCTGGCGCGTGTAGGAATTGTCGGCGGGCCCCTCCGCGCGGGCGGCGATCAACGCCGCAAGATTGTCGAGCGTAAAACTGTTGCCGCCGACGCGGGCGCGGTCCGCACTCATCCGTCCATCCTCATGGCGAGCCCCGCGGCCGCCATGTGCCGCTTGGCCTGTGGAATCGTATAGGTCCCGAAGTGGAAGATCGAGGCGGCGAGCACAGCGTCGGCGCGGCCGTCGCGCACACCCTCGACCAGGTGGTCCAGCGTGCCGACCCCGCCCGAGGCGATCACCGGCACCGGCACGGCGTCGGCGACCGCGCGGGTGAGCGCGATGTCGAAGCCCGCCTTGGTGCCGTCGCGGTCCATGGAGGTGAGCAGGATCTCGCCCGCCCCCAGGGCCGCGACCTCGCGCGCGTAATCCACCGCGTCGAGCCCCGTGGGGCGGCGTCCGCCGTGGGTGAACACCTCCCACCGCGGCGGCGCGCCTTGGGGCGACACGCGCTTGGCGTCCACGGCCACCACCACGCATTGCGAGCCGAATTTCTCCGCGGCCTGCCGCACGAAGCCGCGGTCGTGGACGGCCGCCGTCATGATCGACGCCTTGTCGGCGCCGGCCAGCAGCAATTGTCGGATATCCTCGACCGTGCGGACGCCACCGCCCACCGTGAGGGGCATGAAGCAGGCCTCCGCGGTGCGGCGCACGATGTCGAACAGGATCCCGCGGTCCTCGTGGCTCGCGGTGATGTCGAGGAAGCACAGTTCGTCCGCGCCCGCGGCGTCGTAGGCCAGGGCGCATTCCACGGGATCGCCCGCGTCGCGCAGGTCGACGAAGTTGACGCCCTTGACGACGCGGCCGTCCTTGACGTCGAGGCAGGGGATGATGCGGGCTTTCAGCATCAGGCGGCCGACGCGAGCGGTCTACCTTCGAAGAACTCCCAGAAGCCCTCCTCCATGCGGCCCTTGTAATCGGCCTCACCCACCTCGGTCAGGAAGAACAGGTTGGGCCCGGCGACCTGCAGGAAACGGTCGGTGAGGGCGGACGCATCCAGGTTGCTCCTGACGAAGCGGACGTGCCGGTCGAGCGCGTACATGCGCGCGCCCTCGTCCAGGCAGCCCAGAAAGATCTGCAGATCCAGCCTGGACCCGCTGCCGCCGTCCTCGAACACCAGCAGAAAGGTTTTCATCGTTCCCCCTCGAAGCGGAGCGAGGCGCGATCACCCAATCGAAGACATTGTCCGACGCCGGGCGTGAAGCATCGGCCAAGTCGTTCCGTCCCGGACGCGCCGACCGGGGTGCTCGCTTGAGCAGATAAAAGCACCCGGCGCGATCATCAAGGGACGGGAGGTCGAGAAGCCGTGGCCTTGCGACCGAAGCCTCAGTGGCGTCCCGCCCGCACCAGCGCGAGCGCCTCTCCGGGATCGAGCCGCCCGTCGTAGAGCGCGCGGCCCGTGATGGCGCCGGCCACGCGGGCGCAGTCGGGCTGCAGCAGGCGCGCGATGTCGGCGAGCGACGCGAGGCCGCCCGACGCCACCACGGGGATGCCGATCGCCGCGGCCAGCGCAACCGTGCCCTCGATGTTCAACCCCTTCAGCGCGCCGTCGCGCGAAATGTCGGTGTAGATCACGGCCGCGACGCCCGCGTCCTCGAACCTGCGGCCGAGGTCGGGCGCGGAGACCTGCGAGGTCTTGGCCCACCCCTCCACCGCCACCGTGCCGTCGCGCGCATCGATTCCCACCGCGACCTGGTCGGGGAATAGGCGGGCGGCCTCGCGCACCAGGTCGGGGTCGCGCACGGCCGCGGTGCCGATGATCACGCGCCGCACGCCGCGCGACAGCCACGCCTCGATCGTGCGCAGTTCGCGGATGCCGCCGCCGAGTTGCACCGGCACGGAAACGCGGGCGAGGATCGCCTCGACGGCGGCCGCGTTGACGGGCGTGCCCGCGAAGGCGCCGTCGAGGTCGACAACGTGGAGATAGTCGAACCCCTGCCGCTCGAACGTCTCCGCCTGGGCCGCGGGATCGGTGTTGAACACGGTCGCCTGGGCCATGTCGCCGTGGACCAGCCGGACGCACTCGCCGCCCTTGAGGTCGATGGCGGGAAACAGGATCACGGGCGCCACCGCAGGAAGTTGGCGATCAGCGCGAGCCCGAGCGCCTGGCTCTTCTCGGGATGGAACTGCGTGCCCGCGACGTTGCCGCGCCCCACCACGGCCGTGATCGGCCCCGCGTAGTCGGCCGAGGCCACGACGTCGGCCGGATTGGCGGGCTCGAGCTGGTAGGAGTGGACGAAATAGGCGTGCAGTCCCCCCTCGCCCGTCGGCACGCCGTCGAGTAGCGGATGGGAGGTCCGCACGTCCAGCGTGTTCCATCCCATGTGCGGGATCTTCAACGCGGGGTCGGCGGGGCGGAGGACCTTCACCTCGCCGCCGATCCAGCCGAGGCCCTGGGTCACGACGTGTTCGAGCCCGCGTGTCGCGAGCAATTGCATGCCGACGCAGATGCCGAGGAACGGCTTGCCGGCGCCGTGCACGGCTTCCGTCAGCGCCTCCAGCAGACCCGGCACGGTGCGCAAGCCGCGCATGCAATCCGCGAAGGCGCCCACGCCCGGCAGGACAATGCGGTCGGCTCGGCGCACCTCGTCCGGGTCGGCCGTGACGACGACGGGCCTGTCGAGGCCGCTGTCGCGAGCGGCCCGCTCGAACGCCTTGCGGGCCGAGTTCAGGTTACCCGACCCGTAGTCCAGGATGGCGACGCTCATCGGTCAGCCGTCCCCGCCCGGGAACAGGCCGATGACGGGCTCGCCTCCCATCGGGGACCCGGGGCGCCGGACGGGAGCGGTCGCGGCAGCGTCCTGTGCCGCGGGAACCGTCTGCGGGGCGCGCTCGCCTGCGCCGCGGAAGAAGGTCAGCTCGCCTTCCTCGCGCGTGCCGGCCACCACGTCGGCCAAGTCGAAGCCGCGACGCCGAAGGGCCGCGCGCCGGAGCGAGGTGCCTTCCAGGCCGAGGAAGAGCTGCAGCAACAGCAGCAGGAGCAGCCGGGTTCCGCCGGGCAGGTGCAGGGCGTCCGCCGCGGCTATCGCTCCCAGCACCACGAGCAGCCAGACGGCCGCCGACACCCAGGCCCGGTGACGCAGCAGGTAGAGCGGCCCGAACAGAAAGGCCCAGCCGTTGAAGCCGTCGCGCACGAAGGCCGTGCGGTCGGCGAGCTCGACCACGCCCTCGGCGGCGCGCGGCACGTGAACGGTGTAGATCGCCATCTCGCGCCCTTCAGCCTGCCAGCGAGCCCTTGGTGGACGGGATGCGGTCCGCCTGGCGCGGGTCCACCTCGACGGCGGCACGCAAGGCGCGGGCCAATCCCTTGAAGCAGGACTCGGCGATATGGTGGTTGTTGGTGCCGTAGAGCGTTTCGACATGCAGGGTGGCGGCCGCGTTCACCGCGAAGGCGCCGAAGAATTCGCGCACCAGCTCGGTGTCGAACTCGCCGATCTTGGCCTGCGAGAAGGCCGTGCGGAACACGAGGTACGGTCGTCCCGAAAAGTCGATCGCCACGCGGGTCAGCACCTCGTCCATCGGCAGGTGCACGTCGGCATAGCGGGTGATGCCGCGCTTGTCGCCCAAGGCCTGCGCGACCGCTTGGCCGAGCGCGATGCCGGTGTCCTCCACCGTGTGGTGCATGTCGATGTGCAGGTCGCCCTCGGCCCGGACCGTCAGGTCCAGGAGGCCGTGGCGGGCCACCTGATCGAGCATGTGGTCGAAGAAGCCGACGCCCGTGCGGATGTCGCCCTGGCCCGTGCCGTCGAGGTCGACCGTGACCTCGATCGCGGTTTCCACCGTTTGACGCCTGACACTGGCGCGGCGCATGACCCCGTCCTCCCTCGCTCCCGAGCCGCGCTTGTAGCAAGGCGGGCCGGGCTTGACCATGCGCGCGGCCTTGACCCGCCCGCCCGCTCGGAAAATAACGCAACGGCAAAGGTCTAGGAGAACGCGATGAGCGGGGACACGCTGCCAGAGGCTTTCGACCAGCGGCTGGGTGCGGTCGCGGCCGACGTCGAAGCCATGCTCGACCACCTGCTCGGCGCCGCGCCGCTCGCGGGCGAGGTCGCCCGCCCCGGTCGCCTGCGCGAGGCGATGCGCTACGCGACGCTGGGCGGCGGCAAGCGGCTGCGGCCCTTCCTGCTGATCGAGAGCGCGCGGCTGTTCGGCGTCACGGGCACGGGGCCGCTCAGGGCCGGCAGCGCGCTGGAGATGATCCACTGCTATTCGCTGGTCCACGACGACCTGCCCGCGATGGACAACGACGACTTGCGCCGCGGCCGCCCGACCGCGCACATCGCCTTCGACGAGGCGACCGCGATCCTGGCGGGCGACGGGCTGCTCACCTACGCGTTCGATGTCGCGGCCGACGCGCCCACCCACCCCGACCCGGCCGTGCGCGCCGCCCTCGTGCTGGTGATGGCCCGCGCCGCGGGCGTGGGCGGCATGGTGGGCGGCCAGGCGCTCGACCTGGAAGCCGAGAAGGCCGCGGCGCCGCTCGACGCCCACGCGGTGATGCAGCTCCAGGCCATGAAGACGGGCGCGCTGCTGCTTTTCGCCGTGGAGGCGGGCGCCATCATGGGTGGCGCGACCGTGGCCCAGCACGAGGCGCTGGCCCGCTACGGCCGGGCGCTCGGCGCCGCCTTCCAGGTGGCCGACGATATCCTCGACACGGAAAGCGACGCCGCGACGCTGGGCAAGGCCGCGGGCAAGGACGCGGGGCGCAACAAGGCGACGCTCGTTTCCGCCCTCGGTCTCGACGCCGCCAAGGCGCGCCGCGACGCGCTGGCCGGCGAAGCGCAGGCGGCGCTGGCCGACCTCGGCATGGGCTCGCGCACCGACATCCTGGCCGAGGCCGCGCGCTTCACCGTGGCGCGCAAGAGCTGAGCTTCCTAAGATGTCACGAACCAACCCAGCCGCCTGAAACGGAACCGCAATGGCCGGACACAGTCAGTTCAAGAACATCATGCACAAGAAGGGCAAGCAGGACGCCGTCCGCTCCAAGCTCTTCTCCAAGCTCGCCCGCGAAATTACCGTGGCGGCCAAGATGGGCCTGCCCGACCCCGCCATGAACGCGCGGCTGCGCGCCGCCGTGCTCGCGGCGCGGGCCGAGAACATGCCCAAGGACAACATCGAGCGCGCCATCAAGAAGGCCTCGGGCGCCGACACCGAGACCTACGACGAGGTCCGCTACGAGGGCTACGCGCCGGGTGGCGTGGCAGTCATCATCGAGGCCTTGACAGACAACCGCAACCGCACGGCGGGGGAGGTGCGCTCCTATTTCACCAAGTCGGGCGGCGCCCTGGCCGAGACGGGCGCCGTGTCTTTCATGTTCGACCGCGTGGGCGTGATCGAATACGAGGCGAAGGTCGCCTCCGAGGACGCCATGGTGGAAGCGGCCCTCGAGGCGGGCGCCGACGACGCGTCGTCGTCCGATGAGGGCCACGAGGTCGTGACCAGCGTGGAGGGCCTCAAGGACGTCGCCAAGGCGCTCGAAGACAAGTTCGGCGAGCCGCGCCGCACGGGCCTCGTGTGGCGCCCGCAGACCACGATCGCGGTGGACGACGAGGCGGGCGAAAAAATCCTCAAGCTGGTGGGCTCGCTCGAGGACAACGACGACGTCCAGAAGGTCTACGCCAATTTCGAGGTGTCGGACGCGCTGGTCGCCAAGATGGAGGCGTGAGCGGCCATGTCCTTCTCCCGCCCGCGGGAGAAGGAAGATTCCGGCAAGCCTCGCGCGAACTGAGGTCGCTACAGAAGCAACTATTGATCCCGCACCGAGGCGAACCACGGCCATGACCCAGACCGTCCGCGTCCTCGGCATCGACCCCGGCCTGCGCAACATGGGCTGGGGCGTGATCGACGTCGCGGGGTCGCGCCTGTCCTACGTGGCCTGCGGCTCCATCCACCCCCGCCAGGAGGACCCGCTGAGCGAACGGCTCAAGCAGCTGCACGAGGGGCTGGCGGCCGTCATCGAGCGCCAGCGGCCCGACGAGGCGGCGGTCGAGGAGACTTTCGTGAACCGCGATCCCCAGGGCACGCTGAAGCTCGGCCAGGCGCGCGGCATCGCGCTCGTCGTGCCCGCGCTCGCCGGGCTGCCGGTCGCGGAATATGCCGCCAACCTCGTCAAGAAGACCGTGACGGGCACCGGCCACGCCGAGAAGCAGCAGGTCGCCATGATGCTGAAGGTGCTGCTGCCGCGCAGCGAGGCCACCAGTTCCGACGCCGCCGACGCGCTCGCGGTGGCGGTCACGCACGCCCAGCATCGCGGCGCCCGCGCGCTGGCCGAGCGCCTGGCCCGGTCCGCGTGATCGGTAAGCTCCGGGGCGCGGTGGACAGCCAGGGTGCCGACCACGTCATCCTGGACGTGGGCGGGGTCGGCTACCTGGTGTTCTGCTCGCCGCGCACGTTGCGCGCCCTGCCGCCCGCGGGAGAGGTCGCGACGCTGGCGATCGAGACCCAGATGCGGGAAGACCTGATCCGGCTGTACGGTTTCGCGACGGATGCCGAGCGCGACTGGTTCCGCCTGCTGCAGGGCGTGCAGGGCGTGGGCTCCAAGGTGGCCCTGGCGATCCTGGGCGTGCTGGCGGTGGGCGAACTCGCGCTCGCGGTGTCGCGCGCCGACCGGACCGCGGTGGCCCGCGCGCCCGGCGTCGGCCCGAAGCTCGCGGCCCGCATCGTGGCGGAACTCAAGGACAAGGGCCCCGGCGCCACGGACGCGGAGGTGGCGGCCCTCGCGCCGGCTCTCGGCGGCCCGCTCCCTACGGGCGCGGAGGACGCCGTGGCGGCCCTCGTCAACCTGGGCTACGGGCGGCCCAACGCCGCCGCGGCCGTGAGCCAGGCGGTTTCGACGCTCGGCGCGGAGGCCGCCACCGCGACCCTGATCCGCCACGGGCTCAAGCTGCTGTCAGCGTGATAACGCAATCACTTTTCCCGGCCGGTCGTCGCAGCGCGGCTTGACGCGCCCTCCCCCGCCCCCTTTGATGGCTTCAAAGAAAAAGGCTTTTGGGGGAAACATGTTCAAGCAGCTGCTGACGCCCGTGGGCGACAGCCTCCTCCTGTCGTTCCTCGTCGCCGCCATTCCCATCGCGGTGGTGCTGGTGCTGCTCGGCATCCTTCGCCGCCCGGCCTGGCAGGCGTGCCTCGCGGGATTGGCCGCGGGCCTGATCGTCGCGGTCGGCGTGTGGCACTTGCCGGTCGGCCTCGCGCTCGATGCCGCCGCCAACGGCGCGGTGTTCGCGCTGTGGCCGATCATGTGGATCGTCGTCAACGCGCTGCTGCTCTACAACGTGGCCGTGGCGTCCGGGAACTTCGAGAAATTCCGCCGCTGGCTGGTGGCGCACCTGCCCGACGACCGGCGCGTGGTGCTGATCGTGGTGGGGTTCTGCTTCGGCGCCCTGCTCGAAGGCGTGGCGGGCTTCGGCACCCCCATCGCGATCACCAGCGCGCTGCTGATCCTCGTGGGCTTCGAGCCCATCGAGGCGCTGACCCTCACGCTGATCTTCGACACCGCGCCCGTGGCCTTCGGGGCGCTCGGGGTGCCGATCACGGTGCTGGGCCAGGTCACGCACCTGTCCGACGTGACGCTCGGCCAGATGGTCGGGCGGCAGCTGCCCTTCATCGCCTTCCTGCTGCCGTTCTACGTCATGGTCGTCTACAGCGGCTTCCGCTCGCTTGCCCGGCTGTGGCCGGTGCTGCTGGCCGCGGGCGGCTCCTTCGCCATCGTCCAGTTCCTGTCGTCGAACTTCATCGACTACCGGCTGACCGACGTCCTGTCCTCGCTGGGCTCGCTGGTCGTGACGCTGCTGTTCCTGCAGGTGTGGCGCCCCGTGCGCGACCCCGCCTACGCGATCAACACGGTCAGGATGCAGCCCGCGGCGGTGGGCGCGACGGCGGTCTCGGCCGGCTCGGACTGGAGCGGGTGGATCCCCTGGATCATGGTCTCCGCGGTGGTGATCGTCTGGACCACGCTGAAGGTGTTCCTCATCGGCGACACGAAGGTCGCCTGGCCGGGGCTCAACAACGCGATCTCCATCACGCTCTACGGCGACAAGCCCTACGCGGCCGTGTGGGACTTCCAGCCGCTCGCGACCGGCACCGCCATCCTGGTCGCGACGGTCATCACAGCGCTGGTCCTGCGCGTGCCCGCGAGCGCCGTGCTCAGGCAGGTCGCCCTCACGTGGCGGCAGAGCCGGCTCGCCATCCTGACCGTCGTGATGATCATCGCGCTCGCCTACGTGATGAACTACGCCGGCATGGCCTATACGCTGGGCAAGGGCGTGGCTTCCGTCGGTGCCATCTTCCCGCTCGTGTCGGCCTTCCTGGGCTGGATCGCGGTGTTCCTGTCGGGCAGCGACACCTCGGGCAACGCGCTGTTCGGCAATCTGCAGGCCGCAGCCGCCACCCAGCTCGGCTTGAGCCCGGTGCTGATCGCGGCCACCAACTCGTCGGGCGGCGTCATGGGCAAGATGATCTCGCCGCAGAACATCGCCACGGGCGTGTCGGTCACCGGGCTCCAGGGACAGGAAGGGGCGGTGTTCGCGCGCACCTTCAAGCACAGCGTCATCTTGACGCTGATCCTCGGCGTGATCGTGGTCATCCAGCAATTCCTGGTGCCGGGTGTCATCCCGCAGTGACGAAACACAGCCGCGAGACCTCTGGTCTCGCGGTTCCGGGCCCGCTATGGTTGCGCAATCCGAGGTCGCCAAAGAACCCCGGGTGTCCAAGGAGGAAACGATGCGAACCAGTCTCACGACGACCGTAGCCCTCGGCGCGCTCCTCGTCGCAGCCCCCGCGCTTCACGCCCAGACCGAAGGGGCGCCCGCGACGACCGACAGCGCGGCCAGCACGCTCGACAAGATGGCCGACTTCAAATCGACCGGCGCCAAGACCATCCCCACGATCCCGCAGGACCCGCAGAAGGCCGCGGAGATCGAGAAGACGCTGCAGAACATCAAGCTGCCGCCCGGCTTCAAGATCAGCCTCTACGCCCAGGTGCCCGACGCCCGCATGATCGCCGTGGGGCCGCAGGGCGTCGCGACCTTCGTGAGCACCCGCAAGAACAAGATCTACGCGCTGACCGACCGCACCCGCTCGGGCCACGCCGAAGAGGTCAAGGAATTCGCCCCCACGATCGAGTTCAAGAACCCGAACGGCCTCTGCTTCTCGCGCGACGGCATCCTCTACAGCGTCGAGCAGAACCGCGTCCTGCAATTCCCGGCCGCCGAGTTCTTCTACGAGAGCCCGGACGTCGCCATCAACCCGATCGTCAAGCAGGGCGACCTGATCCCGACGTCCGAGGAGAGCTTCAACCACTCGGCCCGCGCCTGCGTGGTCGGTCCCGACAACAAGATCTACATCACCATGGGACAGCCCTACAACGTCTACGCCCCCTCCAAGCAGGACATGTACTACAAGGCGGGCCTGGGTAGCATCATTCGCATGAACCAGGACGGGACCGACCGCGAGATCTACGCGCACGGCCTGCGCAACTCGGTCGGGCTCGACTTCGCCAAGGACAAGACGCTGTGGTTCACCGACAACCAGGTGGACGGCATGGGTGACGACATCCCGCCCGGCGAGATCAACCACGTGACCAAGATGGGCCAGAACTTCGGCTTCCCCTGGTACGGCGGCGGCCACGTCCGCACGGTCGAGTACAAGGACCAGACCCCGCCCTCGGACGTGGTGTTCCCCGTCGTGGAGGAGGTCGCCCACGCGGCCGACCTCGGCATGATGGTCTACTCGGGCAAGATGTTCCCCAAGGAGTACCAGGGCGCCATCTTCTCGGCCCAGCACGGCTCCTGGAACCGTACAACGCCGGTGGGCGCGCGCGTCATGGTCACCTTCGTCAAGGAGGACGGCACGGCGCCCGAAGGCTCCAAGCCCTTCGCCGAAGGCTGGCTGAACGGTGACGGCGAGTACGATGGCCGTCCGGTGAGCGTCGCCCAGATGCGCGACGGTTCGCTGCTGGTGGCCGACGACTTCGCGGGCGCCGTGTATCGCATCACCTACAGCAAGTAAGTGCGTGGCGGACCCTCGCGCGCTCCGGTGCGCGAGGGTCGTCCCAAGAGGATCACATGAACAAACCTCTGATCCTGGCCCTGCTGCTCTGCTTCACCGCGACCGCCGCCCGCGCGGACGGGGACGTCAAGGCCGGAGCGCAGAAGATCAAGTCGCTGCAATGCCAGAGCTGTCACGGCAAGGACGGCCTGTCCGAGCTGCCGGGCGCACCCAATCTCGCGGGCCAGGCGCAGGACTACCTCGTCTCCGCGCTGCAGGCCTACCGGAGCGAGGACCGCAAGAACGAGATCATGAACACGGTCGCGAAGACGCTGAAGGACGGCGACATCGACGACCTGACCGCCTACTACGCGGCCATCCAGATCACGGTGAAGCCGCCCGCGCCCTGATCCCGCCGCGGGGCTGCTACGCCGCGGACTTCGTCCCCTGCCGCTCGCCGTAGGTCAGCCACAGGGCCTGCGGTCCCAGCGTCGCGATGAACGCCGCATGGGCCTCGCGCTCGCCGTCCGTCATCGCGGGAGCGAGCGGGCGCGGACGCGGCTTCGCCGCGACGCTGCCGATCGCGCGCGGTCCCTCGCCCCGGGCTCCCAGCACCAGGGAAGTTTGGCGGCCGCCCAGCAGTTCTGCATAGACCTCCGCCAGGATTTCGGCATCCACCAGCGCGCCGTGCTTCACGCGCTTGGAATTATCGATCCTGTAGCGCGAGCAGAGCGCATCGAGCGAATTGGGCGAGCCGGGGTGCTTGCGCCGGGCTAGCGCCAGCGTGTCCACCACCCATTCCATGCCGATGGGCGGCAGGGCCAGGAGCTTCAGCTCGTGGTTGATGAAGCGCATGTCGAACTCGGCGTTGTGGATCACCAGGCGCGCGCCGCGCGCGAAGTCCACGAACTCGTCCGCCACATGCTTGAACAGGCGGAAAGCCGACAGGAAGTCGGCCGACAGCCCGTGCACCTTGAAGGCGCCCTCGGGCATGTCGCGCTCGGGATTGATGTAGGTATGGTAGGTCTTGCCCGTCGGAATGGAATTGACGAGTTCGACCCCGGCGATCTCCACCAGCCGGTCGCCCGTGAAGGGGTCGAGGCCCGTGGTCTCGGTGTCAAGCACGATCTCACGCATGGACTAATCCCGCTTTCCGCCGCCCTCGACCTGCCGCAGGATGGCGTCGACCTGGGCGCGGGCCCGGTCCAGCCCCGCGCCGGTCTCGATGACCCAGGTCGCGCGGCGCCGCTTCTCGGCGTCGGGGACCTGTCTGGCCAGGATAGCCGAGAACGCCTCCGCCGTCATGCCGGGCCGGGCGAGCACGCGGGCCTTTTGCACGGGTTCCGGCGCGGACACGACCACGACCGCGTCGACACTTCCCTCCTGACCGGTCTCGAACAACAGCGGGATGTCGAGCACCGAGACCCCCTTCCCCGCGGCGCGCGCGCCAGCCAGGAAGCGGTCCCGCTCCGCCCGCACGAGCGGGTGAACGATGGCCTCCAGGCGTTTCAGCGCCGCTGCGTCGTCCACCACCCGCGCACGGAGCAGGGCGCGGTCCACGGACCCGTTCCGCACCACGCCGGGGAAGGCCGCTTCCACAGGCACAACCGCGGGACCGGCGTATAGGGCGTGCACGCCGGCATCCGCGTCGAACACCGGAACACCCGCCTCGCGGAACAGCGCGGCCGTCGTGGACTTGCCCATGCCGATCGAGCCCGTCAGGCCGAGCACGACCACCCTAGTGCGCCATCCGCCCGAAACGCGGTGGTCGCGGGCCGTCATTGCGAGCGGAGCGAAGCAATCTAGTTCCGGGGCAGCCGTGCTCGCGGGTTTGCCCGGACCCGGCGGCTGGATTGCTTCGTCGCTTCGCTCCTCGCAATGACGGCCTCGCGATGTGCGACGGGAGCTTTCGAAAGCCCCTAGCCTGCCTGCTCCATCCGCAGCGCATGGACGCCGGGCAGCGTCTTGCCCTCGAGCCATTCCAGGAAGGCGCCGCCCGCGGTCGAAATGTAGGTGAAATCGTCCGCGACGCCCGCGGCGTTGAGCGCCGAGACGGTGTCGCCCCCGCCCGCCACCGTGACGAGCGCGCCGGCCACCGTGAGCCGCGCCGCTTCCCGTGCAACCGCCACCGTGCCCGCGTCGAAGGGCTTTAGTTCGAAGGCGCCGAACGGGCCGTTCCAGACCAGCGTTCTGGTGCGCCCCAGCAGCGCGGTGACCGCTTCGATCGAGCGCGGGCCCATGTCAAGGATCATCTCGTCGGGCCCGACCGCGTCGAGCCCGGCCACGCGGCTGGCCGCCCCGGCCTTGAACTCGCGGGCCAGCACCACGTCCACGGGCAGCACGATCTCGCAGGAGCCGGCACCGGCCAGGATGGCGCGCGCCGTATCCAAGAGGTCGTGTTCGCACAGCGACTTGCCGACGGGGACGCCCTTGGCGGCCAGGAAGGTGTTGGCCATGCCGCCGCCGATCACCAGCGTGTCCACCTTCTTGACGAGGTTGCCGAGCAGGTCGAGCTTGGTGGATATCTTCGCGCCGCCCACCACCGCGGCCACGGGCCGGTCCGGCTTCTCGAGCGCCTTCGACAGCGCGTCGAGCTCGGCCTGCATGGATTGCCCCGCGTAGGCGGGAAGCTTGCGCGCGAGGCCCTCGGTCGAGGCGTGGGCACGGTGCGCGGCCGAGAAGGCGTCGTTGACGTAGTAGTCGCCCAGGCTGGCGAGCTGGTCCACGAAGTCGGGGTCGTTCTTTTCCTCGCCCTTGTGGAAGCGGGTGTTCTCGACCAGCAGAACCTCGCCGGGCCGCATGGCCTCGATGGCCTTGGCGGCGAGGTCGATGCCGTGCGGCGCGAAGCTCACCGGATGGCCGAGGTGGTCGGCCAGGGAGGTGACCAGGAAGGCCAGCGAGTTGGCCTCGTCGGGGCCGCCCTTGGGACGGCCGAAATGGGCCAGAAGGATCACCTTGCCGCCCCGGTCCGCGATCGTGCGGATGGTCGGCACCACGCGGGCGATGCGGGTCGCGTCGCTGACGCGGCCCGCCTCGACGGGCACGTTCAGGTCCACGCGGACCAGGACGCGCTTGCCCGAGAAAGGAGCCTCGTGGATGGTTCGGAAATCGCTCATGGGTGGCCCGCTTTGACGAGGGTGAAGACGATGCTGGCACCGACCATCCAGGTGCTGAGGACGGTCACTAACAGCATCCACCATGTTGGGAGTGACGAAATTCGACCTTTGATTTCGGCCAAGTCGACTGACTTTGCGCTTGTCAGCAGGACCTCAGCAATCCTTGGCTCAAGTCTTGTCAGGATCGCTTCGATGCGATCGACTTTTTGCTCGAGTCGATCGACGCGCTGCTCTAATGTTGGGCCCATTGGACCGTCTCCACCTCCGCTTTCGTACTGAACGCTACCACTTCGGAAAGGAACCAGCGCCATGTATCATCGCCCAGTTAGGCGTTGCTTCAATATGTCCAATGCAAATTGATAAACATGCCCGCAATTCATGCAAGCAATCCCTAGAGCATTTGCAAATTCGATCTCTCGCGACGGTCGCGACCTGTAAAGTATGTATTGGGACGAAAATCCCTCATCCGTTTTGTCGATCACAACGAAATCACCTTCTCCGCACACGCTGCATCGAAACGCAGGAAACCGCGACGAGAACCTCGCCGCAATCTCTTGGCTCGATAGATCCGCCGATGAATGGAGATGATCGTCGGCGCCGTCGTCCATTTCAGATCAGCTTCGCCATCGCGACCGCCGTGTCGGCCATGCGGTTCGAGAAGCCCCATTCGTTGTCGTACCAGGCGAGCACGCGCACGAAGGTGCCGTCGATCACCTTGGTCTGGTCCTCGTGGAAGGTCGAGGAATGCGGGTCGTGGTTGAAGTCGCTGGAGACGTTGGGCTCGTTCGTGTAGCCCAGCACGCCCTTGAGCTCCTGGCCCGACGCCCGCTTCATGGCCCCGTTGATCTCGTCCACGCTGGTCGGGCGCTTGGTCACGACCTTCAGGTCGATGAGCGACACGTTGGGGGTCGGCACGCGGATCGCCGAGCCGTCGAGCTTGCCCTTGAGCTCGGGAAGCACGAGGCCGATCGCCTTGGCGGCGCCGGTCGTGGTGGGGATCGAGGACAGCGCCGCGCCGCGGCCGCGGTAGAGGTCCTTGTGCAGGGTGTCGAGCGTCGGCTGGTCGCCCGTGTAGGAATGCACGGTGGTCATGAAGCCGCGCTCGATGCCGACCGTGTCGTTGAGCACCTTGGCGACCGGCGCCAGGCAATTGGTGGTGCAGGAGCCGTTGGACACGACTAGGTGCTCGGCCGTGAGCTTGTCGTGGTTGACGCCGAACACCACCGTCAGGTCGGCGCCGTCGGCGGGGGCCGACACCAGCACGCGCTTGGCGCCCGCCTTCAGGTGCAGGGCGGCCTTCTCGCGGGAGGTGAAGATGCCGGTGCATTCCAGCGCCACGTCCACGCCCATGTCCTTGTGGGGCAGCATGGCGGGGTCCTTGATGGCCGTCACCTTGATGGGGCCACGGCCCGCATCGATCGTGTCACCCTCGACCTTGACGGGATGGGGGAACTTGCCGTGCACGCTGTCGTAGCGCAGCAGGTGGGCGTTGGTCTCGACCGGACCCAGGTCGTTGATGGCCACCACCTCGATGTCGGTGCGGCCCGACTCGATGATGGCGCGCAGGATGTTGCGGCCGATCCGGCCGAACCCGTTGATGGCGACCTTGACCGTCATGGCCCATTCTCCTTTGGGGTGGGTGTTGCGGGCGGCTCCCGGCCGCTTCCGTCGTGTCCGCCGTCTGCCTAGCACTTTTTCGGGCGAAACTGGACCCGAAATTTCAGAACGACTTGTCCACACGGTCGGGCGGCGTCGGTTTGACCTCCGGGCAATTGGCGGTCAGCATCGGAGCGATGCAGAACCAGCGCGGCGGCCGATCCATGACCCCTTCCCTGCCCGACCGCCTCACGGCGTCCTTGGCCCGGCTTTCGGCGAGTGTGGACCACCTGGAAGGAGCGGCCTCGCGCCGGACCGAGGCGGATTCCGAGCCCGCCTACCTCGCGTTGCAGTCCGAGCACGCGCGTCTCGGGGCTGAGCTGGCGGAGGCCATTTCGCGCGGCCGGGTGCTGCTGGATGCCAACGCCGCCGTGTCGGCCCGACTCGACCGCGCCACCGCCACCGTGCGCGCCGTGCTGGCCGACTTCGAGCCCGCCGATGACGGTGAGCCCGACGCGGACGAGGTCGAGCCCGCGCGCCGGGCCGGCGGCGGCCGGGGCGAGTGAGGGCGATCCGGCATGGCCCAGGTTGCGGTCACGATCGCGGGTCGCGTGTACAGGATGGCGTGCGGCGAGGGTGAGGAGGACCATCTCCAGCGGCTCGGCCGACGCCTCGACGCGAAGATCACCGAGCTCCGCACCAGCTTCGGCGAGATCGGCGATCAGCGCATCACCATCATGGCGGCGCTCACCGTGGCCGACAGCCTCGCGGAGGCGGAAAGCCGGCTGACGCGCCTGGAAGCGGAGGTGGCGGCGTTCAAGCTTAACCAGGCGGACGCCTCGGCCTCGGTCGATGCCGTGGTGGACGCGGTGGCGGTGGCGCTGGACGCGGCCGCGGCGCGCATCGAGGCGGTGAGCCGGCGCCTTGGGCCGCCACCTCCGGCCTGATCCCCGCAAGCCTGCCGTTTGCCGCATCCGCGGGGCTGGCAATCGCGCCGCATCTGGCTTAGCTTCCTTTTCGCGGAGCTGCGGGGTGCGTGAGGCATGTATTCCCGGGGCCTTATCGATTCCAAGGGAGCTGTCCCTGGCCTTGCCCGTGGGCTCGGCCACACGGCGCCCACCTACGTTGTAGGTTCCCGGGGTCGAAGCCCACGGCCATCGTGGCCCCGCACTTCTCGCTTCCTCGCGGCACGATGGTCCTGACCAAGGCCGAGGTTCGGGCCGAAGCCCTGGCGAAACGCGACGCCGTGCCCGCGGCGGCCAGGCAGGCATTCGCGGATCGCCTGGCGGCACTCGGGCCGAGGCTGGTCCTCGACTACGCGCCACCCAATCCGACGCTGGTCGTGGCGCTCTTCGATGCGATCGGAAGCGAACCGGACCTCCGCGCGTGCTGCGCCGCGCTCGCTGCCGCGGGCGTGCCTACCGCCCTACCCTCGACCGGAGCGCGCGGGGCATCGCTGACGTTTCGGGCATGGCAGCCGGGCGACGCGACCGTTGCGGGCCCGTTCGGCATCCGCGAGCCCGCATCCCATGCGGAGCTCCTCGATCCCGACGTGCTCTTCGTGCCGCTCGCGGCTTTCGACCGTCGCGGTCACAGGATCGGGTCCGGTGGCGGCTATTACGACAGGACCCTCGCGGAGTTGCGCGCCCGCAAGCGGGTTCGCGCCATCGGGATTGCCTATTCGGCCCAGGAAGTCCTGTTCCTGCCCAGCGAACCGCACGACCAGCCGCTCGACCTGGTGGTGACCGAGCGCGATATCCTCCTCTGCGAAGCCTGACCCGTCATGCGACTGCTCTTCCTCGGCGACGTGATGGGCCGCACCGGCCGGCGCGCGATCGAGACGGACCTGCCCCGCCTGCGGGCCGCGTGGCGTCTCGACTGCGTCGTGGTCAACGGCGAGAACGCGGCGGGCGGCGCGGGCATCACGGAAGCCATCTGCGCCGAGATCCTGGCGGCGGGCGCGGACGCCGTCACGCTGGGCAATCATTCCTTCGATCAGCGCGAGGCGCTCGTGTTCATCACGCGGCAGGAGCGCCTGCTGCGCCCGCTCAACTACCCGCCGGGCACGCCGGGCCGCGGCGCCGCGCTGATCGAGATCGCCGACGGCCGCCGCGTCCTGGTCATGAACGTCATGGGGCGGGTGTTCATGGACGCGCTCGACGATCCCTTCGCGGGCGTGGACCGGGAGGTGGACGCCTGCCCCCTGGGGCGCGGCTGCGACGCCATGGTGGTGGACGTGCACGCGGAAGCCACCAGCGAAAAGGTCGCCATGGCCCACCACCTCGACGGGCGCGCGAGCCTGGTGGTCGGCACCCACACCCACATTCCCACGGCCGACCACCAGATCCTGTCCGGCGGGACCGCCTACATGACCGACGCGGGCATGACGGGCGACTACGACAGCGTGATCGGCGTCGCCAAGGAGGAGCCGATCCGGCGCTTCCTCACCAAATTGCCGAGCGGCCGGTACGAACCCGCCTCGGGCCCGGCGACGCTGTGCGGCGTAGCGGTCGAAACGGACGACGCGACCGGTTTGGCGGTGCGGATCGCGCCGGTGCGGCTCGGCGGCCGTTTGAGCCAGGCGAGCCCGGATTTCTGGTCTGCCGCACCGGCGCCGTAAGGATTAATTCAGGTTAACCGGAACCTTAACGGTACCGACGAGCTTTCTGCATTCTAAGAACCCGCCGACTCGCGTATTCTTCAGGAATGGAGGGCTGACATGTTGAACAACCTGCTTAATCTTGGCCTTCACACGATCGGGGCGGTTTCGGCGACGGCTTTGCAGGCCCAGCGTCGGCGCGACGAGCGCGGGTCCCATCCGCTCGCCGGCTATCCGAAGCTGCTGAGTGCGCTCAGCGTGGCGGAGCGCAGCGGCTGCCTGCTGGCCGAGCGTCGCACGCTCGCGATCAAGCGCTGGACGAACTGAAGATCCGGTTCCTCCGGGCATGGTGTCGCAGTCAGGGGACCGACACCGGCCTTCACCGTTAAGGGCTCGTCCAACCCGCGAGGATGACGCCCATGTTCATGCGAATCGACAAGCTGCAGGCTGAACTGCCTGCCCCGAAGAGGGCGGATCCAAATGCCGCGGCCGCGCTGCAGGAACTTCTCGGTGGCAAGTACGGCGAGATGTCGACGCTTGGGAACTACATGTTCCAGAGCTTCAATTTCCGGTCGAAGACCAAGCTGAAGCCGTTCTACAACCTCGTCGCCAGCATCACGGCCGAGGAACTCGGGCACATCGAGCTCGTGAGCAACGGCGTCGCCATGCTGAACAACGGCCCCGACAAGCCCGCGAACGAGAAGGGCGGCGCCGATATCACGGGGGCACCCTGGGCCGAGATGCAGGACATCCGCTCGGCGGCATCCTTCCTGTCGAACGGCGGCGGCGCGATGCCGATGAACAGCAACGGCGCGTCCTGGAACATGGATTTCGTGACCACGACCGGCAACGTCGTGGTGGATCTGCTGCATAATTTCCATCTCGAATGCGGCGCCCGCCTGCACAAGCTGCGCGTGTACGAGACCATGAAGGATCCGACGGGCCGCGAGGTCTGCGGCTACCTCCTGGTGCGCGGCTCGGTCCATGCCCACGCCTATGCCCTGGCGTTGAAGCAGATCACGGGCGTCGCAATCGAAAAGATGCTGCCCACGCCCAACATCGAGCTGTCGAAGATCCCCGAGTGCCAGAAGTACCTGGACGAGGGCTCGCACCGCCGGCTCTACACCTGGAGCCCGGACGACTACAAAGGCATGAGCGGCATCTGGGGCAGCGGCGAGATGGCGCTTCCCGGCGATCCGCCGGGCGAGCTCGAAGTCGTCGACGGCCTGCCGGAAGGCGGAAAGATCCACGATCTGACCGGCGTCGCATCGGCCTTCACGCCGGACTACGCACCGGAAGAGATGTTCGAGATCGCCACCAAGCTCTACAAGAAGTCCCGCTGAAGGAGCGCTCGACTCCAGAGGGCCCGCCCAGCGCGGGCCCTTGTTCTCCTCCAACACGCGCGCGGGATGGATCATGGCCGAAACGACAGCAACCGTCTCGCAACTCAAGGCCGACATCGACGCGGGACGAACCGGCGACAAGGTCGGCAACGCCGACCCCGGCCTGTCGCCGCTCGGTACGGACGACGAGGCGGGCGGACGCCCGAACGATCCCGCGGTGGTCGCGCAGGCACGGCGGGAGGAACAGGCCCGCGACTTCGAACGCGAACCCGATCCCGGCAAGCCGATCGGCAGGTGGATCATCCCGGCGGTGGTCGGGATCGTGGTCCTCCTCGTCGCGCTCGTTGTTTTCCTAAAATATTGACGCTCGAACATATACGGTCCGCCACCGAAGCGGCGCGGGCGTCCGGGCCTCGGAGGCTCGGCGGTTGATCAGTGATCTGTGGTACAAGAACACGATCGTCTACTGCCTCGCGGTCGGAACCTACATGGATTCCAACGGCGACGGGATCGGCGACTTCCAGGGACTGATCCGCCGCCTGGACTATCTGGCGGGCCTGGGCATCACCGCCGTCTGGCTGCTGCCGTTCCAACGCTCGCCGATGCGGGACGACGGCTACGACATCAGCGACCATTACAGCGTCGATCCGCGCTACGGCACGCTGGGCGATTTCGTGGAGTTCACCCACGAAGCCCAGCAGCGCGGCATCCGCGTGCTGATCGACCTCGTCGTCAACCACACCTCAAACCAGCACCCCTGGTTCCAGTCCGCGCGGAGCGATCCCGCCTCGCCCTTCCGCGACTGGTACGTCTGGTCGGACAAGAAGCCGCGCAACGCCGACAAGGGGATGGTGTTTCCCGGCGTGCAGAACACGACCTGGACCTACGACGAGGCCGCGGGGGCCTTCTACTTTCACCGCTTCTACGATTTCCAGCCCGACCTCAACACCGCCAACCCGCGCGTGCAGGAGGAGATCCTCAAGATCATGGGGTTCTGGATCCAGCTCGGCGTGTCCGGCTTCCGCATGGACGCCCTGCCCTTCGTGATCTCGGAGAAGGGGCCGCAGGTCGGCGCGCACCCGAAGTTCGATTACGACATGCTGCGGACCTTCCGCGAACTCCTGCAGTGGCGGAGGGGAGACGCCATCGTGCTCGCCGAGGCCAACGTGCTGCCGTCGACCGACATGGATTATTTCGGCGATGCCGGCGACCGCATGCAGATGGTGTTCAACTTCCAGGTCAACCAGCACCTCTTCTACGCGCTGGCCACCGCGGACACGACCACGCTGACGAAGGCCCTCGCCGACACCAAGTCGCGCCCGTCCACCGGGCAGTGGGGCCTCTTCCTGCGCAACCACGACGAGTTGGACCTGGGCCGCCTCACCACGGCCCAGCGCCGCACGGTGTTCGCGTCGTTCGGGCCGGAGCCGGCCATGCAGCTCTACGACCGCGGCATCCGACGCCGGCTGGCCCCCATGCTGGACGGCGATCAGCGGCGGCTGGAGCTCGCCTATTCGCTGCTGTTCACGCTGCCCGGCACGCCCGTGCTGCGCTACGGTGACGAGATCGGCATGGGCGACGACCTCAGTCTGGCCGAGCGCGACTGCGCCCGCACGCCGATGCAATGGTCGGGCGAACCGCACGGGGGGTTCACGACGAGCGACACGCCCGTGATGCGCGTGATCGAGGGCGGCCCGTTCGGCTACGAAACCGTCAACGCGGCGCGGCAGCGGCCCGACCCCGGCTCGCTGTTCAGCTGGATCGAGCGGGCGATCCGCACCCGCAAGGAGATGCCGGAGATCGGCTGGGGTGACTTCGCGGTGATCGACACCGGCGACGCGGCGGTGCTCGCGCTGCGCTACGATTGGCGCAACAATTCCGTGCTGGTGGTCCACAACCTGTCCCACACGCCCAAGGAGGTGTCTTTCGACACGGGCGTCGGGGAAAGCGAGGGCGCCTGCCTCGTCAACGTGCTGTCGGACCGCCACAGCCGGGCGGACGACGACGGGCACCACCGCATGGTGCTGGAAGGCTACGCCTACCGCTGGTTCAGGGTAGGTGGGCTGGATTACCTGCTCAGGCGGACGTAGCGCCGAGCGGACGTGTCACCTCCCCGAGCCACGCGCGCACGTCGGGTGGCACCAGGGGACCGACCAGATCCCGCACCCGCGCGTGATAGCCGTCGAGCCAGGCCACCTCCTCCGCCGTCAGCAGCGCGGGCTCGATCAGGGCCAGGTCGATGGGCGCGAAGGACAGCGTCTCGAAACCCAGCATGGGGCGTTCCGCGCCAACAATGTCGCGCGGCTCGACCAGGATCAGGTTCTCGATGCGGATGCCCCAGGCGCCCGCCTTGTAGTAGCCCGGCTCGTTGGACAGGATCATGCCCGCCTTGAGCGGCACGGTGCCGGTCTTGGCGATCCGCTGCGGCCCCTCGTGGACGGACAGGTAGGAGCCGACGCCGTGGCCCGTGCCGTGGTCGAAGTCGAGTCCAGCCTGCCACAGCGCGGTTCGCGCGAAGCTGTCGAGCTGCGCGCCCGAGACGCCCTGAGGGAACACCGCGCGCGCGATGGCGATGTGGCCCTTGAGCACGCGGGTGAAGCGGTCGCGCATCTCGGCGTCGGGCACCCCCACCGCGACGGTGCGGGTGATGTCGGTCGTGCCGTCCTCGTACTGGGCGCCGCTGTCGACCAGGAAGAGGCCGGGCCCGACCGCGAGGTTCGATGCCGTGCTGACCCGGTAGTGCGGCATGGCGGCGTGCGGGCCGAAGCCCGCGATGGTGGGGAACGACACGTCCCTGAGCCCGCCCGTTTCGCGCCGAAACCCTTCCAGCGCCTCGACGGCCGCGATCTCGGTCAACCCTCCCTTGGGGGCTTCCACCGCGAACCAGTGGAGGAAGCGCGTGAAAGCCGCAGCGTCGCGCGCGTGGGCGTCGCGCGAGCCCTTCACCTCGGCCGCGCTCTTGACGGCCTTCAGCAGCGCGGTCGGGTCGGTGCCGACTTCCGCGGTCCCGCCCGCCTCGACGACCGCGGCCCGCAACTTTTCGGGCGCGGTCGCGGCGTCGAGCAGGACCTTGGCGCGCGCGCCTCCCAGGCGGGCGAGATCGGCGAAGATCTGGGCGGGCGGCGCGACCGTCGCGCGCTGCTCCAGCGCGGCCCGCACGCTGTTGGAAAGCTTGCGGCTGTCGAGGTAGAGGGTGGGCCGACCCTCCCGCGGAACCAGCGCGTAGCCCAGCGGCAGCGGCGTATGCTCCACGTCGGCGCCGCGAACGTTGAAAATCCAGGCAAGCGCGTGCGGGTCGCTCACCACCAGGGCGTCGGTCTCCTTCAGCGCGCCGCGCATGGCGGCGATCTTGTCGTCCGGGGTCCGGCCCGCCAAAGCTTCGGGATGCAACCGGACCTCGCCCAGGGGCAGGCCCGGACGGTCGCGCCATGCCGCATCGACCGGGTTGGTGTCCACCGGCACCAGCACGGCGCCGGTACCCTTGACGGCCTTGGCGAGCCGCTCGACCTGACCGGGCGTGTGCAGCCAGGGGTCGTAGCCCAGGCGGTCGCCCGCCTTCAGCGCGGTGCCGAGCCACGTTTCGGGTGGGGTGTCGATCAGCGATTCGGGCGCCACCACGGCCGGATCGACCTGCTCGCGGACCTGGAGGGTGTAGCGCCCGTCGACGAAGATGGCGGCGCGGTCGCGCAGCACCACCGCGGTCCCGGCCGAGCCCGTGAACCCGGTCAACCAGGCCAGGCGCTCGGCCGCCTTCGGCACGTTCTCGTTCTGGTGCTCGTCCGAGCGCGGCACGACGAAACCGTCGAGCCCCTGCCGGATCAGTTCCTGCCGCAGCAACCCGACGCGCGGGGCGCACAGGCTCGGGTTGGCGACGTCGTCGAAGGATTGGAACGGGGTGGAGGTCATGCGGTCAGCTTAAGCAGGCCCCCTCGGGCCCGCAATGCCGGGAGGGGAGAGAGCAGTGGCCCGCGTTTGATGCCACGCACCACATAGCCGTCAGCGCTCCGACGACGAGCGGTCGAGGCGCTTCTAAGCGGAGGAGCGTGTCCCTGGGCTAGACGGCCTGCCGCTCGATTGTCGAAGCGATCGACGGTCAGAAGAGGCTGATCAGCGCCAGCCCACCGCCCATGAGGAGAGCGCCCGCGATCCGGCCCGGTCCGGCCGTGTGCTGGTCGAAGCCCAGGAGCCCGAAATGGTCGAGCAGCACGGAAGTCGCCACCGCCGCCGTGACGGTCAGGCCGGTGAACACCGCGGACCCGAGCTTCTGGGCCAGGAAGATCATGGCGAGGATGTAGAGCGCGCCCAGCACCCCGCCGATCCACGCCCACCAGGGCGCCTGTTGCAGGCGTCCGGCGCTCGGCAAGGCGAAACCCGTGAAAAGGCCGGCCACGAGGTAGGTCGCGATCCCACCCGTCGCGACGACCATCGTGGCGAAGAAAGGAGACTCGACGGTCTTGTTCATCGTCGAGTTGGAGCCGGCCTGCACGGTGTTGAGCACGCCGACCACGAGAGCGACCAAGCCCAGGAGAACTTGCATGCGGGCCCTTGCGGAAGCGTCCACCACGCCTCGGCAACGCGGGGATCCAAACCTTCGTTCAACCCACGCGCTGCGTCATCGGGACCGTGCGGTGGAAGGGGATCAGGCGCCCTGCTGGAGCTTGTCGAGCGTCGCGACGGGGACGGGCAGGTTGTTGGACGCGAGATAGCGCGGCGCGGTGCCGATCCAGTGCTGGAGGGTGATCTCCTCGAACGCGCCGGCGTTCCAGGTCTGCACGATCTCCAGGTCCTCGTCGCCGGTGTTGACGATGCCGTGGCCGTAGCCGGCCGGGATGTAGGCGGAGTCGCCCGCCTTCACGTCGGCCGCCTTGCCGCGGCCGCCCGAGCCGAACATCGCGACCTGGCCCTTGCCCCGGAGGTAGAAGTGGAACTCTTCGGCGTTGGGGTTCCAGTGCAGCTCTTTCATCTGCCCTGGCTTGATGACCATCAACCCGCCCGACATCGTCTTGGAGATGGGCCACTCGTCGACGGTGGCGAGGTAGAAGCTGCCGCCGTCGAAGTCTCGCCGGGCGCGGACGTCCTTGAGCAGGCTGAACTTGTGGGTCGACTCCTTCGGCCACGGCGCGTCGATGGCCTGCGCGGCGGGCAGGACGGGACCAGCCTGGATGTAGGTTTCGCCCTTCGGAAAGGCGTCGAACGCGGCCGGGGTCAGCCCAAAATTCTTGGCCAGCATGTCCTTGGGCGTGACGTCGATCCAGTCGGTGATCGAGAAGGTGCCGTGCTCGGAGAAGGAGCCGTTGTCGAAGGAGAGGATGAAGTGGCAGGGCTTGTCGCCGATCGTCTGGATCGAGTGGCCGTGGCCCTTGGGGAAGAACCACAGGTCGCCCGGCTTGTAGTTGTTGATCTCCGTCTGGCCCGAGGGGTCGAGCACCACGGTCTGGCACTGCCCGTCGATCACGTAGGCCCATTCGGCCGCGATCGCGTGCCAGTGCAGCTCGCGCGACGAACCGGGATTGAGGAACATGTGAACGCCCGCGAGCCCCTTCATGATGGGGAGCTGGTGCTCGGTCGATTCCTTCGCCCAGCCGCCGGAGGTGATCTTCGGCTTCGAGCCGTCGAGCGAGCGGGTGAAGTCGGGCATCGCGCCCACGTCCTTGGGATCGTGGTAGGCGACGGTGGCCCCCGGCTGGAGCTGCTGGGCCTGGCGGCCGAACCCGCCCTCGCCGGGCTGGCCCTTGTCGTCGGCCAAAGCTGCAGTCGTGAGGGCCACGAGGCCGCCCGCGCCGACGGCGGTCGAGGTGAGAAGCGCGCGACGTGACAGATCCATGAAGTCCTCCCAGAAACAGGCGTCGGTTCGCCGAGATCGGCTCGTATTCTTATCGCCGACCCGAAGAGCACTGTCGGAATGAGGTAAAAAAACGGCTTTCCGGGGACAACTGTCCGTCGGATGATCGACGTTGGCTATCGTTCTATTCCGAGGCGGCGCGCAGGGCGGCGGCGGCGGCAACCGGTGCCAGCGCGAGAGAAGCCAGACTGAGAGCGCCCAGCACGAGCAGCGGCGTCAGGATCGGCACGGTGCCGCCGGAGGCCGCGGCGGCGGCCGAGACGCCGAAGATGAGCACGGGAATCGCGAGCGGCACGACGAGAATCGCGAGCAGCAGGCCACCGCGGCGCAGTGACACGGTCAGCGCGGCCCCGATCGCTCCCAGAACGGTGAGGGCCGGCGTGCCGAGAAGCAGGCTCGCCGTGACGCCGGCCAGCGCCGGACCGTCGAGCGCCAGCATCAGCCCGAACAGGGGCGCGGCGATCACGAGCGGCAGGCCCGTGACGCACCAGTGCGCCAGGCACTTGACGAGGACGACCAGTTCCAGCGGCGCGGGTGACAGGCGCAGGAGATCGAGCGAGCCGTCCTCCGCGTCGGCCCCGAACAGCCGGTCCAGCCCGAGCAGGGTGGAGAGCAGCGCCGAGACCCACAGGATCGCGGGGCCGATGCGCGCGAGCAGGTTGAGGTCCGGTCCCACCGCGAAGGGAATGACGGTCACGAGGCTGAGGAAGAACACGACACCCAGCACGCCGCCGCCGCCCACGCGCGCCGCCAGCGCGAGGTCGCGCCGGAACAGGGCGATCAGCGCCGCGGTCAAGCGGTGCCCGGAACGGGAGCGAGCGCCGCGGTCACGCGGCGCCCAGGGCCAAGTCCAGCGCGGGAAGCCCGAGGGGGGCGTGGGTGGCGGCCAGGATCAGGCCGCCCCGCGCGAGGTGTCCGGCCATCAGTTCGCACAGGGAGCGGCGCGCCGCGGCGTCGAGCGCCGTCAAAGGCTCGTCCAGCAGCCACAGGGGACGGAACGCCACGCGCAGACGAGCCAGAGCCACGCGCCGCCGCTGGCCGGCCGACAGGTAGGCGGCGGGCACGTCGATGAGGTGCGCCAGGCCCAATTCGGCCAGCGCTGCCGCGGGCCGCACCTCCGCGCCGCCGAATAGCCGGGCCGCGAAGCGCAGGTTCTCGCCGACCGTCAGCGCGGACTTGAGCCCGTCCGCGTGGCCCACGTAGTGCAGCCGCTCGGGCAGCGGCGCGTCGTCCCCGGCCGGGCCCGTCCAGCGGACCCGTCCTCCCGCCAGCGGCAGAAAGCCCGCGAGGGCGCGCAGCAGCGTCGACTTGCCGACCCCGTTCGGACCCGTGATCTCCGCGAGGCAACCCGCCTCGAGTCGGAACGACACGCCGTCCAGCACGGTCCTGCCGCCGCGTACGATCGCGAGACTCTCGACCTGAAGGTGATGAGGGTGAGGCAGATGCGTCCCGGCCCTGTTGCCAGCCTTGCCCGGTGTAGCCCGCAACTTTAGAACGATCTACAACAACCCCGACACAAACGCGCCGCGCAGCCGCCAGGACCGCCATGCCCTCGCTCGACAGCTTCAAGTGCCGCACGACCCTGCAGGTCGGCTCGGAGTCCTACGATTATTTCTCGCTTCGCGACGCCGAGAAGAACGGGCTGCCGGGCGTGTCGCAGCTCCCCTATTCCATGAAGGTGCTGCTCGAAAACCTGCTGCGATTCGAGGACGGGCGGAGCGTCACCAAGGCGGACATCGAGGAAGTCGCCAAGTGGCTCGACAAGCGCGGCGTGGACGAGCGCGAGATCGCCTTCCGCCCCGCCCGCGTGCTGATGCAGGATTTCACCGGCGTGCCCGCGGTGGTGGACCTGGCCGCCATGCGCGACGCCATGCTGGGCCTGGGGGGCGACGTCGCCAAGATCAATCCGCTGGTGCCCGTCGACCTGGTGATCGACCACTCGGTGATCGTGGACGAGTTCGGCACGCCGAAAGCCTTCGACGACAACAAGGCGCTGGAATACGAGCGCAACGGCGAGCGCTACCGTTTCCTGCGCTGGGGCCAGCAGGCCTTCTCGAACTTCCGCGTGGTGCCGCCCGGCACCGGCATCTGCCACCAGGTCAACCTGGAGTACCTTTCGCAGACGGTGTGGACCCGTACGGAGACGCGCGGCGGCCAAGCCGTGCAGGTGGCCTATCCCGACACGCTGGTGGGCACCGACTCGCACACCACCATGGTGAACGCGCTGGCCGTGCTCGGCTGGGGGGTCGGTGGCATCGAGGCGGAGGCCGTGATGCTGGGGCAGCCCTATTCCATGCTGCTGCCGCAGGTCGTGGGCTTCAAGCTGACCGGCAAGCTCAAGGAAGGCCGCACCGCGACCGACCTGGTGCTCACCGTCACGCAGATGCTGCGCAAGCTGGGCGTGGTCAACAAGTTCGTGGAGTTCTTCGGCCCCGGGCTCGACAGCCTGTCGCTCGCCGACCGCGCCACCATCGCCAACATGGCCCCCGAATACGGCGCCACCTGCGGTTTCTTTCCGATCGACGGCGAGACGGTCAACTACCTGGAGGCGTCCAACCGCGACCCCGCGCGCATCGCCCTCGTCAAGGCCTACGCGGAAGCGCAGGGCCTGTGGCGCGACGCGGCCGCGCCCGACCCGTTCTTCACGCAGACGATCGAGCTCGACCTGAGCGACGTGGTGCCCTCGCTCGCGGGCCCCAAGCGGCCGCAGGACCGCGTGACGCTGGAGAGCGCCAAGAGCGCCTTCACCAACGCCCTGCACAAAGAATACAAGGTCGCCGACGGCGAGAAGCGCTTTCCCGTCGAGAACGCGTCTTTCGACCTCGGCCACGGCGACGTGGTGATCGCGGCCATCACGTCGTGCACCAACACCTCCAACCCCAACGTGATGATGGGCGCGGGGCTTCTGGCCCGGAAGGCCGTCGCCAAGGGCCTCAAGGTCAAGCCCTGGGTCAAGACCTCGCTGTCGCCCGGCTCCCAGGTAGTGGGCGAATACCTGGAAGCCTCGGGGCTGCAGGCCGACCTCGACGCGCTCGGCTTCAACCTCACGGGCTACGGCTGCATGACCTGCATCGGTAATTCCGGCCCGCTGCCGCCCGACATCTCCAAGACGATCAGCGACAACGACGTGGTCGCGGCCGCCGTGATCTCCGGCAACCGCAACTTCGAGGGCCGGGTCAACCCGGACGTCAAGGCCAACTACCTGGCCTCCCCACCCCTGGTGGTGGCCTACGCGCTCGCGGGCTCGATGCACGTCGACCTCACCAACGAGCCGCTGGGCGAAGGGCACGACGGCCCCGTCTACCTGCGCGACATCTGGCCGAGCCACGAGGAGGTGCGCGACCTGCACCACAAGTCGGTCACCAAGGCGATCTTCGCGCACCGCTACGGCAACGTGTTCGAGGGCGACACGGACTGGCAGGCCGTGGAGGTGGCGCGCAGCCAGACCTACCACTGGAGCATGGCCTCGACCTACGTGCGCAACCCGCCCTATTTCGAGGGGCTGACCAAGACGCCCGCGGCGGTCGCCGACGTCAAGGACGCACGCGTGCTGGCCCTCCTGCTCGACTCGATCACCACCGACCACATCTCGCCCGCGGGCTCGATCAAGGCGGCCTCCCCCGCCGGCCGCTACCTGATGGAGCACCAGGTCCGGCCGCAGGACTTCAACCAGTACGGCACGCGGCGCGGCAACCACGAGGTGATGATGCGGGGGACGCTCGCCAACATCCGCATCAAGAACCAGATGGTGCCGGGCGTGGAGGGCGGCATCACGCGCCACCACCCGAGCGGCGAGGACCTGCCGATCTACGAGGCCGCAATGCTTTACAAGCAGGAAGGCGTGCCGCTGGTGGTGTTCGCCGGCCGCGAATACGGCACGGGATCGTCGCGCGACTGGGCCGCCAAGGGCACGCGCCTGCTCGGCGTCCGCGCCGTGATCGCCCAGAGCTTCGAGCGGATCCACCGCTCGAACCTGGTCGGCATGGGCGTGCTGCCGCTCACCTTCGAGGAAGGCACGTCCTGGCAGACGCTCAACCTCAAGGGTGACGAGACGGTGACGATCGACGGCCTGGGCGACTCCCTGCAGCCGCGCCAGCGCATGGAACTGGTGATCACCTCCGACAAGGGGCGGGTCAGCCACGTGCCGGTGATCTGCCGGATCGACACCGCCGACGAGCTCGAATATTTCCGCAACGGCGGTATCCTGCCCTACGTGCTGCGAACACTCGCGGCCTGAGGAGACTCTCGCGCAAGCGAAGGCATCGACAGTCGAGCCAGGTGGGTCGGTGGCCGCCTCCATTCGAGCGAAAGGGATGATGATGGGTCGTGTGATGATGCTGACTGCGGTCGCGGCGCTCGCCCTGGGTGGCGGGGGCGCCTGGGCGCAGAAGGCGCCCAAGGCCAATTGCGCGCTCTACAAGCGGACAGCGGACGGCCGCTGGTTCTCGACGATCGATTCCAAGGTCGGCAACCCGAAGCAATTCAAGCTCCTGAAAGCGGGCATCGCCATCGATCCGGACATGACGATCGTCGGGCTGAACGTCGTGAACACCATTTCCAAGCTGTGCAGCGGGAAGTAGGGCTTAGATGTCGGGCGTGTCGCCCGGCTTCTGCCTGATCGGCCTCGACTTCGGCACGGATTCGGCGCGCGGCGTGCTGGTCGACGCCGCAACCTGCGAGCAGCTCGCCCACCACGTCCACCCCTACCGGCAGGGGGTCATGACCACAGCCCTGCCCTCCGGCACCGCGCTGCCGCCGGGCTACGCGCTGCAGGATGCCGCGGACTACGTCGAGGCTGCGGCGGATATCCTGGGTACGATCGGCGCGGGCCGGGTCGTGGTCGGCATCGGCCTCGACTTCACGGCCAGTTCCCCGCTTCCCGCGCGCGCCGACGGCACGCCGCTGTCCGCCCTGCACCCGGCCGACCCGCACGCCTACGTCAAGCTGTGGAAGCATGCAGCCGCGCAGCCCTACGCCGAGCGCATCGGCGCGCGCGGGGGTGCCTTCCTCGACAATTTCGGGGGTCGCGTGTCGGGCGAATGGCTGCTCGCCAAGGCGGCCCAGCTGGAGGCCGAAGCGCCCGCGCTCTGGAACGAGGCCGAACGCTTCATCGAGGCCGGCGACTGGCTGGTGTGGCAGCTGACGGGCCGGGAAGTCCGCAGCCTGGATTTCGCGGCCTACAAAGCACAGTTCACCCCCGCTTCGGGCTATCCTGAGGACGTCGTGCCGGGGCTCGGGTCCAGACTGGCCGCGCCGCATCCGGTAGGCACGCGGGCGGGTACGCTGACGCCGGCCTGGCGCGAGCGGACCGGCATCCGGGGCGACCCCGCGGTCGCGGTGGCGGTGATCGACTCGCACGTCGTGCTGCCCGCCGTGGGTGCCACCGCGCCCGGTACGCTGGTAGGGGCGCTGGGGACTTCGGCCGCCTACCTGCTGCTCGACGACCGTCCCCGTCCCCTGCCCGCCGGCATCGAGGGCGTAGCGGAAGGCGCGGTGCTGCCGGACCTGTGGTGCTACGAGGCGGGCCAGGCGGGCTTCGGCGACACGCTGGCCTGGTTCGTCCGCACCTTTCCGCGTGCCGACGAGGTCGGCGCCAATTTCCGGGCCTATAACGAGGCCGCCGCTGCGGTCGAGCCGCGCCGCGGCGGGCTCGTGGCGCTCGACTGGTGGAGCGGCAACCGCGTGCCGCACGCGGATTCCGGCCTGACCGGGCTCGTGGCCGGGCTCACCCTGTCGACTACCGCCATCGACATCTACCGCGCCCTGCTGGACGCGCTCTGCTTCGGAGCGCGCTCGGTCGCCGACCACCTCGCGGCCGGCTCCGCCCCCATCGACCGCGTGCTGATGACGAGCGGTCTCGCGCTCAACAACCCGCTGCTGATCCGGATCATGGCGGACGTGCTGGGCCGCCCCGTTGAGGTCCCCGCCCTCGCCAACCCGACCGCGGTCGGTGCCGCCATCCACGGCGCGGTCGCGGCCGGTCTCGTGGCGGACTTCGCGGACGGGGCCCGGCGGTTCGGGGCGAAGACGGTTTCCACCGTCCATCCCGATCCCACCCGGGTCGACGTCTACGCGGGCCTCTACGGGCGCTACCGCGATCTGGCGGGTAACGCCGCGCTACGCAACTCACTGCGGGCTTGATCGGCCGCGGCTTCGGCCGTCATGGTTCGCGGGTTCAACGCGATGGGAACCGGATGCGGGACAGGTGATGGATCGGTACGATTACATCGTCGTGGGCGGCGGCTCGTCGGGCTGCGTGGCCGCGACCCGCCTCGTGCGGGACCGCGGCGCCCGCGTTCTGCTGATCGAGCGCGGCCAGGAGCGCCAGCCTCGCCTGATGCAGATGCCGGCGGGCTACATGAAATACCTCGCCCGCGAGGACTACCTGGAGATGCACGCGACGGTCGCGCAGGCGCAGCTCGACGGGCGGGCGCCCGTGGTGCCGCAGGCCCGGCTGCTCGGCGGCGGCAGCTCGGTCAACGCCATGGTCTACATGCGCGGGCAGCGCGAGGATTATGACGGCTGGGACGCCTTCCTGGGCGGCAACAGCGGCTGGTCCTACGCGGACGTGCTGCCGAGCTTCAAGGGCATGGAGCGCAACACCAAGCTCAACGACGAGTACCACGGCATCGCGGGTCCCCTCTGGGTGTCGGACCCCGGCCGCATCGATCCGCTGACGGAAGCCTTCATGCTCGCCGCGCAGGGCCTTGGCATCCGCTACAACCCGGACTTCAACGGCGCGCGGCAGGCGGGCGTGGGCCCCATGCCCCACACCATCGGCCGGCACCGCCGCTCGCACGCGGTCGGCGCCTTCCTGTCCCAGGTGCGGCACGACCAGCGCCTGACGCTCGCCACCCGCTCCACCGCGACCCGCATCCTGTTCGAGGGCACGCGCGCGGTGGGCGTCGAGTATGCCAGGGGCGCGCGCGCGCACCGCGCCTTCGCGGACGCGGAGGTGCTGGTCGCGTCGGGCAGCTACAACACGCCCAAGCTGCTGATGCTGTCTGGGATCGGCCCCGCCGCGCACCTGCGCGAGCACGGCCTCGGCGTCGTGGCCGACCTGCCGGGCGTGGGGCGGAACCTGCAGGACCACCACGAGGTGCCGGTCATCAGCACGATCCGCGAGCCGGGCGGCTATTTCGGGCAGGACCGCGGTTTGGCGATGCTGCGCAACGGCCTGCAATACCTGCTGTTCCGCAGCGGCCCGGTCACGACCACGGGCGTGGAGGCCTGCGCGTTCCTCGATCCCGACGGCGGCGAACGTCCCACGGTCCAGCTCTACTGCGTGCCCACCGTCTATCTCGACCGCGACGTGCGCGACGTGGAGGCCAGCCACGGCGTGACGCTGACGCCGTGCCTGCTGCGCCCCAAGGCGCGCGGCAGCGTCGCGCTGCGCTCGACGGACCCGCTCGACCGCCCCGTGGTGGACAGCAACTTCTTCGGCCACCCCGAGGACCTGCGCGTGACCCTGGCCGCCATGCGCACGGCGCGCCAGATCCTGGCGAGCGAGCCCCTGCGGGGCCTTGTCAGGCAGGAACTGCTGCCGGGCGCGGGGGCCGTGTCGGACGCGGACCTGGCGCCCTATGCCAAGAAGATGGTCAAGACGAACTACCACCCCGTGGGCACGGCCCGCATGGGGCCGGAGGGCGACCCCGACGCGGTGCTCGATACGCGGCTGAGGGTGCGGGGCGTGGACGCCCTGCGGGTGATCGACTGCTCGGCGATGCCGACCATCGTGTCGGGCAACACCAACGCCGCGGCCCTGATGCTGGGCGACCGGGCCGCGAGCTTCGTCTGACACGGGACCGACCCGGGTTCGTCGACCATCCGGCTTCTCGTCCCGGCCTTCGGCCGATCGTCCTCGAACGAAAACGCCCGGTGAGAGGCTCACCGGGCGTCGGAATATTGGGACGAAAACGGGAGCCGCCGACAGGCGGCTCCCGCGTCTCACGCTCTCACTTGGGGTAGCCGGCCCGCTTCATCGTGGCGGCCGTCGAGGCCTGCGAAGCCTGCAGGGCGGCGTCCACCGTTTCGGAGCCCGAAAGCGCCGCGGCGATGTTCTGACCGACATTCGCGCCGATCCCCTGGAACTCGGGGATCGCCACGAACTGCACGCCCGTGTAGGGCACCGGGAGCAGGGTCGGGTGAGCCGGATCGGTCGACTCGATGGCCTTCAGCACCACCGGCGCGAAGGGAGCGGCCTTCAGGTAGTCCTGGTTGTCATAGGTGGACTGGCGGGTGCCGGGAGGGGCCGCGACCCAGCCCTGCGTCTGCCCCACGAGGTCCACGTAGTCCTTGGAGGTCGCCCACTTGATGAACTCCTTGGCAACCGCCTCCTTCTTGGTGGAGTTCGGGATGCCGAGAGCCCAGGACCAGGCCCAGGCGGACCCGTCCGTCGTCACCGCGTGCGGCGCCTTGGCGAACCCGGTCTTGTCGGCGACCTCGCTCTGCTTGGGATCGAAGATGCGGCCCGCGCCGGAGGTGGCGTCGATCCACATCGCGCACTTGCCGGTGGCGAACAGCGCCTGGTTCTCGTTGAAGCCGTTGGCGGTCGCGCCGGGCGGCCCGTCGGCCTTCATGATGTCGATGTAGTAGTTGACGGCCTGCTTCCACGGGTCGCTCGTGAGCTGCGGCGTCCACTTCTCGTCGAACCAGCGGCCGCCATAGGCGTTCACCAGCGTTCCGAGGAAGGCCATGTTCTCGCCCCAGCCCGGCTTGCCGCGCAGGCAGATGCCGTACTGCCCGTTGGACCTGTCGGTGAGCTTGTCGGCGAACTGCTTGATCTGGTCGTAGGTCGGCTCATCGGGCATGGTGAGCCCGGCCTTCTCGAACAGGTCCTTGCGGTAGTAGGTGAAGGAGCTCTCGGCGTAGAAGGGCGCGGCGTAGAGGGTGCCGTTGTAGGACAGGCCCTGCTTCACGGGGGGCAGGATGTCGCTGTAATCGTAGCCCGCGATGTCGTCGACCTTGTCGAGCCAGCCGGACTTGCCCCAGATCGGCGTCTCGTAGGCTCCGATGGTCACGATGTCGAACTGACCGCCCTTGGTGGCGATGTCGGTCGTGACGCGCTGGCGCAGCACGTTCTCTTCCAGCACGATCCAATTGATCTTGTTGCCGGTCTGCTCTTCCCACTTGGGGGAAAGCTTCTGCATCACGATCATGTCGCCGTTGTTGACCGTGGCGATCGTGATCGTCTCGGCGCGCAGCGCCGTCGAGCCGAGCAGCGCAAAGGCTACAGCGGCGAAGATCTTGGTCTTCATAAATCCTCCCATGACGTCCGTCCGGTAACCGGTCCGTGACTTCGAGGACCTTTATACAAGCGCGCCCGCACCGCGCAAGAGATCGTGAAGGTGCGGTTAACGAACCGGTTCCACCGAACGGGACGTGGGCCGCTACTCCTCGGGTTCCGTCGTGAACTGGAGCGGAAAACCCTTGGAGCGGGCCATGTCGGTCGCCCGCGTCGCCTTGGTTTCGGCGATGTCGCGCGCGTAAACCGCCACGACGCAGACGCCGCGACGGTGCGCGGTGATCATGATGCGCATCGCCTGGTCCTCGTTCAGGCGGAACTCGGCCTTCAGCACGATCACGACGAACTCGCGGGGCGTGTAATCGTCGTTGACGAGGATCACCTTGAACAGACGCGGCCGCTCCACCTTGGGTTTGGCGGTGGTGCGGGGTTTCGTCGTGATGTCGCTCATGCGGGTCGGAACGGGCGAGGTGAGTGTCATCGATTGCAGAAGCTCCGGTGCGGAGGAAAGGTTTCAGGGTCCCGCTGTCGCGGTCGCCGCAGGAAACTTGCGGATTGACCCCGCCGGCCTGCTTTTCCGGCCCGCCCGGGTAGTGGATAGTGGCTGCGTCGAAAATCGGCGGGCGGCCACGTGGCCGGTCTCGCGCGCTCGAGGAGTTGGGGACTCATGCGTCAAATGATCCGTGTGGCGATGGCCGCGGCCGTGCTGAGCGCCTGGGCGCTGCCCGCCGCCGCCAAGGACTGGAAGGTCGTGACGGTGGGGACGGAGGGCGCCTACGAGCCCTGGAACCTCACCAAACCCGACGGAAGCTTCGACGGCTACGAGGTCGAGATCCTGCATGACGTATGCGGTCGCATGAAGATCGAGTGCAAGATCGCCGCCCAGGACTGGGACGGGATGATCCCCGCGCTCCAGGCGGGCAAGATCGACGTCATCATGGACGCCCTGTCGATCACCGACGAGCGGAAGAAGACGATCGACTTCTCGATCCCCTACGCGGTGACGCCGGGCGTGTTCGTGGCCGACAAGACGGGCCCGCTCGCCAACGCGCCGGGCACGGGCGGCACGGTCAAGCTCGACAGCGACGCCCGCACGCCCACGATGGACGACCTGCGCAAGGCCTTCGCGGGCAAGACCATCGGGCTGCAGACAGCGACGGTCTACGAACCTTTCGTGGTCAACAACTTCAAGGACGTTGCCACCATCAAGGAATACAAGACCGCGGCCGAGCACGACCTGGACCTGACCTCCGGCCGGGTGGACCTCGCCTTCGACGACGCGACCTACTTCACGGCCGCCTTCGCCAAGCCCGAGAACAAGGACATGGCCTACACCGGGCCGCAGATCGGCGGCCTCGTGTGGGGACCGGGCGAGGCCTTCGGCATCCGCCAGGCCGACGGCGACCTGAAGGCGATGTTCGACAAGGCCCTGGGCGAGGCCGAGAAGGACGGCACGATCAGGAAGCTGAGCCTGAAATGGTTCAAGATCGACGTCGCGCCCTGACGGACCGGTGAGCGCGTTCGGCTTCGGGGACGGCGGCTGGGGCTTCTACCTGCTGCGCGCGGCGGCCATGACGCTGGCCGTCACGCTTGCGGCGCTGCTGGTAGGCGCCGTCCTGGGCGCCCTGGTCGCGGCCGCGAAGCTGTCGCGCGGCCGCCTGCCGCGCCTGGCCGGCGAGGTCTACACCACGCTGTTCCGCGGCGTGCCCGAACTGCTCGTCATCTTCCTGTTCTACTTCGGCGGCTCGTCGGCGCTGACGGGCTTCGCGCACCTGATCGGCCAAGAGGGCTTCTGGGGATTGCCGACCTTCCTGGCGGGGGCGCTCGCGGTCGGCATGATCTCGGGCGCCTACCAGGCGGAGGTGTTCCGCGGCGCCTACGGCGCGGTCGCGGCGGGCGAACTCGAAGCCGCCCGCGCGATGGGCATGGGCACGGCCCTGCGCTTCCGCCGCGTCGTGGTGCCCCAGGTGCTGCGCTTCGCCCTGCCGGGCCTGGGCAACGTGTGGCAGCTGAGCCTCAAGGACTCCGCCCTGGTGTCCGTCACGGGGCTGATCGAGCTCATGCGCGGCGCGCAGGTCGCGGCGGGCTCGACGCGCAATTATTTCGGCTTCTACGTCGCGGGCGGCGCGCTCTACCTCGTCATGACCGCGGTATCGGGCCGGCTGTTCGAGGCCGCCGAACGGCGGACCGGCCGCGCCTTCCGCCGCGAGCGGCCGCGCGAGGCATGACGCTCGATCTTCCCTTCCTGGCCGGCACGATCGTGAAACTGCTCGCGGCTGTGCCCCTCACGCTCGCGCTCTTCGTCCTGTCGATCGCGCTGGGAGGCGTCCTCGCGATGGGGCTGACCGCCCTGCGGCTGCGCGGCGGCTTCGCCGGGCTGGTGGCGCGAGCCTACGTGTTCGTGTTCCGCGGCTCGCCCCTGCTGATCCAGATGTTCCTGATCTACTACGGACTGGCGCAGTTCCCGTCCGTCCGGCACAGCCTCGCCTGGCCCGTGCTGCGCGAGCCCTTCGATTGCGCGGTGATCTCGCTGGCGCTCTGCACGGCCGGCTACACGACGGAGATCATGCGGGGCGCGGTGCTGGCCATTCCCGCGGGTCAGATGGAGGCCGCGCGGGCCTGCGGCATGTCCGGCCTGACCCTGCTGCGGCGCCTGATCGTGCCGGTGGCGGTGCGGCAAGCGCTGCCCGCCTACTCGACCGAACTGATCCTCATGGTGAAATCGACCTCGCTCGCCTCCGTCATCACCGTGTCGGAGGTGTCGGGCGTGGCGCAGCACATCATCGCGCAGACCTACCGAGTCCTCGAAGTATTCCTGTGCGCGGCCGCGATCTATCTGGCGATCAACTTCACGCTGGCGCGGCTGCTGACGGCCCTCGAACACGCCCTGTCGCCGCACCTGCGGACGCGGCCGCTGTCCGAGGTGGCGTCCGCCGCGGCCGTCCCGGTGGAAGGGGCGGCACTCCACTGAACCTGTCGACCGGGATCCGCGCGCAACGAAAAAGGCCGACCCTCGCGGGCCGGCCTTCGCGTCTCACCTCATGTGGTCCGTCGCAACCCGTCAGAGGTTTCGGTTCACCGCGTCGGTGGTCTTGTTCGCGGCATCCTTGACCGCGCCCTTGGCGTCGCCCACGGCCTTCTGCGCGTCGCCCTTGGCCTCCTGGGCCAGGCCTTCCGCCTGCATCTTGTCGGAGCCGACGGCCTTGCCGACGCCCTGCTTGACGTTGCCGGCCGCCTCGTTGGCAAGACCCGTCGCCTTGTCGGTCATGCTGCTCATGGCTTTCGCTCCCGTTGGCGTTTCGATGCTGAGGCAACCGTGACCGCCGCAAATGGTTCCCCTCGGCCTATATGGTGCCGCAGCCGACACCCTCTCTGAAAGGACGATCCGCATGACCACTCATCCCGCCATCGCCAAGGGCCGCGTCGCCGTGATCACGGGGGCGGCGAGCGGCATCGGGCTCGCGGCCGCCCGGGCCTTCGCGGAGCGCGGACTCAAGGTCTGCCTGGCCGACCGAGCTGGCCCTGCCCTGGACCGGGCGGCCTCCGCCGTCAGCGAACGCGCCGGGGGCGGGAGCGCGGACGTGGTCGCCATCGCCACGGACGTCAGCCGGTGGGAGGACGTCCAGGCGCTGAAGGCCAAGGTCTACGAAAGCTTCGGCGAGGTGAGCGTGCTGATGAACAACGCGGGCATCGGTCCCGTCGGCAAGGCGCTGGAGCCGGGGCAGGCCTGGCACGACATCCTGGGGATCAACTTGTGGGGCGTGATCCACGGCGTGCAGGCTTTTGGGCAGGCCATGGTGGCGCAGAACACGCCGGGCGCCATCATCAACACGGGGTCCAAACAGGGGATCACCACCCCGCCCGGCAATACGGCCTACAACGTCAGCAAGGCGGGCGTGAAGGTGATGACCGAGAGCACCGCCTACGAGCTGCGGCAGGTGCCGGGATGCCAGGTCACCGCCCACCTGCTGATCCCCGGCTTCACCTACACGGGCCTGACCGGCGGCGACGCGAAGCCCGCGGCCGCCTGGACGGGCGAACAGGTCGTCGACTTCATGCTGGACGGCCTCGGCCGCGGCGACTTCTACATCCTGTGCCCCGACAACGACGTGGACCGGGCGACCGACGAGAAGCGCATGGCCTGGGCGATGGGCGACATCATCGAGAACCGCCCGGCGCTATCGCGCTGGCATCCGGACCATGCGGAGGCGTTCAAGCGGTTTATGGGATGGTAGAGCGGCGGTGCGCTGCCACGGCAGCCTCTGCGAAGGTCGATTCAGGACCGGCCCGCAAGCATTTTTGGGTCGATGATCGGTGTCAGCCTAGGGCTGGTTGCGCTCCAGGATTGTAGCTACGCTCGGCCACGCGGAGACGTGTTCATGGACCCATTGCAACCTGTCATCATTGGCAGCACACGAAGCAAAACGGTCCGCGAGTTGGCAGTCTTCACGCTACTCATTGGCTCCAGCTTGCTTACCACTATACTCACTTCAAAACCGCTGATCGAGGCAATCGGCGTAATTTCGATTGCGATCTTTTGCGCCTTCACCTTGATAGCAATTACTCTAATTTTTAGAAAACCAATGCTGACCATCGATGGCACTGGTTTGAGATGGAATAGTATCCGCTCCTGGTACATCCCTTGGGATGACGTTGGAAACTTCCACGTTGAGCGCGCCGATGGCACGACAATCGTCGTTATCGATTATCGGCAGGATAGGTGGAACTCGCGACCCTGGTCCAAGCGACCTCCCCGCATCCTGCCCGGCAGCCTGCAAATTTCGCCGGATGAGCTTGTAGCGATCCTTCAAGCTCGGCTGGAAGTTCATGGTGAGGCGATGCCTGTACCTACGAAGCGCTTGCTCCGCCCGACGGTCCCGGAAGGTTGGTCTGTCTGGGGTTACAGCGTGGCGATGACCCTTGCTGGCCTTCCCGGCATGATCCTCGCCAACGGTTGGGTTTTCCCGGGAACGAACGTCAGCGGATGGGTGATTTTGGGAAGGACCGGCATATTTTTAGCTTCTGCGGTGACCTTCTTCCCAATTATCAATTGGTTTCTAAGACGTTCCTCAGTCAGGCCCTCGCGACCGAATGAGTAAGTGACGTCGAACAAAGTCAACCGGCTCCTCAATACTCCGCGAAACCCAGCCTAAGGTGCGGTCAGATAAAATCTGCGGTTGAGTGGCCGGCCGGATTGCCCAACGTCCGGCATCGAAGCCGATTGTCGATCTGTTCTCCGTTAGGCAGTCCTTTCCAACCCGGTCGATAATCCATCGTCTTGCCGCTACGTCGCCAAGAGCAGATTGACCCTGGACGGACGCGCGGCCGGCCCCCTCACCCCGCCTCTGGTTCGGGCGCAGGCCCTCGCGTCGTATCCAGCCCCGCAACCGCGGGCAGGGTAACGGCACCCCCGCCCTCCGCCGCCTGGTAGATCGCCTCCATGATCCGCATGTCCTGAAGTCCCTCCTCGCCGGGCGTGTGCGGCGTGCGATTCGCCCGGATCGCTTCGGCGAAATGATCCATCTCGGTCGCGAACTGGTTCTTGGGCGGGAACTGCCGGTGGTCGACCCCGTTCACCGACCCGACCTTACGCGACGCCATCAGGGTCAGGTTGCTGTAGGCGAAGGCGTTCTCGATGCCGACCGCGCCCTCCGACCCGAGCACCTGCAGGAAGCGGGTCTCGTGGAAGCTGTATCCGCTCGTGCCCACGCCCACGGCGCCCGAGGGGAAGGTCAGGGTGAACTCGGCAACGTCCTCCACCTCGCGGAAGCGCGGGTCGTCCCTGGGGCGCGTCACCTTGGCCCGCACCTCGACCGGCTCCTCTCCGGTGAGATAGCGGAAGGCGTTGAGGCAGTAGAGCCCCACGTCCGGCAGCGAGCCCCCGCCCGCCATGGCCTTCACCTGCCGCCACTGGCCGGGAACGTCGTTCTGCCCGTTGACGGCCTGCATGAGCCGGACGTCGCCCAGTTCCTTATTGCGCACCATGGCGATGGCGGCGCGCTGGGTCGCCTCGTACTGCATCCGGTAGGCGATCATCAGCTTGACACCGGCCGCGCGGCAGGCCGCCACCATGCGCTCGGCATCGGCCGCGGAGGTCGCCATGGGCTTCTCGCACAGGACATGCTTGCCGGCCTGGGCGGCGCGCGTCACGAACTCCAGGTGCATGGCGTTCGGCAGCACGACGTAGACGGCGTCGATGTCCGGGTTGTCCTTGATCCGGTCGAAGCTCGCGTAGTCGTAAAGGTTGCGCTCCGGCACGCCGTGCTGGGCCGCGAGCGCCAGCGCCTTGTCGCGGTGGCCACTCACGAGGCCGGTGACCCGGACGCGGTCGGACTGGCCGAAGCCGGGCAGGATCTGTTCGAGCGACAGGTGGCCGAGACCGACGACCGCCAGTCCCAGGCGTTTGACCACGGGCTCGGGATTGTCGATCCGTCCGTTGACTTCCGTCGGACCGTGCAGAGGCGGCAACACGATCTTGGTGCCCTCGACCGCGCCGGCGGAGGGAAGGGCATCGGCTGCTGCGGCCGTCGCCGTCCCTCCCAGCAAGCTTGCGGTCGCCCCCAGCACGGTTCGGCGCGTCACATCAGACATCGAAGACTCCCCGGCATCGTTTTGCCGAGAAACCAATTCGCAGAAAGCCGGCATGTGTCCGGGGCTCCTGGCGGCGGTTTGCCGCGAGCCCCGGACTCGGGGATCAACCGTCCTTGTTGAGCTTGCCGCTGATCCAGGCCCATTGCGTGTGGACCCAGCCGTCCAGGCCGTGCAGGTCGTGGTTCACCACGCTCCAGTTGACCATGTGGCCGTCGGCGTCGGCCACGGCCGCGGCGGTCTCGGTCGGCGCGTCGGGCACCGCCGCATCATGGACATAAGCGAAGCCTACCGTCAGCAGACAACCAACGATGATGCCCAGAATGAACCGCATGACCCGTCTCCCTCGTCCCGCTGCGGAAACGATGCGAATTGTGGCAAAGTTCCGTTGGCGGCGAGTCCGCGTCGCGTGACCAATCTCGAGGCGGTGGCCCGTGCCGTCACGGAGCGCGTCTGCCTCAAGAAGGCGCTTCCGGGCGAGAACGTCGCGGCCTGGGTGGAGGCGCACTGGTACATCGCGGCGGCCGACCTCGAAGCCGGGCTGATCGACGAGAGCGGCGACCCGCTGCCCCACTACACCCCCGAACGCGCCCGCGCCGCCGTCCGCGACTGGCTCACCCGGAACTCGCTGGACGCTTAGGACTCGGCTCCCGCCGACGCGGGATCGAGCAGGGCCGCGTAGATGCGGTCCGCCGTCAAAGGCAGGGCGGTGAAGCGCACCCCCGTGGCATCGCGTACCGCGTTGGCCAGCGCCGGCGCCACGGGATTGAACGGGCTCTCGCTCATCGACTTGGCGCCGAGCGGGCCAACCGCATCAGAGGTGTCGGCGAAGATCACGGTGGTGCGCGGCACGTCGGCGAAGGCCGGGATGTGGTAGTTGCGGAACCGGTCGGTGGTGACGCGGCCGCCGCCGTCCACGTCGACGTGCTCGTAGAGCGCCGCGCCCAGGGCCTGGGCCACGCCACCCTCGATCTGGCCGCGGCACTGCATGGGATTGACCACGGTTCCGGCGTCGGCGGCTTGGACGCTCTTCAAAATGCGGATTTCGCCCGTGTTCCCGTTCACCGCCACCCGGAACCCCTGCACGTTGAAGGCGACCGAGCGCGGCGTCCCGTCGGAGAAGCCGGCCGTCTCCAGCGGGAGCGCCTCGCCCGCGTCCATCCTCGCCCGAAGCGCGCGGGCCGCGCGCAGCGCCGCCTGGCCCGCCACCACAATCCCCGTCGAGCCGTAGGCGCCCGTGTCGTGTTCCACGGCGTCGGTGTCGGACTGGGTGATCGCGACCCTGTCGGACGGCAGTCCGAGCGCGGTGGCGACCACCTGGGCGAGCGCCGTGGTGCTGCCGTTGCCGAACTCCGCCGTGCCAACCCTAAGCGCGCACGAGCCGTCCGCCTCCAACCGGAGGTGGGCGTGCGCATAGTGGCCGCGCGGCGGGATCGTGTCGATCAGGGCCAGCGCCGTCCCCTGCCCGACCGCCCAATGCGCGCCCTCCGGCCGTGCGACGTCGTCCGGCCCGTCGAGCGCCGCCTCGACCGCGTCGAGGCACTGGTCCAACCCGTAGCTGCCGAACGCTACGTCGTGCGCGTCGGTGCTGACGGACACCAGCGCGTCGCTGGGCCGGACGGCGTTGATGCGCCGCAGGTCGAGCGGTGCGATGCCGAGCCGGTGCGCCAGCTCGTCCATGGCGGATTCGACCGCGAACACGGTCTGGCTCAGCCCGTAGCCGCGGAAGGCGCCCGCCGGCACCGTGTTGGTGTAGACCGCGACGCCGTCGATCCGCTTGTTGGGGCAGCGGTAGACCGACACGGACTCGTTGCAGCCGTGGTGCAGCACGCCGGGGCCGTGATTGCCGTAGGCACCCGTGTTCGACACCACGTCGAGCTGCATGGCGGTCAGATGCCCGTCCGCGGTGGCTCCCAACTTGACGGCGACCCGCATGGGGTGGCGCGTGGTGGACGCCGTGAACTGTTCGGTTCGCGTGAATTCCAGAACCGCGGGCCGCCCCGTGCGCAGCACGGCCAGCGCCACCACGTCCTCGACCAGCATCTCCTGCTTGCCGCCGAAGCCGCCGCCCACCCGTTCGCACAGCACCCGCACCTGATCGGGTGGCAGGCCGAACAGGCGGCACAGGGCCCGGCGGGTCAGGAAGGGGACCTGCGTGCTGGAGCGGATCACGAGCCGCCCCGCCTCGTCGCGCCAGCCCATCGCGGCGTGGGTTTCGAGGTGGGCGTGCTGCACCCGCTGGGTCTCGAACACGCCCGCATAGGTGACGGCCGCGGCCGCGAAACCCGCTTCGACGTCGCCCACGCGGCCCACCACGCGCGCCACCGCGTTCGAGGGTCGGTCGGGAACGAGCACGTCCGGCTCGCCTGTCGGCACGGGCCGGGGATGGAGGATCGGCGCGTCCGGTCGCAGCGCGTCACGGGGATCGAACACGGCGGGCAGCGGTTCGTAGTCGACGCGCAGGCGCCGCACCCCCTCGTCGGCCGCAGCCTCAGTTTCCGCCACTACGGCCGCGACCCGCTGGCCCACGAAGCGCACGACCGTGTCGAACAGGCGAGTGTCGAAGGGGTCGTCGGCGTCTAGCTCGTGGCGGCCAGTCGAGTAGAGCAGGTCGGGAGCGTCCTCGTGGGTCAGGACGGCGACGACGCCCGGCACGGCGAGCGCGGCCGCCCGATCGATCGCGCGGATGCGGGCGTGCGGGTGGGGCGAGCGGGCGAGCTTGATGTGGGTGAGGCCGTCCACCGCCACGTCGAGCGTGAAGCGCACGGCCCCCGACACGACGCCGGGTCCCGCCGGGGCGGGCGCGTTGCGTCCCACGCCGCCGCCCCGCTCGACGTGGACCTGATCCTCCATCGCGTCCGCCACCGCGCGATAGCCCGTGCAGCGGCACAGATTACCCTTGAAGGCGTCCGGCAGTTCGCGCCGCTGCCCCTGGTCGAGGTGGGCGGCCGTCATGATGAAGCCCGCCGTGCAGAAGCCGCACTGGTAGGCCTGCGCGTCCAGGAAGGCGCGCTGGGTGGGGTGCAGACAGCCCTCGCGACCCAGGCCCTCGATGGTCGTAACCGCGCGTCCCTCGGCCCGGAACGCGGGATAGATGCAGCTGTGCACGGGCTCGCCGTCCACCGTGACCGTGCAGGCCCCGCAATCGCCTGCGTCGCAGCCCTTCTTGACGCCGAACCAGCCGAGATCGCGCAGGAAGGTCCGCAGGCACTGGCCGGGGC
>CAXTFJ010000011.1:55940-63700 GCA_964243405.1 uncultured Lichenihabitans sp. | reverse complement strand
CCCAGGCCGCGCTCGGAGCAGAGCACCGCGACCTCGCCCCCGAGCGCCGCCGCGCCGCGCCGCGCCGCTTCGAGAACGGCGCGGGCCAGCCGGGGTGGGGCCGCGAGCGCCGCCATCGCCCGGCCCGCGTCCGTGATCGCGCCGTCGGCCTCGAGCGCGCCGAGCGCCCGCAGCAGTTTTACGGCTTCCGCCAGCGCGGGGACGGGCGGCGGGTCGAGCCAGCGCAGGGTCTTGGGATCGCGCACGCCCCAGAGCGCCAGGTCGAGCACGAGGCCCGACAGGTCGGCGGTGGCGATCTCCGGCCGGTTGAATGGCATCAGCGCGCCCGTCCCGGCCTCCTCCCACAGGCGGTAGCACACGCCCGGGCCCGTGCGCCCGGCGCGGCCGCGCCGCTGGTCGGCGCTGGCGCGCGACACCCGCACGGTTTCCAGCCGGGTGAGGCCGATGTCGGGCTCGTAGCGCGGCACCCGCGCCATGCCGCCGTCCACCACCGCGCGCACGCCCTCGATGGTGAGCGAGGTTTCGGCGATGGCGGTGGCGAGCACCACCTTGCGGGTGCCGGGCGGCGCGGGCTGCACGGCGCGGTCCTGCTCGGCCCGGTCGAGCGTGCCGTAGAGCGGCGCCACGGTGACGGCGGGGTCGCGCAGCCGCGCCGCCAGCCGTTCAGCCACGCGCTCGATCTCGCCTTGGCCCGGCAGGAAGGCCAGCACCGAGCCCGGTCCCTCCGCAAGGGCGCGGATCACAGCGTGCGCCACCGCCTCGTCGAGCCGCTGGCTGGGATCGCGCCCGAGGTAGCGCGTATCGACCGGGAAGGCGCGGCCCTCGCTCTCGACCACTGCGGCGTCGGGCCCGAGCAGGCGGGCCACCCGCGCGCCATCGAGCGTCGCGGACATGACCAGCACGCGGAGGTCCTCGCGCAGGCCGGCTTGGGCGTCGAGCGCCAGGGCCAACCCCAAGTCGGCGTCGAGCGAGCGCTCGTGGTATTCGTCGAACAGAACGGCCGCGACGCCGTCGAGGCCCGGGTCGTCGAGGATCAGGCGCGTGAACACGCCCTCGGTCACGACCTCGACCCGCGTGCGGGCCGAGACGCGCGTATCGAAGCGGGCACGCAGCCCGACCGTCTCGCCCACGCGCTCCCCCAGCGCGCGGGCCATCCGGTCGGCGGCGCCCCGCGCCGCGAGCCGCCGCGGTTCGAGCAGGATCAGCCGCCCACCCCGCGCCCAGGGCTCGTCGAGGATCGCGAGCGGCACGCGCGTGGTCTTGCCCGCGCCGGGCGGGGCGACCAGCACCGCGTTGGAACCTCGAACCAGCGCGGCCCGGAGCGCGGGGAGCGCCGCCTCGATAGGAAGCGGCGGCGGGAGCAGGTCCGGGACGGGCCCGGTCACCGCGCGGCGGCGCGGTTCACCGGCCGTCGGTCAGCGGTGGTGGCGATGATGGTGCCGGTGCTGCAGCGCGCGCGGGACGGTGCTCGTCCCCACGCCGGCCGCGCTGTGGCCGGACGCCACCGCGCCGGGCACGCCCGTGCCACCGCCCGGCGCACCCGTGCCGCCCTGGTCGGCGCCGCCGCCCGAACTGCCGCCCGAGGCGGGCTGCGCCAGCGCGGGAACCGCTCCCAGCGCGAGGCCCATCGCCACGATCAGGACGCCCAAAGCCTTGTTCCGCGACTTGAAAATCATCACACAGTCTCCCAGCCTCATTTTCGAGGTCCGTACAAACGATCCCGGACCGGCAAGGTTGCGCGACGGTTTCGTGACGGTTTGTTGCTCGTCGGCCATTCGCGACCGCTTGGTCGACGCATCTCAACCACGTCAGGCATGCGCGACCTTGCTCGATGATGCGGCGGCGCGAACGAGGTCGAGTTCGGGGGCGACTGAGTCCGGATCGCCCGCCGCGAGCGCGCGCATGTACCAGAGGATCAGGTCACACGTCAGGAAAGTGCCGTGCGCGTCCCGGTCCTTGCGTTCGACGATCGGGAAGGTCGACAGGATATAGCGGACATCGTCCGGCTCGGTCACGCCGTACAGGTGGAAGTAGAGAGCGTCGAGCCGTGCACGCAATTCACGCCGTTCGGCCTCTTCCCAACGGAAGGGTCCACCCTCGTAGCCCAGGTCGCGCGCGAAAGGCCGCATATCGTGAGCGGTGTAGGTGAGCCGAAGCACGTGATCGCGCACGATATCGCGCGCGGAGCGCGGTCCGAAGGCGCGCTCGTAGAAAACGGGCGGCACAACGGGAAGTTGCTCGACGATGAACCAGTTGAGGTGCTGCCCCTGAATTTTCGAGCGGGCGACATAGTCGAACGCGAATGCATTGAAATTCGCCGTCCACAGTATCGCGTCCGAAGTGGACGATGCCGTCGTCCGAAGACGAGCGGTAGGGTGTTGCCGAAAGCTGCCGTCGTCGGGCAAAGCGCGGCAATCATCCCGCGCTCATTTGTCGGCGCGGTGATTTCCTTGAAGCCCACGACGGCCGACGGCAGTGCAAAAGGATCAATCTCGCCTCGCTGCACCCAATACTGCGGCGTTGCGGTCCGTTTCGGGTCCGCGTGATCGGAGGCGTCGAGCGGTCGGGGTTGGGCCGGTCGATGGAGGTTGTTGGCATTGACCAGGACGTCCGCGGCGCGGTGATCGAAGGCCTGCACCATCTTACCCTCGTAGAGCGGTACCCATTCCTCGTCGGCCTTGCGCCAGCGCCCGCCTTCAACACGGTAGGCCCCATGCGCGTCGAGCCGCTTGCGATCCCAGAACAGGGTGCTGTCGTTGGTCATGTCGAACATACGAAGGTAACGCACTGGCCAAGCCGTGATCTCGCGGCCCGACGAGCGGTCAACCAGAACGGGCAGGCGCGCGTAGATGGCAGTGGTGAGGTCGGCATCGCGCCGCGTGCGGAAGATCGGCGCCGTCCCCGTATTGGGGTTGACCAGTGCAAAGTCGGCGGCGGTGAGCCGGAATACTTGCTCTGGCGCGGCGGCTTCGGGCCGGTCGCGGAGGAAAAAGGCACATTCGGCGGCCTCGGCCCGCCGTCTCGCGCCTCCTGCCACGAAGGCGCAGAACTTGAATCTGCTGTCGACATCGGGGAAGAAGGCATTACGGCCTTCGCCCCTCCGGTTCTCGAAGTCGAGCAGGCTCAGGAGACGGCCCGTTGCCGCCACGCCTTTGAAAAAGGTGCTGGCGCCGAGGTCGGACGCGATGCCGGATGGCGTGAGCAGCCCCGCGACCCCGTCGGGCCTGATCAGGCGTTGCGCGCGCTCGACGAACAGCGAATACAGGTTGACGTCGCCGCCCCCGAGCAGGGGATAGTCGCCCGACGACCGGGAGCGGCGCATCGCAGCCTCGGCCTGCCTACTCGCGGTCGCGTAGGCTTCGGCGAGCGGATCGCCGTCCGTCTTCAAGCGCGCGATCATCGCTTTGCGGTCGGCCGCCCGAGCCTGTCGCGCGATCGTCGGCGCGCGGGCCGCGAACCATTCCACCTCCTGCATCTTCATGCGGTCCCACGGCGGGTTGCCGATCACCGCGTCGAAGCCACCCTCCGGTTCGGTGCTTTGCCAGTTCCGCCACACGCCCGGAAAGGCGACCTCCCAGTGAAGGAAGCGCTCGGACGCTGCCGACGCGCGGGCACGGGCGAGCAGGCGGATGACCGCGTGGTAATCCCGCGCGGGACCCTCTTCCGCGGACGCAACACCGCGCCCGGGCGGACGGGGCGCATCGAGACCAGCCGCCACGCGCACGGGATCGCCGAACTGACCGTCCAGCAGGGCGTCGAGCGCCCTGGCGTCCTCGATCGCCCGGCTCTGAGCCGGTGTAGGCATCGCGCCCTTCGGCACCTTGGGAGAGGGCGGGTCCCACTTGAGCGCCTGCCAGACGTCGAGGAACCGTTTCAACGGCGCCGTCTGCCGCTCCACGTCCGCGTAGGCCAACTCGCTCGCCTTGACTTCAGCCACCTCCGCATCGGTGAGGTTCTCGATCCGCTCCATCGCGGTGACACCCGCTTCGGCCCGTCGGATGGCGTCGTTGATCAGGACCGCGCCGCGCCGGGCGAGGTCGTCGAGCGCGCCGCGCACCCGCTCACCGAACAGGCTGTCACCGCATTGCAGGTGGTGGTCCAGGAAGGACAGCGGCGCGCCGGCCGTGAACGTGTGCAGCCAGAGCGAAACCTTCGCCAGCTCGACCGCCATCGGGTTCTTGTCGACCCCGTAGACGCACCGCTTGAGGACCATGCGCTTGACGAGGTTCTGGTCCGACAACTGCTCGTCCCGAACCGTCCATTTGTTGGCTGTGGCCTCGGCGGTGATCCGGTCGCGGATGGCGCGCAGGCGCGCGAGCAGCGGTGACGCGTAGCCGCCCGGCATCCACTCCACGGCGGCAGCGGCCTGTCCCGTCGCGGTGAAGACTTTCTCGGCGAGATAGTCGATGAGGCTCACCAGGAAGTGCCCGGAGCCCATGGCGGGGTCGCACACTTTGAGGTCCAGGATTCGCGACGCCGGGTCGAAAAGCTCAAGGTCTGCCAGACGCTCGCCGACGGGCCGCGTCTCCTGGCCGAGCGCCGCCGCCTTGTCCACGAAAGCCTTCAGTCTTTCTTCCACGAGGGGACTGATCGTGCGTTCGACGACAAGGCTTACGAGTTCGTCGGGCGTGTAATAGCTCCCCGTGTTCTTGCGGCTGAACGGGTTCAGGCGGATGCCGATGCCGCCGGGTTCGTCCGCATCGGGCACGGGCTCGTATTCAAGCAAGCCCTCGTAGATCGCGCCAAGTTCCCGAACCGAAAGGTCGCGGAAGTTGATACGGACGAGACGGCCGTCTTTCAAAGTCCTCGAAAGGCGATCGAGCAACGGGGCGAATGTCGCGTCTGGAATGGGTGCCCTGTCGAGCAACGGCGCGCGCTCTCTTGAGAACAAGCCTCCGTTGTAGGGTGGCACGCCGAGTTCGGAATCGCCCTCGTCGACGATGCGGAAGAGGGTGGCGCAAGACCGCCAGAGCGTGTCGGCTCGTCCGCTGAAGGTGTCGTCCGCGTCGATGCGCCGGGCGAGGCCGTCGCGCAGACGGGACATCGAATAGTCGTCGTAGCGCGGGTCCGCGGGTGGCAGCAGATCGCGATCCTCGGCGTAGAGCACGAAGAGGAGGCGATAAAGCAGGGCGAGCGCCGCCTCGCCAACGCCTGCGAGGTACGTCGCATCGGCCGCGCGCGGCGCATCCCGGTCGGCCGCCGCGAGTGCCCGGACCAGGCCGGGGAATACCGTCTGGAACACGACCGTCGAAAGGTCGGATCGGACTTTGGCTTCCCAGAGGCGGCCAGCCTCGAACGCGTAATCGTGGAAGCTTTTCCCCCCGAGGGCCGACGAGGGCAGGAAGCTTTGGCGACCGAATACGAGGAGGAACGTTTTGAGGCTGCGGCGCTCGGCAGCGGCGTCGGTCGGTGCGGGTGAGGTCCCAAGCGTTCCCTGAGTGCCTGGAAGGCCCAACACCCACGCGAGGTCGATCTCGTAATAATCGTCCAGCAGAGATTTCGCACCGGAGAAGTACAGTCGCCAGCGACGACCGTTGGTCAGCACGGCGAAGCGTACGGCTCGATCCGAGACGACTTCGGCGCGATTGAGATAGCGCAACGCCTGCGCAGCTGGTGTCTCACCCTTCCCCGCACCGCCCTCGTGCTGGTCGAGGTCGATGGACCACGCTTTGGCATCGCCGACGGCGACCGCATGCCTCAGCGCCGCATCGCGATCGCTTGCCTCGTCGGCTTTCCGAAAGGCTTCGCTCGTCGCGAACAGCGTGTAGTCCGGGACATTGGCACGCCCACGCCGCCCGATGACGGCCTGGACCGAGAAAGTGTCCTGCCAGCCCAGCCTGCTGAGGATAGGGCGGACGATCCGCTCTTCCGTTTGCGCCTCATTCAGCAAGGCGGGTCGCGCCACGGACGCTAACACCTGGGTGAGCGCAGCGCGGAACTCCTCAAGCGTGCGCTCGTCGATCTCCTGCCACGGCTGGCAAGCGTCGATCCCCTCGCGCAGGAAGTCCTCCGTGAAGAGGGTCCCGTTCGGCATCGATCTTCAAGCGCCTTGAGGTTGAGCGACCCCTACCGCGCGAATTTCTTGTACTTCAGCCGGTGGGGGATGACGCTGTCAATCCCTAAGCGCCGCTTCTTGTCCTCCTCGTAGTCGGCGAAGTTGCCCTCGAACCATTCCACGTGGCTGTCGCCCTCGAAGGCCAGCATGTGGGTGGCGACGCGGTCCAGGAAGAAGCGGTCGTGGCTGATGATGACGGCGCAGCCCGCGAACTCCTGCAGCGCGTCTTCCAGCGCGCGCAGCGTGTCCACGTCGAGGTCGTTGGTGGGCTCGTCGAGCAGCAGCAGGTTGGAGCCCGACTTCAGCATCTTGGCGAGGTGCACGCGGTTGCGCTCGCCGCCCGACAGCATGCCGAGCTTCTTCTGCTGGTCGGCGCCCTTGAAGTTGAAGGCCCCGCAATAGGCGCGCGAATTGATCTCCCGCTTGCCGAGATAGATGATGTCCTGGCCGCCCGACACCTCCTCCCACACGGTCTTCTTGTCGTTGAGAGAGTCGCGCGACTGGTCCACGTAGCCGAGCTGCACCGAATCGCCCACCGTGATGGAGCCCGCGTCGGGCTTCTCCTGGCCGATCAGCATGCGGAACAGGGTGGTCTTGCCCGCCCCGTTGGGGCCGATCACCCCCACGATGCCGCCGGGCGGCAGCTTGAACGACAGGTCGTCGATGAGCAACTGGTCGCCGAAACCCTTCACGAGCCCGTCGAAATCCACCACGTTCTGCCCGAGCCGCTCGGCCACGGGGATGACGATCTGCGCGGTGGTGGGCGCCTTGTCGTTCTGCCTGGCGACGAGGTCGTCGTAGCGCTGGATGCGCGCTTTCGACTTGGCCTGGCGTGCTTTCGGCGAGGAGGCGATCCATTCGCTCTCGGCCTCGATGGCGCGCTGGCGCGATTCCTCCTCGCGGCCCTCCTGGGCGAGGCGCTTCTGCTTCTGCCCGAGCCAGGACGAGTAATTGCCCTCGTAGGGAATGCCCCGGCCGCGGTCGAGTTCGAGGATCCAGCCCGTGACGTTGTCCAGGAAGTAGCGGTCGTGGGTGACGATCAGGATGGCGCCGGGGTAGGCGCGCAGGTGGCCTTCCAGCCAGGAGACGGTTTCCGCGTCGAGATGGTTGGTGGGCTCGTCCAGCAGCAGCATCTCGGGCTTCTCGAGCAGCAGCTTGCAAAGCGCCACGCGGCGGCGCTCGCCGCCCGAGAGCGCCTCGACACCGGCGTCGTCGGCGGGGCAGCCCAGCGCCTCCATGGCCTGGTCGACCTGGGCGTCGAGGTCCCACAGGCCCTGCGCCTCGATCTCGTCCTGCAGCCGCGTCATCTCGTCGGCCGTCTCGTCCGAGTAGTTCATGGCGAGCTCGTTGTAGCGGTCGAGGATGTCCTGCTTGGCCTTGACGCCCAGCATGACGTTGCCGCGTACGTCGAGCGCGGGATCGAGCTTGGGCTCCTGCGGCAGGTAGCCGACCCGCGCCCCTTCGGCCACGAAGCCGTCGCCCGAATAATCCTTGTCGATCCCCGCCATGATGCGCAGCAGGGTCGACTTGCCCGCGCCGTTGACGCCGAGCACGCCGATCTTGGCGGTCGGGTAGAAGGACAGGTGGACGTTGTCCAACACCTTCTTGCCGCCCGGGTAGGCCTTGGTGAGGCCCCGCATGTGGTAGACGTACTGGTGGGCGGCCATGGCGGTGACGCTTCTCGTTCCGGGATGGGGTGTCGGGG
>CAXTFJ010000011.1:33895-55930 GCA_964243405.1 uncultured Lichenihabitans sp. | reverse complement strand
CACAAGCGCGAGGGTCGGCCAGGGGCGGGTCGGCTCGATCATTGCGACCTTGCGGTAATGGATTGATCGTCGCTTCCAATCCACGCTCGTCGTCCCGGGCGCGGGGGCCACCCGCGCGGAGGCGATGGGTCCCGGCTCGGGGGCCGGAACGACCGGGTTAGGCTCCAGGTCCCTTCCAATCGCCGCTCGTCACGACAGGTCGTGCAGCGCCTTGTTCAGCGGCGGCCCGACGGTGAAGTCCGAGAAGCGCGCCCGCAATCCGGCGCGCTCGGGCGTGCAGCACACGGGCCCCACGGTGTAGGTCGCTGCCTCCGGGAAGGGCGCCAGCCGGCACAGCGCCCAGCTCCGCCCGTCCGCCGAGGCCTGCACCCGGATCACGCCCGCCCCGACCGTGACGCGCAAGCGGAGGTCGCCTGCCTCCGCGGGGTAAGGCGCGGTGGCCCAGTCGGACCGCCCGAGCGTCAGGACGCTGCTCAGCATGGCCTGGCCGTCCGACCATTCGATGCCGGCCTTGAGCCAGTGGGCCTCGTCGAGGCGCACCATCAGGCCCGCTTGGTCGTACAGGCTCTCGTAGCGGGCCCGCACCCGGACCTCCGCGGTGAAATCGCCGTCCGTCGCCGTGCCGAAGAGGTGGCCGGTGTCGCGTGTGAAGCCGTAGTGCGTTTCGCGCCAGAAGTCGGTGGCGCGGTCGGTCGTGACCTCGAGGGTTTCCCCGTCGAGCCGCCAGTCCGCGGGTTCGTTCAGCCAAGTGCATCGCGCGAAGGTCATGGTTCGCTGTTTCCCGATCCGGAGGGTCCGGCACGATGGATCATGGGCGGCCGCGCCGCGATCCCAAACCTGCCCGGCCCGCCCGCGCGCTTGCCACCCGCCCTCAAATGGTTACGAACCCGGGCCACGAGGCGACGGCGGCGAGCGAAGGAACGGACCATGCTTGAAGGCGAAACGGCATTGGCTCCGACGCTGGCTGAGGCGCCGTCGCCCGGCTTCGCCGTCCTCTCTCCCGACGTGCCCCGCGGCGCTGACGACCTCGGGCGCGACGCGCAGGCGGGGTTTTTCGCCGAACTGCTCGCGCACAAGCGCGCCGACACGCCCTTCACCCTCGGCGTGTTCGGGCCCGCGGGGTCGGGCAAGAGTTTTTTCGTCGAATCCATGCTGGCGGCCGTCGAACGCCTGAGCGCCGGGGCGGAGCGGCTCGGGGCCGCGAGCGCCTTCGTGCCCTCCGTCCTCACCGTGCGGGTCGACGCGGGACGTGCCGCGGCCGACCCCGCGGGAGCGCTGGCCTCCGCTGTGCTCGACGCCTTGGCGTCGGCCTATCCGAAGCTCGCCGCCGACGCCCGTCACGCGGGCGGCGACCCCGTGGAGGCCGCGCGCGAGATCAACGAGACCCTGAACGAGGCGCGCCGCCGCCTCGACGCCGAGCGGCAAACGCTCGACGGCCTCCGGGGCCGGGAGGCGCGACTGTCGGACCAGGTCCTGTTCGAGGCGGCGGGCTCGCGCGTCGACGCCTACGCGCGGAGCAACCGCTCGCGCGTCGAACGGGCATTGCGCTCGTTCGGATTCCTCAGCGCGGACCCGGTCGCGACCTACAAGGACCTCGTGCGCGAGGCCGCCGAAATGGGCGGGAGCGCGATGGCCCGGATGGGCCTCGGCGCCCGCTCGCTCTGGGCCTACCAGGGACAGACCCGTCTTATCATCTACGCGGTGCTTTTCGCGCTGGTGGCGTGGGGCGCGTCCCTGCTCAGGGCCGACCAGCAGGTGTGGCTCGACGCCATCCGGTCCCTGGGCGACAAGGCCGCGCCCGTGGCCGACTGGGCGCAGGCCCACGTTCCTTGGCTGGGCCCGATCGGCAGCATCGCCACCCTCCTGGTGGCGCTGGCGCTGCTCGCCAACATCGCGCGGGCGGTGCGCTTCCTGCAGCCGATCCTGCGCGGCGTCACGCTGCTCGGGTTCGACATCGCGGAGCGGCGGCGCGACCTCAACGGGTTCCTGGCCCACCAGACCCGCCGCGTCGACGCGCTGACCGCGGAGGTCGAGGGGGCCGCCGCCCATGCCGTGGACGCGGAGCGGCGCGCCGGGGCCCAGGTCGCGGCCGGGCTCGCGCCGCCGCCCGCCGGTCCCGCCGCGACTCCGCCATTCGGACGGACGGAGCGCGATGCGGCGGGGATGTTCTTCGCGACCCTGGCACGCTCCGTCGGTGGGCCGGACGCGCCGGGTCGCATCGTGGTGGCGCTGGACGGACTCGATGCGGTCGGTCCCGCGGCCGCGGCCGACCTGTTGCGGACCGCCCGGCGGCTGCTCGGTCCGGGCCTGGCGCTGGTGCTGGCCGCCGACCGCGCCCACCTCGCCACGGGCTTCGGCGAAACCGACCCGGCGCTGGCCGCGGCCGAGATCGTGCGCGGCGTGCAGCTCGCCTACGACCTGGCCGGCGCGGGCGCGCCCGGGACCGCGCGGTCGGACTTCGCCCGGCGCCTCATCGCGGGGGTGCCGGCCTCGGCCGTTTCGGGCGAGGGCGTTGCCGATCTCGCGACGTCGGCGCTGGACGATGTTTGGCGGCCGGGCGAGGCCGACACGGTGGCGGCGCTGGCACCCTTCGCGGGCGAGGGGCCGCGGGCGACGAAATCCTTCGTGAACGCCTACCGCGTGGCGCGCGCCGACCCCGCGCTGCGCGGCGCCGAGCCGCCCGTGTTCACTGCCCTGGCGCTCGCCCTGGCGGTGGCGGCGCACGGCACGCCCGACGCCTGGTCGGCGCTGGAGGAGGCGAGCGAAGGACAGGCGGTGCCGCACGACGCGGGATTGCTGCGCGACGCCGTGGCCGCGGCCCGCGCGGCCTCCGGCGTACCGGTGGAACTGGGCCAGGCCCGGCGGGCGCTGGACGTGGCGCGGCGCTACATGCCGCGCGCGTGATCTGCGATCAGCCCGCGACCTTGCGCAGCGCCGCTTCCACGCTGGACGAGATGACGGAGGGCTTCTCGACCGCGGCCGGTCCGTCGCGCAGGGCCGCGCGGGCCGCCTGCACGTCGCCTTCGCGCTGCTTGACGACCTGCGAGCGCAGCGCGTTCCAGTGCTGGGCCACCAGCGTGCCGATGGCCTCGCTCAGCGCCGCGTAGCCCGCGTGGTCCGCGCCCGCCGTCCAGGCGACCGTGATCTCGCCCGGCTCGCTGATCTCGGCCGGGAAGGCCGTGACGGTTTCGAGGTGGTCGAGCTTGTCGGCGAGGGTGCGGAGGAGGGCGGCTTCACTCATGATCAACTCCCGGGATCTGCGAAGGCTGAAGGGCGCCTCAAGCGCCGAAGCCGATGCCGCCGGATGGTGAACCAGGAGTGTAAAGGCTTGGTAAACCCGAGGTTACCGCGGTCCCGTGCGGACCAAATTGTTGGAGCGGTCAGACCGCCAGGGTGGTCTCGACGAGACGCACCCAGTAGCCGATCCCGGCCGGCAGCGCCGCGTCGTTGAAATCGTAGTCGGGCGAGTGAAGGCCGGCGCTGCCGCCGTTGCCGCAGAAGATGAAGGCGCCGGGCCGCGCTTCCAGCATGTAGGCGAAGTCCTCGGCACCCATGAAGGGCGGGATCGTGGTGTCCACGCTATCGGGGCCCGCGATGTCTGCCGCGACGCTGGCCGCAACGGCGGCCTGCGCGGCGTGGTTCACCGTGACGGGGTAGCCCCGCGTGAACGACACGGCCGCGGTCGTGCCGTGGGCTGCCGCCACACCCTCGGCCACCTCGCGCAGGCGGCGCTCGACCAGGTCGCGCGTTTCGGCCTTCAGCGTGCGCGTCGTGCCCGACAGCTTCGCCTCGGAGGGGATCGCGTTGCCGGCCGAGCCCGCGTGAAACTGCGTGACCGACACCACGCAAGCGTCGAGCGGGTCGACGTTGCGCGACGCGATCCCCTGCAGGGCGGTCACGAGCTGCGCGCCCGCCAGGACGGGGTCGACGCACAGGTGCGGCTGGGCGGCGTGGCCGCCACGGCCCGCGACCGTGATGTCGAAGCGGTCTGTGGCGGCCATCACCGGGCCGCTGCGCAGGCAGAAGCGGCCGACCGGCAGGCCCGGCAGGTTGTGCATGCCGTAAAACTCTGCGATGCCGAACCGCTCCACGAGCCCGTCCTCCAGCATGGCGCGGGCGCCCGCGCCGCCCTCCTCGGCGGGCTGGAACACCAGGGCGGCGGTGCCCGCGAAGTCGCGGGTGGCGCACAGCGCGCGGGCGGCGCCGAGCAGCATGGCGGTGTGGCCGTCGTGCCCGCAGGCGTGCATGCGCCCGGCTGTCGCCGAGCCGTAGGGCAGGGCGGTGTTGGCCTCCGTGATGGGCAGCGCGTCCATGTCGGCCCGGAGCGCGACCGTGCGGGCCCCCGCGGCCCGGCCGCAGATCAAGCCCACGACGCCCGTCCTGCCGATGCCGGTCGCGACCTCGTCGCAACCGAAGGCGCGCAGCTTGTCGGCCACGAGCGCGCTCGTGCGGGGCAGGTCGTAGCCGAGTTCGGGGTTGCGGTGCAGGTCGCGCCGCCAGTCCACGGCCTCGCGGGCGGCGTCGGTCGCGGAGGAGGGGATCGGCACGGGGCCTCGCGGGGTTGCGTCGATGGAGGGTCCGACATGGCCACGCCTCGGTGCGACGTCAATGCGACAGCGGGACGACATTGATTCGCCGCCGAGGGCTTTTGGTCCCGTGCGGACCGATTCGGAGCCGCCGCCGCTTGCCCCGACGGACCGCCCCCGCTAGGGAGCCCCATGCTCGACAAGAGATCGCCTGACACCCCGGCGCGGGACGACGGGTCCTTCGCCCTGGTGCGGCGGATGCTGAGCGAGCATGCCGGCGAGCACGGCCTCGCCTACGCGGCCTCCCTCGTCCTCATGGCGGTCGCGGCGGGCGCCACCGTGCTGTCCGTTTTCCTGCTGCGGCCGATCGTCAACGGCATGACGGACATCCACGCCGAGGGCGGCTTCCGGCGGCTGCGCTTCCTGGCGATCTCCGTCATGGTGCTCTACGTCGTGCGGGGTCTCGCGACCTTCGGCCAGCTCGTGCTGACCTCGCGCACCGGCAACCGTGTCGTGGCTGCCATTCAGGCCCGCGTCTACGACCACCTGCTGCGCCAGCCCGTGGCCTTCTTCCAGGCGCGCCATTCGAGCGACCTGATGGCGCGGCTGGCGCTCGCGGCCAACAGCGTGCGCGACGTGCTGCAGCTGCTCGTCACCTCGGCCGGGCGCGACGCGCTGACGCTCGTGGGCCTGCTCGCCGCGATGATCTACGACGACCCGCTGCTGGCCGCCACCATGCTGGTGCTGATGCCGATCGGCGCCGTGCTGCTGGGCAGGCTCATGCGACGCATCCGCGTGGCGTCCCGCCGTCAGTTCGACGGCTCGACGCGCATCATGCACACGATTCAGGAGACCGTGCAGGGCATCCGCATCGTCAAGTCGTTCAACCTGGAGGAGGTCATGCGCGGGCGCATGGCGACTTCGGTGCGGGACGTCGAGCGGGCCGCCAACCGGGTCGCGACCGGGGTCGCGATGTCGAGCCCGGTCAGCGAGACGCTGGGCGGCGTGGCGGTGGCGGTGCTGGTGCTCTACGGCGGCTGGCGGGTGACGGTGGGCCACGCCGACCCCGGCTCCTTCTTCTCCTTCATCTTCGCCATGCTGTCGGCCTACGAGCCCGCCAAGCGCCTGGGCCGCCTCAACCTCGACCTGCAGAACGGGTTGGTGAACGCCCAGCTCATCTACGACCTGCTCGACGAGCCGTTGAGCGACGTGGGCGAAGAGCTCAAGCCCCGGCTCGCGGTCGGGCGCGGACGCATCACCTTCACGGACGTGCGGTTCGCCTACCGGTCCGACGAGCCCGTCCTGCGCGGGATCGACCTCGTGGCCGAACCCGACCGTACGGTCGCGCTGGTGGGGCCGTCGGGCGGGGGCAAGTCCACCATCGTGAGCCTGATCCAGCGCTTCCACGAGCCGCAGGCGGGCGTGGTGGCGATCGACGGGCAGGACATCGCGGGCGTGTCGGTCGCCTCCCTGCGCGACCGCATCGCCTTCGTGGCGCAGGACGTCTTCCTGTTCGGCGGCACCATCGCGGACAACATCGCGCTGGGGCGCCTCGGCGCGAGCCAGGCGGACATCGTGGCGGCCGCCAAGGCCGCCTACGCGCACGATTTCATCTCCGGGCTCGCGGACGGCTACGGGACGCTGGTGGGCGAGCAGGGCAGCAACCTGTCGGGCGGGCAGCGCCAGCGCATCGCCATCGCGCGCGCCTTTCTCAAGCAGGCGCCGATCCTGCTGCTCGACGAGCCCACGGCGGCGCTCGACTCCGAATCCGAGCGGGAGATCCAGAAGGCGCTGGACGAACTCCGGGCCGGCCGCACCACGATCGTGGTGGCGCACCGCCTGCAGACGATCGTGGACGCGGACCGCATCTTCGTCATCGAGGACGGCCGCGCCGTGGAAAGCGGCACGCACGCGGACCTGATGGCGCTGGGCGGCGCCTACCACACCTTCTTCGCGGCCCAGTTCGGCGAGCGGCCGCGCCGCATCGCCTGACGGGCCGCGATCGTCCACGAGGCGGGAGAACGCGACCGCGATCCTGGCGCATGCCGCGCGAGGCCGGTTAAGGTCGCGTCGATGAAGCTCGACCTCGCCCCGCACCGCTTTCCCCGCAGGCCGCCCGCCGCCGTGACGCTGAAGCACGTGGCCGAGCTCGCGGGCGTGTCGCCCATCACCGTGTCGCGCGCGCTCAACAGGCCCGCCACGGTGTCCGAAATCCTGCGCGACAAGGTGCGCGACGCGGTGGACCGGCTGGGCTACGTCCAGAACCGGGTGGCGGGCGCGCTGGCCGCGGCCCATTCCCCGGTGATCCCGGTGGTCGTGCCCTCGCTGTCCAACGCGGTCTTCGTGGAAACCATCCAGGGTATCCAGGAGGTGGCGGGCGGGGCGGGCTACCAGCTCCTGCTGGGCAACACGGAATACGACCTCGACCGCGAGTACGCCTCGATCTCCACCTTCCTCGGCTGGTCGCCCCCCGGCCTGATCGTGGCGGGCACCCGACACCAGGAGCGCACCCGCGTCCTGCTCAAGCGCTGGAGCCGCCCCGTGGTGGAGATCATGGACACGGGCGCCCGCCCGCTCGACATGAACGTGGGGCTGTCGCACACGGACGCGGGGGCCGCGATGGGCGACCACCTCGTCGCGCGCGGCTACCGCACCGTCCTGTTCGTGGGCTGCGGCATCCGCGCCGACTACCGGGCCTGGCAGCGGTACAAGGGGCTGGAGCGCAGCCTGCGGACGGCCGGCCTGCCGCAACCGGCCTTCCTGTCGTTCGACCAGCCCTCCAGCGCGCGGCTCGGCGGCGACGCGCTGATGCAGGTCGTGACCGGGCGCCCCGCCGTGGACGCCCTGTTCTTCGCCAACGACGATCTGGCGGTGGGCGCCATCCTGCGCGCCGGCCGCGAAGGCGTGGACGTGCCGGGCCGGATCGCGGTGGCGGGGTTCAACGGGCTGGAAACGGGGGACCTCGTCACCCCCCGCCTCACCACCATCGCGTCGCCCCGGCTCGCGATCGGACGGATCGCGGCCGAGAAGCTGCTCGCCGTCATCCGGGGCGGCGACTCCAGCCCCCGGCGCGTCGACGTGGGCTTCCGGCTGCTGGTGCGCGACAGCACCTGACGGCCGCGGGCGGCCCGCTAGGCCAGGACGGCGGTCCTGCTCTGGCGCCGCTCCTGCAGCCCCGTATACGTGGCGCTCAAGGCGATCACGGCGCCGCCCAGCAGCGTGCCGGGCCCCGGCACGGTGCCGAGCACGACCAGGCTGAAGAGGCTCGCGCAAACCAGCTGCACGTAGGTGAAGGGCGACAGCAGGGAGGCGGGCGCGAGCCGGTAGGCCAGCACCTGCAGCAGGGTGCCGAGCGCCCCGAACACGCCCACCACCAGGGCCATGGCGAGCTGCGCGAGGCTCGGGCTCTGCCACGCCGCCGGCACGAGCGCGCTCAGCACCGCCAGGCCGATGGCGGCCGTGTAGAGGAGCGTGGTGCCGGCCGCGTCCGCGCGGTTGAGCCGGGTGGCGATCACCGCGACCGCGCTCGCGGCCGCGCCGCCGAGCGGGATCAGCGCCGCGAGGCAGAACGACGACGTGCCCGGCCGCACGATCACCAGCACGCCCGCGAGGGCCGTGAGGCCGGCCGCCCAGCGGCGCAGGCCCACCGTCTCGCCCAGCACCAGGACGGCCAGCACGGTCACGATCGTGGGGGCCACGAAGCCGATCGCGGTCGCTTCGGGAACCGCCATGAACTTGAAGGCCACGATGGCCGACACCGTGGACAGGCAGCTCGCCGAGCCGCGCAGCAGCTGCAGCCCGGGACGGCGCGTCCGCAGCGCTCCGATCCCGCTCTTTACCAGGAGCGGCAGCAGGACGGCGACGAACACGACGTAGCGCAGCCAGGTCACCTCGACCGGCCCCAGCGCCGGGATCAGCGACTGCGACGCGAGGTCCGACAGGGGAAAGGAGGCGGTGCCGGCCAGGATCGCCGCGATGCCGAGGGCGGTCCGGTCGCGGCGCGGGGCTTGGGCCGGACGGGCGCGCGGGTGAGCCGGGACGGCGTGGGACGCGACGGGAAGGTGCGCCGGCGCAACGGCGCCGGACGGGAACAACGACCGAAACAAGGATGGACCCTTTCTGACTGGATTAGCTTGGCTTAGGTGTCGGCTCTCAACAGTCGGTTAAGCTCGCGGGCAGTTCACGGAAGTGTGAGGAGGGAGGCGCGATGATTCCGGTCACCCCCACGATCGCGCTGGACGAGGCCGAGATCGGCGAGTCCTTCGTGCGGGCCTCGGGACCGGGCGGCCAGCACGTCAACACCAGCTCCACCGCGGTTCAGCTCCGCTTCGACGCGGGCGCCTCACCCAACCTGCCGCCGCCCGTGCTCGGGCGGCTCACCCGGCTGGCGGGCAGCCGCATGACACGCGAGGGCGTGGTGGTCATCACCGTGCAGGATCACCGGTCGCAGGCGATGAACCGCAAGGAGGCGCTGGCGCGGCTCCTCGCGCTGATCCGCGCGGCCGCCGTGCCGCCCCGCGTGCGGCGCCCGACGCGCCCGACGCTCGGGTCCAAGCTGCGTCGGCTCGAGGGCAAACAGCGGCGCTCGGACGTGAAAAGCCTGCGGCGGGATCGCGGACCGGACGCGTGAGGGGCCGGTCGGCCTGTTGCGAACATGCCGAACTGTGGCGAAACTCGCACATACCTTGGACGACGGCCGCACTAGGGTTAGGATGAGTTGCGCCCACCCGCGCCCGAACCAAGACCCAGATGTCCACCCCGTCGCCCAAGATCATCGAGGACCCGGCCGAAGACGCGGCCGTCCTGCTGCTGCGGATCGGCTTGGCCGTGCTCGCCATGGCGGTGCCGATCAGCACGGCGCTGTCGCGGCGGGCCCTGTTCATCCTGATGCCGATCGGCGCCGGCCTGGTGCTGCTGGCCGGCGTCCTGCTGTCCGACCAGCCGATCCGGCAGCGGCTGCACGCGAGCTTCCTGTCGCTGGCGGGCCTGTGCGGCGTGGGGCTGATCGGCTGGGGTATCCTGTCGCTGGTCTGGAGTCCCGTGGGCGTGGACGCGGTGCAGCGGCTCGCCAAGGTGGCGGGTACGATCCTGCTCGTCATCGTCACCGCGGCCTTCCTGCCGGAACGGACGCGGACCTCCAACCTCAACCTGTTCCCGCTGGGCGTGCTGGTGGCGGTCGCCGTGACGATCGCGACCGTGCTCAGCGATCCGAACGGCGCCTTCGCGTTCCAGTCCGACGATTCCACGCTGGAGCGCGCGGTGGTGAGCCTGGTGGTGCTGGTGTGGCCCGCGCTGGCGGCGCTCGCGATCCGCGACCGCTGGTTCTCGGCCGCCGTGGTGGTGGTCGCGGTGGCGGCCGCCGCCATCATCGCCTGGACGTCGGTCGCGTTGGTGGCGCTGGCGCTCGGCGCCCTCACGTTCGCGCTGGCGACGCTTCAACCGTCCCGGGTCGGGCGGACCCTGGGAATCGCGGCCGCGGTCCTGTTCGTGCTCGGACCCGCGGTGCCCTTCGCGGCGGCCCTCCTGTTCAAGGCGTTGGGGAGCCTGGCGGGCGACCGGCTCCCCGATCTCGCCAGCACCACGCAGAGCATGCGGGTGTGGGCTGACCTCGTGGTGCGCGAGCCCCTGCGCCTGATCACCGGCCACGGCATCGGCATGGCGGCGCTGGCCCCCGCGACCGGCTTCCTGCCACCCGAAACGCCCAAGAGCCTGCTCTTCGAGGTCTGGTACGACTACGGGATGATCGGCATCGCGCTGGCCGCGGTTCTGCTGATCAGCGCGTTCGGGGTCGTGGGACGGCTCGCTCCCGCGGTCGCGCCCTTCGTGCTGGCCGAACTCGTCGCGTCGCTGACGATCGCGTTCGACGGGCTCGACACGACGCAGCTGTGGTGGATGACGCTGCTCGGTTTGGCGGCACTGGCCTTCACCACCGTGGTCCGCGGCCAGTACCGGACGAGCAGGCCCGTCGCGCGGCTCGAGCCGGAGATGGCGCCGCTGCCCCGCTAAGCCGGACCGGACCGCAATCTCCGCCGTCGAATAGCCAAGCTTTCACGATACCTCGCGATCCTTGGATCGAGCGCGGACCGCTCGGCGTTCATGACCCTGACGGGGTGGAAAAGCTTCTCGGGCGGGAGCGGGACGGGGCGCGGCACCCTCCTTGCTTCCATGCCGATGGATATGAGACTGGACCGATGTCGACGATGGCGTTGAACGACCTTCTTTCCGCCGAGGCCATCATCCCGACGCTGCGGGGCAACACCAAGAGGTCCGTGCTGCAGGAGATGTGCGACCGGGCGGGGACGGTGTCGGGCCTGTCGTCACGCGAGATCTTCGACGCGGTCCTGCAGCGCGAGCGGCTGGGGTCGACGGGCGTGGGCAAGGGCGTGGCGATCCCGCACGGCAAGCTCGCGACCTGCCGCCGTATCTTCGGCGTGTTCGCGCGGCTCGACCGGCCGATCGAGTTCGACGCGCTCGACGGCGAGCCGGTCGACCTGGCCTTCCTGCTCGTCGCGCCCGAATCGGCGGGCGCCGACCACCTGAAGGCGCTCGCACGCATCGCCCGCCTGTTCCGCGAGGCGCACGTCACGGCCAAGCTCAGGACCGTACGCGACCCGTCGAGCCTGTTCTCGATCCTGGTCGACCACCCGGCCTCGCCCCCGCACGCCGCCTGAGCCCGTTCGGGAACGCGCTCCAAGGTTGGCCCCGGATCGTCAGCGCCAGGCGAGGCGGTCGTAGTCGAGTGCGTAGGCGTTTGGCCGCGCCGCGATGGCGCCCATGCCCTCCAGCACGGATTCGCCGTGCGTCACGAGGCGGGTCGGGATGCGCCGGGCGAGCTGCTCCACCGGCACCTTGGCCTCGAAGGCGCGCCGGAACTCGGCCTGGTCGAGCAGGTCGGTCACGCGCGGCAGGATGCCGCCCGCGAGCGTCACCCCGCCGGTCGCCTTGAACGTGATGGCGATGTCGCCCGCGAAGCGGCCGACCAGTCGCCAATAGGCCTTGAGCGTGTCCGCTTCGTCCGACTCCCGCTCGACCAGCGCCCGGGCGGTGACTTCGGCGGGCGTGGCGACCGGGACGGGCCGCCCGAGCGCCGCCATGCGGGCGCGGTGCAGGCGCTCGATGCCGAGCCCCGACAGGACGCTCTCGGTCGTGATGCGGCCGTGCGCGCGGTCCAGGTAGGGCCAGAACTCGGCTTCCTCGCGGGTCTCCGGCGCGAAGCCGATGTGGCAGGCTTCGCTCGCCAGCGCGGTGTAGCGGCCGTCCGCCTGCACCAGGCAGGCGACCCCCAGGCCCGTGCCCGGCCCCAGGATGGCCTGCGGACCCCGGTCGGCCGGGATGTCGGGACCGATCCCGAGAATCCAATCCGGCCGCAGCGCCGGCAACGACAGCGCCTGCGCCTCGAAATCGTTGAGCAGGAGGCCCTGGTCGAGCCCGAGGGTCGCCGCCACCGCGGGGCCGTCGATCACCCAGGGCGCGTTGGTGAGCTTCAGGTGCCGCCCATCCACCGGTCCGGCCCCGCAGGCGATCACCGAGCGGGGCGCGACGCCCGCGTCGGACGTCGCGCGCGCGACCGCGGCCGCGAGCCCCTCGTAATCGGCCGTCTTCAGGAAACCGATGACCCGCGCCGGCGCTTCCGGCCCGTCCTTGACCGCGACCCGGCAATTCGTGCCGCCCACATCGCAGACCACGACGGGAAAGGGGAAATCCACGGGCCCACCTCAGCGCGGTCTCTCGAATGCGCCCCGTTTCGCCCCCGCGCCACACCCTGTCAACGCCCGATGCGGGCGGAGGCGAAACGGCTCACGGCGCGGGAAGGATGGTGCCCCCGCCGTTCGGGGGCGGCCTGCCCGCAACCATCCGTCATCCTTACCAAAACTTCATCGGCGGGAACCGCGGCGAGCCTTGTGTGCTTCTCTGGAGAGAGCCATATTCCTCGTCGTGGCGGCGGCGACGAACCGCGTGCCTCCGGGGATGGTGTTCCGTCCGGCCCCGAACCGCGTGAGGGATTCATGTCCGACTTCGATCGCAACGCGACGGCCCGCTTCGGCGGTCGCGCGTCCCGGGCCGGCGCCGCCGAGATCGACCAAGGCCTGCGCCAGTACATGCTCGGCGTCTACAACAACATGGTGATGGGCCTCGCCATCACGGGGCTCGTTGCGCTCGGCGCCAACAAGCTCGCGGTGGCACCGTCCGGTATAGTTACGCCTTACCACTTGTCGCGAAGCATCTACCTGACCGACTTCGGTATGGCGCTTTACGGCAGCCCGCTTCGGTTCGTGCTGATGTTTGCGCCGATTGCTTTCATCATGTTCTTCCAGTTCCGCATTGACCGGATGACGGCGTCATCGGCCCGCAACATGTTCTTGGCTTTTGCGGCCCTTATGGGCCTGTCACTGTCCTCCATCCTGTTGTTCTACACAGGTCAGTCGGTGTTCCGTGCCTTCTTCGTGACGGCCGGTGCTTTCGGCGGGCTGAGCCTCTACGGCTATACGACCAAGCGCGACCTGTCCCCAATGGCATCGTTCCTGGTTATGGGCCTAATCGGCGTATTGATCGCGAGCCTTGTCAACGCGTTTGTCCAAAGCTCGGGCATGCAGTTCGCGCTTTCGATCCTGTCAATCGGTATCTTCTCGGGCCTGACAGCTTGGGACACGCAGGCGATCAAGGAGATGTATGACTTTCGGGACGGTGCCGACGTTGCGGTGAAAAAGTCGGTCAACGGAGCGCTGCGTCTTTATCTTGACTTTATCAATATTTTTATGAGCTTGCTGCGCGTGATGGGTAACCGCAATAGCTGAATCGCTTTCATCAGCCTGGAATAGTTTAACGAGCCTCGGAGCGATCCGGGGCTTTTCTTCGTTCGATAAATCGCTTGTGCATGCGAAACACCTGAGAAATCAGTCATCATGGTTGTTGCTGACAGACGTTACGCAGGAACGATGTCCTGACCGGTAGTGCCTGCGCCTGGCGCGTAGGAAAGAGCATTGACCATCAGGCGCTGGCGGATTTGCTCCTTCCGCGCACGGATCATTCCCGGGATGAGAAAGGCATCGACGATGTGCCAAATGAAGCCGATCAGTATAAAGTAGGATAAGATCTGTAAGATTGCCGTTCCCGGTCGACCCAGATAGAATCTGTGCCCGGAAAATAATCCAAGAAAGATCCAAAGCAGGTAGGCTGCACCCGTGCTAGGTCCATCGTTGGCGACCTGCGACTCAATCAGAATTCGTTCCTGTGTTGATAAGGCCATGGTGTCTCTCCGCGGTAACTCACCTTCAGCAGCTTGCCCAAGTTTGGTTACATTTTCGACAAGAAAGACATACGAGGCCGCCTCGCACCCGCGTTCAGCGAGAAGCGAGCACGCGGCGTGATGCAAGCCGCGAGCACATGACGGACGGTCGGGCTCGACAGCCTCCCGGCACCATCGCGTCGCCCTACACCACGACGAGTTTGGGTTTCTTGTCCAGCACGCGCAACACGCGGTCGAGGTCTGGCCCGCGCTTGAGGATCAGGCCGGCGGCGGTCACCACCGCGTAGGCCCCCTGGCGCCGCGCGAGGCTCGGGTCCTTCTCGATCCGGTAGAGGGGCACCTCGGAGGCTCTGCGATAGATGCTGAAGGTGGCCTTCTGCGCCGAGAAGCTGATCGCGTAGTCGCGCCACTCGCCTTCCGCCACGCGGCGTCCGTAAAGGTTCAGGATCTCCCGCAACTCCTGCCGGTCGAACGAGACCGGAGGCTGCGCTTTCCCGGGGAAGGGCCGGCTTTCGTCCCGCGCGGCCGGCTTGGGGAAGGGGTGGATCGCGGCCGTCGCCGTCGGTCCGCCGCGCAACGTCGCCTCCGGCTGGTCTCGTCCGTCCAATCCGCGTCTCCCCGTCCAGGCCTGCCGTGCCGAGCGCCGGCGAACCCGAGAGTAAGCCGATCCGCGCTCCGTTCAAGCGCGTGCGATTTTCCTCCTCGGGGCGCTCCGGGACAAATCCCGATTTCGCCCCTGTGCGGCCCCGGGCCGGCCCCTTTCGGACGCGACAAGAAACGGGTCGCTCGAGGCCGGGCGTTCCGGACCTAGTCAGCCCCCAGCCCACCGGGACGTCCGCTTGGCCTCGCACCCTCCCCCGGGGTGACGGGCGGCACGAAGAGACCGGCAGTGAGCCCCAGCGCTCCTGCCGGTTTTTTGTTGCCCGCCCGTTCCGCCCTCGCCTTGCGTCCGACCGGCCGTGCCCCGATATCACGGCCGGGCGTCGCCAAGGGGGCGTGCCGACAATCCGGGAGGTCCGCGGCGTGACGACGAGTGAGGCTGAAGCAGGGGCAGCGGCGCCCGACACCCACGTGTTCCAGGCCGATGTCGCCCGGCTCCTGGACCTCATGGTCCACTCCGTCTATTCCGAGCGGGACATCTTCCTGCGCGAACTCATCTCGAATGCGGCCGACGCCTGCGAGAAGCTCCGCTACGAGGCGATCGCGGCCCCGGACCTCGTCGCCGATGGGGCACCCTTCGGCATCACGGTGTCGCTCGACAAGGACGCCAAGACGCTGACCGTCGCCGACAACGGCATCGGGATGAGCCGCGACGACCTCGTGTCCGCGCTCGGCACCATCGCGAGTTCCGGCACGCGCGCGTTCCTCGACCGCGTGGCGGGCGACAAGGAGGCCCAGACCAGCCAGAATCTCATCGGCCAGTTCGGCATCGGCTTCTATTCCGCCTTCATGGTGGCGACCAACGTGCGGGTGGACACGCACCGGGCGGGCTCGGCCGAGGCCTGGACCTGGACGTCCGACGGCAAGGGCGCCTACGCGATTGCGGCCCTGCCGCTGGAGGATGCCCCCGCGCGCGGCACCCGCGTCACGCTCCACCTCAACGACGACGCTTCCGAGTTCCTCGAGCCCTACCGGATCGAGAGCCTGATCCGCGAGCATTCCGGCGCGGTCGCGGTGCCGCTGTCCGTGGTCGAGAAGCCGGGCGACGAGCCGAAGTCGCTCACCGACGGCGCGGCGCTGTGGGCCAAGTCCAAGGCGGACGTCACGCCCGAGCAGTACACCGAGTTCTACCGCGGGCTCGGCGGCCATTTCGACGAGCCGGCGCTGACGATCCATTGGCGCGCGGAAGGCCGCTACGAGTACAACGTGCTGGCCTTCGTGCCCGGCTCGAAACCGTTCGACCTGTTCGACCCCGCGCGCAAGGCCAAGGCCAAGCTCTACGTCCGCCGCGTGCTGATCAGCGCCGACGCCGACCTGCTGCCGGGCTGGCTGCGCTTCGTGAAGCTGGTGGTCGACACCGCCGACCTGCCGCTCAACATGTCGCGCGAGCTGATCCAGCAGAGCCCCGTCTTCGCGGCGATCCGCAAGGGCGTGAGCAACCGCGTGGTGCAGGACCTGACCAAGCTGGCCGAAGCCGAGCCGGACACGTTCGCGGGCGTCTGGAAGAATTTCGGGGCCGTCATCAAGGAGGGGCTCTACGAGGACCCCGAGCGGCGCGACACCCTGTTCAAGCTCGTGCGCTTCGCGTCCTCGACTCACCCGGACGGCGGTCGCACGCTGGCGCAGTACGTGGCGGACCTCCGCCCCAACCAGACCGCCGTCTACTACATGCTGGGCGAGGACGCGAAACGCCTCGGCGCGAGCCCGCAACTCGAAGGGTTTAGGGCACGCGGCATCGAGGTACTGCTGCTGCCCGACCCCGTGGACGCCTTCTGGGTCTCGACGGCCGCGGGCTACGAGGGCAAGCCGTTTAAGTCGGTGACGCAGGGCGCGGCCGACATCAAGCTGGTGCCGCTGAAGGAGGGGGAAGCCGAGCCGTCTTCGGCCGAGGTCAGCCCGCAGGTCGCGACCCTGCTCGCCACCATGAAGCAGATCCTGGCCGATGCGGTCGAGGACGTGCGCGCCTCCGACCGCCTGTCCGAGAGCCCCGTCTGCCTCGTGGCGCCCGAATACGGCCCCGACCGGCGCATGGAGCGCATCATGGCGCAGAACGGGCGGAGCGGCAGCGTGTCCAAGCCGGTGCTCGAGGTGAACCCGACGCACCCGCTCGTGACCGCGCTCGCGGGCAAGGTGCAGGCGGGCGGCGACAAGCCCGCGATCGAGGATGCGGCGTGGCTGCTCCACGACGAGGCCCGCATCCTCGACGGCGACCTGCCCACCGATGCTCCCGCCTTCGCGGCCCGGCTCCGCCGCGTCCTGGAACGCGCTACGGCGTGAAGCGCTCTACCCTTCCTTCTCCCGTTGACGGGAGAAGGTGGCGCGGCGTAGCCGCGACGGATGAGGGGACACTCGGACCCGTGACTCCCCTCATCCGCCCTGTCGGGCACCTTCTCCCGCTGTGCGGGAGAAGGGCATCACGCGGCTGACGTCGTGCGGGTGGAAGCGTTGCGGTTCGCGGCGACGGAGACGCGCCGGGCCGCGCTCGCGCGTACGGTTTCTATGCTGCGGGACGCGGGCATCGACGGGGCCGAGAGAGACGCCCGCATCCTCCTGGAAGACGCCGCGGGCCTGACCCGCCTCGCCCTGCTCACGGACGCCGACGCCCCGCTCGGCCCCGACGCGGCCGAGACCCTGTCCCGCACCCTGGCCCGGCGCCTCGTGCGCGAGCCCGTGTTCCGCATCCTGGGCCGCCGCGCCTTCTGGACGCTCGACCTCCACGTCACGCCCGCGGTGCTCGACCCGCGTCCCGACACGGAGACGGTGGTGGCGGCCGCGCTCGAAGCCCTCGCGCCTCGCCGGACCGACCCGCTCCGCGTGCTCGATCTCGGAACGGGATCGGGCGCGATCCTGCTCGCCCTCCTGTCCGACCTGCCGCACGCGACCGGCCTGGGCCTCGACCGATCGCCGGAGGCCTGCGCGGTCGCGCGCCGCAATGCCGAGGCGTGCGGATTGTCCGAACGTGCCGCAATCGTTGGGGGCGATTTCGCCACGCCGCCCGAGGGGCCGTTCGATCTCGTGGTGTCCAACCCGCCCTACATCGAGAGCAGCGCCATCGCGGGCCTCGCGCCCGAGGTGCGCGACCACGATCCGCACGCGGCGCTGGACGGCGGTCCGGACGGGCTCGCGGCCTATCGGGTGATCGTGCCCACGCTGCCGGGCCTGCTCGGGCCGGGTGGGATCGCGGTGCTGGAGGTGGGCGCCGGGCAGGCCGGGGCAATCGCGGTCCTGCTGCGCGATGCGGGCCTGATCGGCGTCGAGACACGCCCCGACCTGGGTGGCCACGAGCGGGCGGTGCTGGGCCATCAGACAGCCTGAGTCGGTAGATTGGTCGCGCGAGGCTCCGGTGACCCTTCGCTTCTCCGCCCTATCTCGTCCGGATCGGAGGAGAGCCATGACGGGATCGACGGTAGGGGGCGGTGACGGGGTGAAGCCGCGCCCGCACGTGGTCGTGGTCGGCGCGGGCTTCGGTGGCCTGGAGGTCGTTAAGGGTCTGAAGGGCGTGCCCGTCGACATCACGCTGGTGGACCGCACCAACCACAACCTGTTCCAGCCGCTGCTCTACCAGGTGGGGACCGCGGCGCTCGACGCGTCCGACATCGCGGTGCCGATCCGCAGCCTGTTCACGGATCGGCCCGAGGTCACGGTGCTGATGGGCGAGGTGACGGGCGTCGACCCGGAGCGCCAGGTCGTGACGGTGGCGGACGCGGGCGAAATGTCATTCGACACCCTCGTGCTCGCCACCGGCTCGGTCTACTCCTGGTTCGGGCACGACGACTGGTCTGCCCACGCCCACGTGCTGAAAACGCTCGACGATGCCCTCGCGCTGCGGGTGAGCCTGCTGCGGGCCTTCGAGCGCGCCGAAACCCATCCAGACCCGGCCGAGGTGGCCCGCCTGCTCACCTTCGTGCTGGTGGGGGGCGGCCCGACCGGCGTGGAACTCGCGGGCGCCATCGCGGAACTCGCCCATTCGACGCTCGCGCGCGACTTCCGGCGCATCCATCCCGGGAACGCGCAGGTGGTGCTGTGCGAGGGCGGTCCCGGCCTGCTCAACGGTTTTCCCAAGCCGCTCGCCGACTACGCGCGCCACCGGCTCGAACAGCTGAAGGTCGAGGTGCTGACCGGTGCGCCGGTCGAGGCCATCGACGCTCGCGGCGTGACGGCCGGCGGGCGCAGGATCCCGGCGGCCACGGTGGTGTGGTGCGCGGGCACGGCCGCGACGCCCGTGGCGGCCTGGCTCGGCGCCGACCACGCCAAGACCGGCGGCGTGAAGGTCGGTCCGGACTGCGCGGTGCCGGGCCGGCCCGGCGTGTTCGCGATCGGCGACGTCACCTCCATGCCCGGGCCGAACGGGCGGCCGTTGCCCGGGCTGGGACCCGTCGCCAAGCAGCAGGGGGCCTACGTGGCGTCGGTGATCGCCGCGCGGGTGGCGGGCAGGGCCGCACCCGGACCGTTCCGCTACCGGGACGACGGCCAGCTCGCGATGGTGGGCCGCTCGGCCGCGGTGGCGGACCTCGGCAAGCTTAGGTTCACCGGCTTCCCGGCCTGGGTGCTGTGGAGCGCGGTGCACCTGTTTTTCCTCATCGGCGCGCGCAACCGCGTCGCGGTCTATCTCAACTGGGCCTGGGCCTGGCTCACCTACGGGCGCGGCGCGCGGCTGATCACCCGGCCCGATCCGCGCGTCCTGGAAGACCCGCACGAAGCCGCGTCAGGCTGACGCGCGGGTCGACGCCGCCCCGGCGGAGGCGAGGATCACGGCCCCGATGGCGACCACCTGCCGCCCGGTCAGCACCTCCCCCAGCAGGAGGCGGCCGTACAGAGCCCCGAAGGCCGGTTCCAGGCTCATCAGGATGCCGAAGACCGCGATGGGCAACCGCTTCATCGCGAACAGTTCGAGCGTGAAGGGCAGGGCGCTCGACAGGCTCGCCAGCACGGCCGCGACCGGCAGGGCCGCGGGGGACAGCAGGGCGGGCCCGGCCTGGGCCCAGCCGAAGGGCAGGGTAATGACGGCCGCCGTCGCGGTGCCGAGCGCGGTGGCCTGCACGGGCGGCACGGTTCGCGCGACGCGCTTGCCGACCAGGATGTAGACCGCCCAGCAGACCGCCGATGCGAAGCTCAGCGCGATGCCCCACGGGTCGAGCGGCGCGGCCAGCGGCCCGATCGGGACCAGCAGGACGATCCCCGCGAGGGCGAGTCCCGCCCAGGCAAGGTCGGCGAGGCGGCGCGAATGCAGCACCGCCACGCTCAACGGCCCCGTGAAGTCGATCGTGACCGCGATGCCGATGGGGATGCGCTGCAGCGCGAGGTAGTAGAGCAGGTTCAGCCCGGCGAGCGACGCTCCGTAGAGCAGCAGCGGTCCCGCGGCGCCGGCCGGGATCCGCGTGCGCCAGGGGCGCGCGATCGCCCACAGCAGCACGGTCGCGAGCCCCATGCGCAGCGCCGAGGCGCCCATCGGCCCCACCGTCGGGAAGATCTGCTTGGCGAGCACGCCGCCGAACTGGAAGCAGCTGATCGCCCCCAGCAGCACGCCGACCGGCAGCGCGATGCCCCTGGTGGACGCGACGGTGCCCGCGCTCACGCCGCGAAGTCTGCCGACGAATATCCTTGCGCGTAGAGCAGGGCCGACAGGTCGCCGTGGTCGACGCGGGCCCCTGCCGCGGCCGCCACCGCGGGCTTGGCGCGAAACGCCACCCCGAGCCCCGCCTCGCCCAGCATGCCGAGGTCGTTGGCGCCATCCCCCACGGCCAGCGTCCGGGCGGGGGCGAGACCCAGTTTGTCGCGCAGCTCGCGCAGGGCGTCGCGCTTGGCGTCGCGCCCCAGGATGGGCTCGGCGACCCGGCCCGTGAACCGCCCGGCCTCCACCAGCAGCGTGTTGCCGCGGTGCTCGTCGAACCCCAGCAGGGCCGCGATCTCCGCCGTGAACAGGGTGAAACCGCCCGAAACGAGGGCGCAGTAGCCCCCGTGCGCCCGCATGGTCGCGACCAGCGTTCTAGCGCCGGGGGTGAGCGTGATCCGTTCGTCCAGCACGGTGCGGACCACCGTCTCGGGCAGACCTTCGAGCAGCGCCACGCGCTCGCGCAAGGCGGGCTCGAAGGCGATCTCGCCCCGCATGGCGCGGTCCGTCACGGCGGCGACCTGGGTTTTCAGCCCCGCGAAATCGGCCAGTTCGTCGATGCATTCCTGCCCGATCAGGGTCGAGTCCATGTCGGCCAGCAAAAGGCGCTTGCGCCGTCCCCCCGCGGGCTGGATGAACACGTCCACCGCGTGCGCGGCCCGCCAGGCCTCGATCGCGGCCCGCGCGTCCTCGCCGTCAGCGCCGAGCGGCAGGGAGATGTCGGCGGCCTCGTCCGGCGCGAGCCAGCGCGGCTCGTCCGTGCCGGCCGGCAGCAGGGCCCGGGCCTCGCGCAGGCGCGCCGCCGTGAGCGCGCCGGTGCCGGGCGGGGCGATCAGCGTGGCCACAAGGGGGATCGGGGGCGGCATGGGGGAGGCAGGCTCGGGGCGGCGGTTCGCGCTCCTCATCGCAGGCCCGACCGCGAGCGGCAAGTCCGCTTTGGCGGTTCAGGCGGCGCGGCAGTTCGGCGGCCTGGTGATCAACGCCGATTCGATGCAGGTCTACGCCGATCTGCGCGTGCTGACGGCGCGGCCCGGTCCGGCCGACCTCGCGGCCGCCCCGCACCACCTGTTCGGCCACGTCGATGGGGCGGCGCCCTATTCGGTGGCGCGCTGGCTCGCCGAGGCGAGAACCGCGATCGAAGCCGCCTGGGCCGGGGAACGCGTCCCGGTGCTGGCAGGCGGGACGGGGCTCTACTTCAAGGCGCTGACGCGGGGGCTTTCCGCGATCCCGCCCGTGCCCGCCGCGGTGCGCGCCCGGGTGCGGGCGGAGGCCGAGGGGGTGCCCGTGGCCGAACTCCATCGCCAGCTCGCGGCGCGCGATCCCTTGACGGCCGCGCGGCTGCGCCCCACCGACCCGCAGCGCATCCTGCGCGCGCTGGAGGTGTGGGAGGCCACGGGCCACCCGCTCGCCGCTTTTCAGGCCGAGCGGGAACCACCGCTGCTGCCGGCGGACCGCTGCGCGGGCCTGTTCCTCCTGCCGGACCGCGCGGCGCTCGTCGCCGCGATCGATCGCCGGTTCGACACGATGGTGGCCTCGGGCGCGCTGGACGAGGTGGCGGCGCTCGCGGCCCGCGCGCTCGACCCATCGCTGCCCGTGATGCGCGCGCACGGCGTGCCCCCGCTCGCGGCCCATCTCCGGGGCGAAGCGACGCTCGCCGAGGCTGCGATGCGGGCGAAGGCGGAAACGCGGCAGTACGCCAAGCGGCAGGTCACCTTCGCGCGCCACCAGCTTCCCGATTTCGCGATCCTGCCGCCCGAGGGGGCCGCGCGCTTCATCGAAACGGCGGTTCGTCGAAACTCCTGAGCTTGCGCGAATGGAGGCCCGCGCGGTTGTCCCGCAGCGCGTCGAGCGCCGCCAGCCCGATCAGCAGGTGCTCGGCCACCGCGCGCTCGTAGAAGGCGTTGGCGGCGCCCGGCAGCTTGATTTCGCCGTGCAGCGGCTTGTCGGACACGCAGAGCAGGGTGCCGTAGGGCACGCGCAGCCGGTAGCCC
>CAXTFJ010000011.1:0-33885 GCA_964243405.1 uncultured Lichenihabitans sp. | reverse complement strand
CCGCTCTCCATGTCGACCGCGATCGAGCGCGAAAGGTTGATGCGGCGGCGCTCCTGCGAGAAGCGGAGCTCCCAGTTGCGGTCGTCGTAGCTCACGACCGTGCCGGTGCGCAGGCGCTGCTTGAGCGCCTCCGCCCGGTCGCCCGTGACCTGCGCGGCGGCGCCCTCGAGCGCCACCTGGACCTCGGCCAGCGCCGGCACCGGCACATCGGGCGGCACCAGTTCGTCGAGGATGCGGTCGCGCCGGAGATAGCCGTGCGCCAGCACGTAGTCGCCGATCGACTGCGATTGCCGCAGGCCCCCGCAATGGCCCACCATCAGCCAGCAGTGCGGCCGCAGCACCGCGAGGTGGTCGGTGATCGTCTTGGCGTTGGAGGGCCCGACCCCGATGTTGACCAGCGTGGTGCCCGACGGCGCCCCGTTGGCGTCGCGCCCGACCAGGTGGTAGGCCGGCATCTGGAAGCGGTGCCAGGGCGAGGCCGCGACCACGGAGGCCGGGTCGGCGCTCGCCGCCTCGTCGCGGTGCACCACGACCCCGCCCGGCAGCACCAATCGCTCGTAGCCGCCGGTGCCGCTCTTGAGCGCCTCGAGCCCCACCCGGACGAACTGGTCCACGTAGCGGTGGTAGTTGGTGAGCAGGATCCAGGGCTGGATCACCCGCCAGTCCGCGCCCGTGTAGTGGACGAGGCGGCGCAGCGAGAAGTCGACCCGCACCGCGTCGAACAGCGCGAGCGGCCGGGCTTCGTCGGGTCCGGGCTCCCACACCCCGTCGGCGATTTCGTCGCCGACCGCCGAGAGCAGCGGCGTGGGAAAGAAGCGCGCGAGGTCGGCCGGCGTGAGGCCGCGGCGGGTCAGGTCGGCGCCGGGCTCGATCACGTAGGGGTAGGGGATCTCCTGGGCGCTCACGCCCACCTCGATGGCGCACCCGTAGTCGCGCACCAGCGGGCGGAGCTGCTCGAGCAGGTAGGGACCGAAATGGTCGGGCTGAGTCACCGTCGTGGAATAGACCCCGGGCGCCTGGAACTTGGCGGTGGCCCGCTTGAGGCGCGGCAGCGGGCCGGTGGGCGTGTAGGTGAGCCGCAGTTCGGGGTAGCGGAACATCAGGCGCGCGGTGGCGTCGGGCGGCGTCCCCTCCGCGAGGAAACGCGTCAGCGCGCCCTTGAGCGCCCCCGTGGCCGCCGCATGCAGCGCCCGGAGCCGCTCCACCGCGGCTTCGGGCGAATCCATCGTCTCCATGGGCCTGAGTTCTTCGATGGGCACGGGCGGCGGATCTCCGGTTCCGGTGCGGGTTAGACGCCCGATCGGCAGGCGCGGCAAGGGTCCCAGGTGGCGGTCCTTTCGCCCGACGTGGCTAACGAAGCGTCCTGGGCCCGCTCCGCGGTAAACGTCCCGTTCATGGTGAAAAGAAACGATCCGGCCGAAGGTCGAAGGCGACCGTCGATTTAAGACAAAACTCACCGCGCGGATCACAAATCCGTGTGCCGGCGAGCGTCGCACGCCGCAAGAAGACTCCAAAAAATGCGGGGTGTTTTATGGCGCGTGTTCTTCGCGCAGGGTTCTGGCTGACCGCCGTCGGGCTGGCGGTTGCCATGGCGAGCCTGCCCATCGGCATCGACGCGCAACTTCTGCTTGGCCTCACCTGCATCGGCGGCATGCTGCTGATCCGGCTGCTGCCGCGGGGCAACCTGTCCAAGCACCTGTTCCTGGCGCTCGGCACCTTCGTGGTGATGCGCTACGTGTTCTGGCGCACCACGTCCACGCTGCCGCCCGCGGGGTTCACGGCCGACTTCGGGTTCGGCCTGCTGCTCTACGCCGCCGAAATGTACTGCGTGCTGGTGCTGGCGCTGAGCCTGTTCATCATCTCGGATCCGGAGCCCTCGCGCGCGGCTCCCCAGGTGCCCGACGCCGATCTGCCCACCGTCGACGTGTTCGTCCCGTCCTACAACGAGGACGCGGACCTCCTCGCCTCCACGCTGACCGCCGCCAAGGCGATGGACTACCCGGCCGCCAAGCTCGTGGTCTACCTGCTCGACGACGGCGGCACCGACGCCAAGCTCACGAGTTCCGACCCCGGCGCGGCGCTGGCCGCGGCGCGCCGCCGCCCGTCGCTGCAGGAGCTCTCCGGCAAGCTCGGCGTCCGCTATCTCGCCCGCGCCAAGAACGACCACGCCAAGGCGGGCAACCTGAATGCCGGCCTGGAGCACTCGACCGGCGACCTCGTGGCGGTGTTCGACGCCGATCACGCCCCGTTCCGCTCCTTCCTGAAGGAGACCGTGGGCTTCTTCCTCAAGGACCCGCGCCTGTTCCTGGTGCAAACGCCGCACGTCTTCCTCAATCCCGACCCGATCGAGAAGAACCTGCGCACCTTCAAGACGATGCCGTCCGAGAACGAGATGTTCTACGGCCTGATCCAGCGCGGGCTGGACCGGTGGAACGCCTCCTTCTTCTGCGGCTCGGCGGCCCTGCTGCGGCGGCGCGCGCTCGCGAGCGTGGGCGGTTTCTCGGGCGTCACCATCACGGAGGACTGCGAGACCGCGCTCGACCTGCACGGCTCGGGCTGGACCTCGGTCTACGTCGACAAGCCGCTCATCGCCGGACTGCAGCCCGAGACCCTGTCGAGCTTCATCGGCCAGCGGTCCCGCTGGTGCCGCGGCATGATCCAGATCCTGCTGCTCCGGAACCCGCTGTTCCGCCGCGGCCTCACGCTGGCGCAGCGTATCTGCTACGTGTCGAACCCGCTCTTCTGGTTCTTTCCCTTCCCGAGACTGGCGTTCACCTTCGCGCCGCTGCTCTACATCTTCTTCTCGCTGCGCATCTACGTCGCCAACCTGCACCAGATGGTGGCCTACACGCTCACCTACATGGCCGTGAACGTGATGATGCAGAACTACCTTTACGGCCGCGTGCGCTGGCCCTGGGTGTCGGAACTCTACGAATACGTGCAGTCGGTCTATCTCGCCCGCGCGATCGTCAGCGTCCTCGCCAACCCCCGCAAGCCCACCTTCAACGTGACCGCCAAGGCGGTGACGCTCGACGCCGACCGCCTGTCGGAGCTGGCGCGCCCCTATTTCACGATCTTCGGCCTGCTGCTGGTGGCCGCCGCCATGGGGACGTGGCGCCTCGCGACCGAACCCGCCTTCAACGACCTCCTCGTCGTCGTGCTGGTCTGGAACACCTTCAACCTCGCCATCGCGGGCGCCGCGCTGGGCGCGGTGACGGAGCGGCGCGAGCTCAGGCGCAACCAGCGGCTCGACATCGAGCGCCAGGGGCTGCTGATCGCCAACGGGGCCGAGGTGCCCGTGGTGATCGAGGACGTGTCGACGGGCGGCGCGCGGGTCCGCACCATCGAGGGCATCATCCCCGTGCGCGAGAACGAGACCTTGGGGACGCTGATCGTCGACCAGCTGCGCTCGGACGTGCCCGTGCGCAGCCTGTCGGTCATCATCCGCCGCATGAACGCGTCCGGCGCCGACGACCTGTACGGGCTGCAGTTCTTCCAGGTGTCGCCCGTGCAGATGCGGCTCGTGGCCGACCTGATGTACGGCGACTTCATGGTGCTCGACCGCTCCCGCCAGGCCCGGCAGAAGCACAAGGGCGTGCTCAGCGGATCGCTGCAGTTCCTGTCCTGGAGCCTGACCTACAGCGCCCGCGCCTGCGGGTTCGGGATCAAACGCCTGCTGGGTCGGCCGACCTCGACCCCCCTCGCGCGCCCGGCCCCGGCCGCCGCGGCAACGGCTGCGGCGTCCGCCACCGCGACCCCGCCCACGGCCCCCGCCGTGCCGCCGGTCGACGCGGTCGAGGCCGCGCGCGACTTCAAGCGGGCCGTGTCCGACATGGTCCTCGCCGGGGAGAACGCAGCGTGATCGCGAAGGCCTCCACCCTCCTCCTGTCCGGCCTTCTCCTCGCCCCGAGCCTCGCATGCGCCGAGGTGCACCCGGAACCGGCCCCCGCGCCGCCCGGTCTGCTGTGGCACCTGCCCGACTCCGCCGCGGGATTCCGGGTCACGGGAGAGACCGGCAGCCTGACCTGGCCGGTCTACGTCCCCGCGTCGGCGGCCCGCGCGCTCAAGACGTTCCAGCTCGGGTTCCAGGCCGCCATCGAGGTCATGCCGGAAGCCTCGTTCATCCTGCTGCGCGTCAACGGGCAGGTGATCGGCAAGATGTCGATCGCGGCACCCACGGGCGTCAGGACGGTGTCGATCGACGTGCCGCCCGGGTTGCTGCAGCCGGGCTGGAATGCGGTCACGGCCGAGGTGTCGCAGCGCCACCGCGTGGATTGCTCGACGGGCGCCACCTACGAATTGTGGACGCAGGTCGACCCCGCGCGGACCGGCTTCGTGGGCGCTCCGCCGGCGGTCGCGAGCCTTGCCGACCTGCCCGCCGTGCAGCCAGGCCCCGACGGCGCGACACACATCCACATGCTGCTCCCCCGCACGCCCTCGCCCGAAGGTCTCTCGCGCGGCATCGCCGCCGTCGAGCGCGCCGCGTTGCGCGGCCATTATTCCCATCCCGTGGTCGATACCGCGCGCGCCGCGGACGGGCTGACCCTCCTGGTAGGCACCGGGCTCGACCTCGACGGCGTTCCGGAAGCCGCGGGGAACGCGGGCGTCCGCCTCGTGGCGACGCCCGAGGGCGCGCCCGCCCTCGTCGTGTCGGGCGCGACCGGCGGCGAGGTCGACCGCGCCGTCGCGGCCCTCGGGGCCGGGGGACCCGATCCGACCGGCACCGAGGATGGCCTGCGGGCCCTGGCGCGGGCGGACGGTATGCGGCTGCCATCGGGCGGATCGCTGCCGCTCGCGGCCTTCGGCCTGCGGTCGCGCACGTTCAGCGGCCGCCTGTTCCGGGAAGCCTTCGACGTCGTGCTGCCGTCCGACGCCTACCTCGCCGACTACGCCGAGGCTCGTTTCTCGCTGGACGGCGGCTACGCCGCTGGGCTGACGCGCGACGCCAAGCTGCTCGTGCGCGTCAACGGCGTGGTGGATGGCGAGGTCGACTTCGATCAGCCGGGCGGCGCGGTGCTGCAGGGGCAGGTCGTCCACATGCCGCTCGAGCCGTTCCGACCCGGCCGCAACCGGATCGAGGTCGAGGCGCAGCTCCCCGCCGAAACCGACGCGGCTTGCGACACGCTCACCTCCATCGGGGCCAAGGAGCGCTTCCTCCTGCTCGGCACCAGCACGCTGAGCCTCCCGCCCCTGGCCCGCGTGGCCCAGTTCCCGAGCCTGTCGGCGAGTTTCTCCGGCGGGTTCGCGGTACACCCGGATGCAGGCCCTCGCGTCGTCGTGCCGCGCCTCACGGAGGCGGCCGCGGCGGCGACCGCGACCCTGCTCGCCAACGCGGCGGTCGGGGTCGGTGCGCCGACCGGCGCCACGATCGCGCGCGGCGCGCTTCAACCCGGCTCCGACTCGGCCTTGGTGGTGGGCGATCCGTCCGACCTGCCGGCCGCGCTCTTCGCCGCGGCCGGCCTCGACGCCCGCTCCGTCGCCGCGGCCTGGGCCACCGGCGCCCTGCCGCGCCCACCCTCCGGCACGGGCGAGGCGGCCGCGACCGACACCGCGCGGCTCAACGCCTGGGGAACCCAGTTGCAGCCCCCGGAAGGGCTCTTCAGCCACGCCGGGACCTGGCTCGGCGCGCTGGGCGCGACCTTCGGCCAATCGCTGCGCGCCGCGGGTCTCCTGGACACGCCCGATCAGTCGCTCGACGTCTCGGGCGACACGTCCTTCGTGATCGCCCAGGGACTGCTGGGGGGAGCGCCCCTGACGTTGGTGACGGCGCGCGACGACGGCGCGCTCGTGGCGGGGGCCGCGACCCTGACGCAGCCGTCCCGCCTCGCGGCCCTGGACGGCCGGGCCGCGGCCCTCGACGACGGCGCGCCGGGTACGACCCTGGTGCCGGCCCGCAATCAGGCGCTGTTCCGCACGCAGGGCCTGTCGCTCGTCAACGATCGGCTGGTCGCGGCGGGCTGGGTTTCGAAGCACGCGGGCTGGTACATCGGCGCGGTGCTCGCGATCGCGATGGCCCTCGGGCTCTCGACGTGGCTGCTGCTGCGCGGTACCCGCCGGGACATGCCCGCGTGAGGTGGGGTGGGGTGCTCGCCCTCACCCTCGCGCTCGGCGCCCCGGCCCTGGCCGACGCGCCCGCCGCACCGCCGCTGCGGGGCGCGCTCGCGTCCCCGGCGCTGTGGGACAATTACAAGCGTACTTTCATCAGCCCCGGCGGCCGCGTCATCGACAACGCCAACGGGGACGTGTCCCACAGCGAGGGGCAGGGCTACGGCATGCTGCTCGCCGTGGCGGCCGACGACCCCGCGACCTTCGAGCGGGTGTGGGCCTGGACGCGCGCGCAGCTCCTGCTGCGCGACGACGGGCTTGCGGCCTGGCGCTGGCAGCCCGACGCCACCCCCCACGTGCCCGACCGCAACAACGCGTCCGACGGCGACGTGCTGATCGCCTGGGCCCTGGCGGAGGCGGGCGACGCCTGGGCCAAGGCCGCCTACGCCACCGCGGCGCTGCGCATGATCCGCGCGATCGCCGACCACGACCTTGAAGATACCCCCTTCGGGCCCGCGCTGCGGCCGGGGACGGCGGGGTTCGGCGCGGCCGACCGGCCGGACGGGCCGGTCGTCAACCTGTCCTACTGGATCTACCCCGCACTGAAACGCTTCGACGACCTCGCGCCCGACCGCGATTTCGCGGCTGTGGCTGAAACCGGCCTGCGTCTCATGGCGCAGGCGCGGTTCGGTCCGGCCCGCCTGCCGAGCGACTGGGTGTCGCTCGCCGGAACCGCGCCCGCGCCCGCCGCGGGTTTCCCGGCCACTTTCGGCTACGATGCGATCCGCGTGCCGCTCTACCTCGCCTGGGCCGGCCACGCCACGGCGGCCACGCTGGCTCCCTTCGCGGCGGTCTTCGCGGACACGACCGGCACCGTTCCCGCCGTGGTCGACGTGGCCACCGGCAAGCCTTTGGAGCCCCTGGGCGACAGCGGCTACCGCGCGGTCGCGGCGCTGACGCGGTGCGCGCTCGGCGGCCCCGCGCTGCCCGCCGAGTTCCACGCCGCCGCCGTCGACCGCTACTACCCCACGACCCTGCGCGCCCTCGTCCTCATCGCAGCCCATCAAACCTTGCCGAGGTGCCTATGAACCGCTTCGTCCTCGCGGCCGGCCTTGCGGCCTTCGCGCCCACGCTCGCCCTGGCGCAGGCGACCGGGCCGGAGCCCGCCGTCGACACCAGCGCGCTCGCCTATTTCACGACGCACCACGACGTCACCCGCGCCGACGCGGAACTGCGGCGGCTGCGCAGCCTGTATCCGACGTGGCAACCTCCCGCCGACCTGTCGACGCTCGCGCCGCCCGACGGCGCGGGCGCCGACAAGCCGCTGTGGGACCTGTTCGGCGCCGACAAGCTCGACGAGCTCGACGCCGCGATCGCCCAGCGCCGCTCGGCCGATCCGTCCTGGCAGCCGTCAGCCGACCTGGCGGACAAGCTCGCGGCCAAGCGGGCCCGGCAGGAGCTGATCGCGGCGTCCGACCGCAAGGACGACGCGGCCGTGGCGGCCGCGGCCGAACGCCGTCCCGACCTCGTGACCGCGGACGACCTCGACGTTGCCTGGCGCGTGGCCGACAGCTACGGCCGCCTCGGCCGCAGCGCGACGGCGCTCGTGATCGACACGCGCATCCTCGACGCCGTGCGGGACCCCCAGTCACGGCTTACCACCGTGCGCAAGGCGATGCCCGTGCTGCAGCCCGCCGACCTCGACGCCCTGCTCGCCAAGGGCCGGACGGGGCCGGACGGCCATCCCGAGTTCGACACGCTCGCGGTCGACCTCGCCCGGTTGCGGGTGGGCCGCGTGCTGGCCGCGCCGCGCGACGGCGCCAAGGACGCCGACCCCGCCGACGTCGCCAAGCTGGAAACGTCGGCCCGCGCCCCGGATGGGGCGCCCGACGCGGCCCTGCTCGGCTGGCTCGACGCGCGAAACAACCGCTGGCCGGATGCGAACGGCTGGTTCCAGCTGGCACTCGCGACCGTCCCCGCGCCGCCCCAGGCCCGTCCCGAGGACGCCAAGGTCGTGGAAGGCGCCGTCCTGGCGCTTAACGCCGTCGGCCGCTCCGACGAGGCTGAATCGCTGGCCTACACCTGGCGCGACAGGAGCCCGGCGCTCGGCGTCGCTTACGTGGACGGCATGGTGCGCGAGCTGACGCAGCCCGAGCCCGTGGCGGTCGCGGCGGACCGCCTCGCCCGCTTCGGGCAGGTCACGTCGCAGCAGCAGTCGGGCGAGGGCGCCCAGGCGCTCGGCTGGTACGCCTACAACCTCGGCCAGCTCCCGGCCGCGGAAGCCTGGTTCCGCAGGGCGATGGACTGGCAGCCGCGCGACACCACCGCGCTGGGCTTGGCGCTGACCCTGCAGCGGGGAGGCGACAAGGGCGCGTTCCTACGCTTCGTGGCCGAGAACCGCGCAGCCTTCCCCTCCCTGGCGGATCTGACGCGGCCGCACGGGAGGCCGACGCCCGGGGCCGTCGCGCGGCATACCGCCGGACCCTCGGATCCCGCGCCCGTCGAGGCCGTCCGGCACCGGCCCGCGCTGCCGCGTCCGGTGCCGGTCGAGACCGCGCGCCGCGCGGCCCCCCAGCCCGTCCGCTCCGCCGAGCTTCCCTGCACGGCCGCCACGATCGCCGGCGCGGACGGGCGCGACCCGGAGGCGGCGCTGCGGGCCGGCTGGTGCCTGATGAAGCTGAACCGTCCCAAGGAGGCGGCCATCGCCTTCGCGACGGCGCGCGAGGGCGGCTCCACCCGCGCCGACGCGGCCTACGGCCAGGCCCTGGCCGAACTCCGGCGCCATCAGGTCGACCCGGCGCTGCAGGCCGCCAACACCGACGACCTCACCCCGGCCCGCCGCGGCGAGATCGGCGTCGCGGCCCTGGCCCAGGCCGCCATCGACGCCTTCGACCGGGGCCGCTACGACGAGGCCATCCGCGCGCTCGACCGGCGGCGGGCCTTCACGCCCGAGCCGCGCGACCTCGCCACCATGCGGGCCTGGGCCGAATACCATTCGGGCCGCAAGGACAGGGCGCGCGACCTCTTCTCCGCGCTCGACCGGCAGCAATCCACCTTCGACACGCGGAAAGGCCTCGCGGCCAGTTCCGTCCCCTTCACCCGATCCTGAGGGCCGACCGATGTTCCGCTCCCCCCTTCGCCGGACACTGCCGCTCCTGGCCCTCGGCGCCGTCGCCGGCACCGCGGGTCCGGCGCGGGCCGCCGATCTCACGGCCTGGATCGATGCCCTGCGCGTCCGCTCCGACGTGCCGCTGTTCACCCTGCCGCCCGCGGCGGGTCCCGTGATCGCCGTGGACGAGCACCGGGCGATCGACAGCTACACCCAGATCGTCACCCTGCGCGGCGACCCGGGCACGGTGGGCGAGAACCAGATCGTGGTGACGGTGACCCGCGACGCGCTCGCGCCCCGCATCACCGACGACATCCTGTCGACGGAGGCCACCGACCGCCTGCCGCCCATGAGGATGGGGCTGGGGCCGGCCGACACGCGCGACCCGATGGGCGGATTCGGTTCGGCGGTCGGGAGGTCGGGCGCGCTCACCTGTTTCTACGGCTGGCAGACCGCCGACCTCGCGGACCGCTGGATCAGCGGCGACCAGCCCAGCATCTTCCAGGAGCGGCACGCCCTGTCGCTGCGGGTGAGGCTGTGCCGCACCGACCTCGGGGCGGCCGACCTCGTCGCCCTGATGGGCGGCCTGCGCAGCACGGCCACGGGGGGCGACGGCCCGGCCGCGATCGCGGATCACCCGACCGAGGGAGCCGACGCGATGTCGGCGGCGCTCGACCTGCACCAGATCGCCCCGGCGGCCGCGGACCTGAGGGCCGAGCCTGTCGCGCTCTACCGCCCGCTCCCCACGACGCGGCCCGAGCCCGTCCGGGCGGTGGTGAGGCGGGTCCGGCCGAAGCGGGCCCGCGTCGCCGTCGCCGTCAGGCCCGTCCACCACCGCCGAACCCCACGCTCGGTGGACGAGGTCGCGGCGCGCGCCATGGTCGTGCCGCCGAACGCGCCGAAGGTGCCGCTGCCCGAGTGAGGCTCCGGCGACCGGATTTCCGCGCGCGGTCTCACCCCGTGCGCTGCCGCGACGCCATGGCGGTCCCCACCGTCAGGCCGACCACCGCGATGGCGACCAGAACCAGCAGGGCGGGAGCCAGCGGGCCGGCGCCCGCGTCTCGCAGCAGGGCGCGATGGAAGGCCTCGATGGTCCAGGCGTTGGGGGTGAACCAGCTCAGCGCTTGCAGCCAGGGCGGCATCAGGTAGCGCGGCACCATGCTGCCCCCCACCGCCGACACCATCAGCACCCCGAAGCTGGACACGAGCTGCGCCTGCTGCCGGGTCGCGCAGCTCGCGCAGACCGCGAGCGCCAGGCCCGCCGCGGCGGCGGCCGTAGCCGTCCCGGCGAGCAGCCACGGGACCGGGTGGGCCAGCGCGTCCACGCCGTACACGGCCCTGGCGGTCAGGTAGATCAGCCCCGCCTGCGCGAGCCCCTGCACGGTCAGGAACACGAATTTGCCGAACACCACGGCCGCCATGCCGTGCGGACCCGCGAGCAGCCTGGCGTGGATGCCCGCCTGCCGCTCGTCCAGCAGGCTCGCCGCGCTCTGCATGGCGGCGAACAGCAGGAAGACGGCCGTGACGGCGCCCGCGTAATAGGCGATCGGCCCGCCCGCGAGCCGTTCCCGCGATGCGGGCCGCGTGTCCACCAGTCCCGCGAAGCCGAAACCCGGATTGCCCTCCTTCACGTCGGTGTCGAAGGCACGTTCCAGGAAGTCGCGTTCCTCGGGTTCGAGCTTGCCGGCCCGCTCGACGTCGCCGAGGATCCGCGACAGCGCCACGTCGGGCAGCTTGGCATTGACGACCCGCTGCACCAGGCCCGTCACGAGCGGCACCGCCACCGCCCGGCTCGGGTCGCCGACCACCACCACCGGCGCGTCGGCTCGCGTGCCGTGCGCGGCGGCGAGGTCGGCCCGCACCAGCACGCCCACGTCGACCTCGCCTTCGCGGACCTCGCTTTCCAGGTCGGCCGGCGTTCCGCCCGGCTCGACCGTGGTCCGAAGGCTCGGCTCCGCCGCGAAGGCCTCGACGAACCGGCGCCCCGACGCGCTGCCCGACACGTCGAGCAGGCCCACATGCAGCCTGAGCTCCGTGCCCGTCGCGCCCGAGAAGATCGCGGCCAGCACCACGAAGATGAGCGGCGGCAGCAGGAACGCCATGACCAGGGCCGCGCGGTCGCGGCTGAGCTGCAGCGCCATGACCCAGGCGGACGCCAGCGGGATCACGGCCGCGCCCGCGCCCTGAGAAGGTCGAGGTAGAGCGTTTCCAGGCTCGGCCGCCGTACGCGCAGTTCCGCGACCGCGACGCCGCGCACCGCCAGCGCATCCAGGAAAGCCGGGCCGTCGCCCGCCAGGACCCGTTTCCCCCAGGAGATCCGTCCCGGACCCGGTTCGTAGCCGTCGCGCCGGAGCAGGGCTTCGGTGGCGGTGTCCGCCACCTCGGGCAGGACGAGTTCGACCACCCGCGCGTCGTGGCCGTGCACCCGGTGGAGCAGGTCCGCGGGCGTGCCGCTGGCCAGGACCGTGCCGCGATCGAGCACGATCACCTTGTCGGCCAGGACCGCGGCCTCGTCGAAATCGTGCGTGGTGAGCAGGATCGCCACGCAAGCCTCGTCCGCGAGCCGGCGCAGCACCGCGTGGACGGCGCGTCGCGCGTCCACGTCGAGGCCGACGGTCGGCTCGTCGAGAAGCAGCAGGCCGGGCTCCGCCACCAGCGCGCAGGCGATGTTGGCGCGCCGCTGCAGGCCCCCCGACAGGGCGGAAACGAGCCGGTCGGCCGAGGGCGCGAGCTGGGTCAGGTGGAGGGCCGTCGCGGCCTGGCGCGCGGCCGCGACGGGACGGTAGCCGGCCAGGAACGCGAAGCACCTCAGGTTTTCCGCGACCGTCAGGCGGCCGTAGAGCGCGACGTCCTGCGGCACCAGGCCGATGCGCCCGCGGGCCGCACGGCTCCGCCGCGGGTCGCGGCCTTCGACCCGCACGCTCCCCCGGGTGGGCGCGAGCCCGCCGCACAGGGTCCGGATCAGGGTCGTCTTGCCGGCCCCGTTGGGCCCGAGCAGCACCGTGACCTCACCCGCATCGAGGCCAAGCGACACATCCTTGAGCACCGGGGTCCGCTTGATGTCGACCGAGACGCCGTCGAGGGTCGCGGCGGGTGTCGCGTCCGGCCGCCCCGCGCTCGCCCTCCGGTCGATCCCGAGCGGGAGCGCCATTCAACGCCGTGTCGCGATGGACAGGAGCCGGACGACGACGTCCGCGTCGCCACCGAGCTGGAAAGCGGCCCGTTCGAAGCGAGGCACGGTGGGCCGGCCCGTTCCGTTGGAGAAGCCGTAGGGTTCGAGCGGCAGGCCGTTCCGGCTCTTGTCCAGCACGCCGTTGCCGTTCCGGTCCTGGAAGGCCGCGACCGCGTAGACACCCGGAGACACGTCGGGGAACGTGAACGTCACCAAAGCGTCCGTGGCCGCCGCCGTCATGCCGATCGGGCAGTCCTGCGGCTCCAGGCCGCCCGAGCACAGGCTGACGAAGACGCGGCCCCCGCCGGTCTCGACACCCCGTACCGCCACGCGCAGCGTCGCCGCGCCCGCGAGGGTCGGCACGCTCAGCAGCAGCGCGGCCACGCAGGCTCTCACGCCAACCCGCAGGGCGTCGGTGGTGGAGGGACGTTCGAACGGCGCTGTCGACAAGTCCGATCCTCCGGAGTCAGAAGGCGCGACACCGGCCGCACTCATCCACCCCGTCGGGAGCCCGGTCCAAGCGACGGATCGCCGCTGGACCAGGCAATCCTGGTCCCATGACCTGTGCAGAACGACGGCTGCGTCCTTGTCACGATCGCGGCCCGCCCTTGATAATAGAGTAGGGGAGACTCAAACCGTGGTTGTAAGGGTTCCCGTGTGGATCGCGATCGACATTATGCATAAGCAACATTCGTCGTGAGCCAGTATTGGCAAGTCTATTTCGGCTCGCGGCGGTTCCGCGGCATATTGTCTGCTAGTCACATTGTTATGGCGGGTGCGTCGTTCGTCCCGGTAGTGAAGGTTCGATGAACGTCGCTCAGCTCGCCAAACGCAGGACGGCCGCCGTTGTAGGCGCAGGGCCCGGAGGGCTCGCGAGCGCGATGCTGCTGGCTGCGGCGGGCGTTGACGTGACCGTCTACGAGCGGCTCGACGCCGTCGGTGGACGGACGCGGGTGGTGGAGGCGGAGGGCTACCGCTTCGACATCGGCCCGACCTTCTTCCTTTACCCCGAGATCCTGCAGGGCCTGTTCCACCGCTGCGGCCTGGCGCTGGAAGACTTCGTCACGCTGAAGCGGCTCGACCCGCACTACCGCCTCATCTTCGAGGGCGGGCCGGAGCTCGTCACCACGAGCGACATCGACCGGCTGGAGGCCGAGGTCGCCAAGATCAGCCCCGCCGACGCCCGCAACATCCGGCGCTTCCTCGAGCGCGGCCGCGCCAAGCTCAAGGCCTTCCGGCCCGTGCTGCAGAAGCCGTTCCTGAGCCCGCTCGACCTGCTCGCGCCCGACGTGCTGAAGTCCCTGCGCTGGCTGGCGCCGCTATCCTCCGTCGACGAGGACCTGGGCCGGCTATTCCGCGACCCGCGCATCCGCCTGGCCTTCTCGTTCCAGACCAAATACCTGGGCATGTCGCCCTTCCGCTGCCCCAGCCTGTTCACCATCCTGTCCTTCCTCGAATACGAGTTCGGCGTGTGGCACCCGATGGGGGGCTGTGGCGCGCTGAGCGAGGGGATGGCGGAGGCCGCGCGCAGCCTCGGCGTGCGGTTCCGCCTGGGCGAGGACGTGCGGGAGATCGCCTTCGAGGGGCGCCGGGCCACGGGCGTGGTGACGCGGCTCGGCACGGAGGCCGCCGACGCCGTGGTGGTCAACGGCGACTTCGCCCACGCGATCCCAAAACTGATCCCCGCCCGGCTCCGCCGCGGCTGGTCCGACGCCAAGGTCGCCAACGCCGCCTATTCCTGCTCGACCTTCATGCTCTACCTCGGCATCGAGGGCCGCTACGACCACCTCGACCACCACTCCATCGTGCTCGCGAAGGACTACCGCCGCAACATCGCCGAGATCGAGGCGGCCGAAGTCGCGCCCGACGAGCCGTCCCTCTACGTCCAGAACCCGTCGCGCTCCGACCCCGCCTTCGGCGATGCCGACCATTCGTCGCTCTACGTGCTGGTGCCCGTGGGCCATTGCGGCACGATCGACTGGGCGGCCGAGAAGACCCGCTACCGCGACATGATCGTGGCCCGGCTCGAACGGTTCGGCCTGACCGACCTTGGCAAGCGCATCCGCTACGAGAAGATCGTCTCGCCGGAAGACTGGCGCGACGACCTCGCCATCTATCGCGGCGCCACCTTCAACCTGAGTCACACGCTGGGCCAGATGCTGCTGTTCCGCCCCAAGAACCGCTTCGAGGGAGTGGACGGCGTCTACCTCGTGGGCGGCGGCACCCATCCGGGCTCCGGGCTGCCGGTCATCTACGAGGGGGCGCGGATCACCGCCGACCTCGTGCTGGAGGACCTCGACCTCGGCACCCGCATCCCCACCGCGATGGCCAACGAGATGCCGCTCACGGCCGCAACCCAGGCCGACCCTCTCTTCACCTCGTCCCAAGACGCGTGAGACATTCCCGATGAGCGACTCCCTTCCAACGGCCGTGATCGGCAGCGGCCTCGGCGGACTGGCGGCCGCGGCCGTGCTCGCGGCGCGCGGCCACGCCGTGACGCTCTTCGACAAAAATCCCTGGTTCGGCGGCAAGGCCGCGGTGTTCACCGAGGGCGGCTTCCGCTTCGACATGGGCCCCACCATCCTGACGGTGCCGGCGGTGCTGCGGCGCATCTTCGCCGAAGCCGGTGAGAGGCTCGAAGACCACCTCGAACTGATCCGCCTCGACCCGCAGTGGCGCTGCTTCTTCGACGGCGGCACGGTGCTCGACCTCAAGGAGGACGTGGGCACGATGGCGGCCGACCTCGACCGCTTCGCGCCCGGCCGCAAGCTCGGGCAGGGCTACGCGAACTTCCAGAAGTTCGCCGAGAACCTGCACGCGGTGTCGCAGCGCTTCTTCTTCTGGAAGTCGGTCGAGGACCTGCGCGACACGATGGACTTCAAGCGCAACATGAGCCCGTCCACGCTCAAGGACGTGCTCAGCCTGCGCATGGGCCGCTCGGTGGCGGGCAGCGTGCGCGGCCACGTGCCCGACGAGCGCGTGGCGCAGATGCTCGACCATTTCACCCAGTACGTGGGGTCCTCGCCCTACGCGTCGCCCGCGGTGCTGTGCGCCATCGCCCACATGCAAGCCTCCGAGGGCGTGTGGTACCCGGTGGGCGGCACCCGCGCGGTCGCCGAAGCGCTCAAGGGGCTGTGCGAGCGGCTGGGCGTGGTCCTGAAGGCCGAAACCGAGGTGACCGGGCTCGATACGGCGAACGGCGCGGTAACGGCCGTGCGGACCGCTGCCGGCGAGCGCCATCCCGTGTCGGCGGTGGTGTCGAACATGGATGCGGTGCGGACCTACGTGGAACTTGTCGGCGGAACGGCGGCCGACACCTACCGCGACCGCTACAAGCCCGCCTGCTCGGGTGTCGTGCTCTACCTCGGGCTCAACAAGGGCTATGACCACCTGCTCCACCACGACTTCGTCTTCTCGCGCAGCGCGGAGGAGGAGTTCGACGCCATCTACACCAAGGGCGAGCCTGCCCCCGACCCCACCTGCTACATCGCGGCCCCCGCCCGCACCGACCCCACCGTCGCGCCCGCGGGGGGCGAGGCGCTCTACGTTCTGGTACACACGCCCTACCTGCGCCCGCACCACGACTGGTCCAAGATGTTCCCCGCCTACCGCCGCACCATCCTCGACAAGCTCAAGCGCACGGCCGGGATGGAGGACGTCGAGAGCCGCATCGTGATGGAGCGGGCGCTCACGCCGCAGGACATCCACGACCGCTACAAGGTGCTGAACGGCGCCATCTACGGGCTGGCGAGCCACGGCAAGTTCCTGGGCGCCTTCAAGCCCGGCAACCGCTCGCGGCAGGTCAAGGGTCTCTACCTCGCGGGCGGCGCCGCCCATCCGGGGCCCGGCATGCCGATGGTGATGATGTCCGGCTGGATCGCCGCCGACGCGCTCGACGGGGATAGCGCCACCCTCAAGCGCGCCTCCTAGCCCGGGTGGCGGCGTACGAGGACCGGCTCGCCGCCGACGCGCAAGCCCGCCTCGCGCGTCGCTCGGCCGCCTGGTTCAACGGCTTCGCCTATATCTTCACCCGCGCGCTGCGCAGCGACTTTCACGCCGTGCGCCTGTCGGTGGCGGGGCCGCCGCCCGACCCGGCGACGCCCCGCCTGCTCGTCTATTCCAACCACCCCTCCTGGTGGGACGCCGCCATCTACGCGGTGCTGATGGCCCGCCTGTTCCCCGGCCGTCCCGGCCATGCGCCGATCGACGAGGCCATGATGCGCCGCTACGGCTTCATGGCGCGCATCGGCGCCTTCGGGGTCGCGCAGGACAGTCTGCGCGGCGCGGCGGTGTTCCTGGCCACCGCGGCGCAGATCCTGGCCGAGCCGCGCGGCCTGCTGTTCGTGACCGCGCAAGGGCGCTTCGCGGACCCGCGCACGCGGCCCGTGCGGCTCGCGCCCGGCCTCGCCCACTTGCTCGACCGCGCGCCCGACGCCATGCTCGTTCCCATGGCCCTCGACTACCCCTTCTGGGACGAACGCAAGCCCGAGCTGCTGGTGCGCTTCGGCGCGCCCGTCCCGGCGCGCACGCTGCTCCCGCTCGACCGCGAGGCGCGCCACGCCGCGCTGGCGGGCCGGCTGGAGGCTACCATGGATGCTTTGGCCGCCGAGGCGATCGCCCGCGACCCCGCGGCCTTCACGATCCTGCTCGACGGTCGATCGGGCGTGGGCGGCGTCTACGACCTGTGGCGCCGCGCCCGCGCGGCGGTGCGCGGCGAACGCTTCACGGCCGCGCACGGAAAACCCTCGTGACGGCCCTGGTCGTGCTGTGCGTCGCGCTGTCGGCCCTGCCCTTCGTCATGACGCTGATCAACCTCCGGCTGCTGCGCACCCCGCCGCTGCCCGCCGCGCCGCCCTCGGTGGCGATCCTCATTCCCGCCCGCGACGAGGAGGCGGGCATCGGCCGCTGCGTCCGGGCCGCGCTGGCGAGCACGGGGGCCGATATCGAGGTCGTGGTGCTGGACGACGGCTCCACCGACCGCACGGGCGCGATCGTGGCCGAGCTGGCGCGGCACGACCCCCGCCTGCGGCTGGAGCGGGCGCCGCCGCTGCCGCCGGGCTGGAACGGCAAGCAGCACGCCTGCTTCGTCCTGTCCGGGCTGACGACGCGGCCGAACCTGCTCTTCATCGACGCCGATGTGGTGCTCCAGCCCCAAGCCGCGGCCCGGCTCGCGCCGCCGCCGGGGGTGGACCTCGTGAGCGGCGTGCCGCGCCAGCTCATGCCGACGCTGCCCGAGAAGCTCGTCATCCCCATGATCAATACGCTGATCCTGGGCTACCTGCCGGTGGCGATGATGCGTCGCGACGGCCGTCCGTCACTCGGCGCGGGCTGCGGGCAGATGATGATGGTGCGGGCCGAGGCCTACCGCACGGCCGGCGGCCACGGCGCGATCCGCCACAGCCTGCACGACAGGCTGAAGCTGCCGCGCGCCTTCCGGGCCCGGGGTTTGCGCACAGACCTCGTCGACGGCAGCGCGCTCGCCACCTGCCGGATGTACGGTTCCGCCCCCGCGCTGTGGAACGGCTTCCTCAAGAACGCCACCGAGGGCATGGCCAAGCCGGTGGCGCTGCCGGTGTGGACGATCCTCCTGCTCGGCGGCCACGTCCTGCCCTGGCTGCTGCTCGCCGCGGCGCTGCTCGGCGGCACGGCCGTCCCCGCCTGGCCGGCGCTGGGCTTCGCCTGCGCGATGCCGCTCGCCGCCCGCCTGATGCAGGCCGCCGCGCTGGGCGAGCCGCCCGGCGCCGCGCTGCTGCACCCCGCGGCCGTGCTCGCCACGCTGACGATCCAGTGGGTCGCGCTGGTCCGCCGCGTTCGTGGCCGCCCGACGCTGTGGCGGGGGCGGGCCTACGTGGGCGAGCCTTGACGAGCGAAGGGCTCGACGCCGCCAATTCCCGCCTTCGCGCCGCCTGGGACAGGGTGGGCGGCCTCGATCTCCCGGCGCGCAGGGCCGCGCTGAAGCGGCTGCGCGCCGCGGTCCTGTCCCGTGCCGAGGCTTTCGCGCGCGCGCTCGACGCCGACTTCGGCGGCCGTTCCCGCCACGAAACGCTGATCGCCGAGGTGATGGCCGTCACCGGCGCGGTCGACCACGCCCTGCCGCGCTTGAAATCCTGGGTTCGGCCCGAGCGCGCCGCGGTGGGCCCGCGCTTCTGGCCCGCCCGCGCCCGCATCGTAAAACAGCCGCGCGGCGTCGTGGGCGTCATGGGCCCGGCCAACTTCCCGCTGCAGCTGACGGTGCTGCCGCTGGTGGGCGCGGTCGCGGCCGGGTGCCGCGTGCTGGTGAAGGCGTCCGAGCTGACACCCGCCACGGCCGACCTCATCGGCGATTGCCTGGGCGAGGCCTTCGCGCCCGACCACGTCGCCGTCGTCACCGGCGACGCCGACACCGCGGCCGCGATGACGCGCCTGCCGCTTGACCACCTCCTGTTCACCGGCTCCACCGCCAACGGGCGCCGCGTGATGGCGGCCGCCAGCGAAACGCTGACGCCCGTGACGCTGGAGCTGGGTGGCAAGTCGCCGGCCGTCGTGGGCGAGGGTGCCGACATCGCGGCGGCGGCCCGCCGGATCGTCGCGGGCAAGCTGGTGAACGCCGGGCAGACCTGCGTGGCGCCCGACTACGTGCTGGTGCCGCGAAGATCCCGCGACGCCTTCGTGGCCGCGGCCGTCGCGGCCGCCCGCGCGCTCTATCCCGAGCCGGACGGACCCGGCTACACGGCCGTGCGGAGGGCCGCGGCGCGCGCGCGGCTGGCCGGGCTCGTCGAGGGGCAGACCTGCGTGCCGCTGTTCGACGGCCCTGTCGCCGACCCGAAGGTCGCGCCCGTCCTCGTGCTCGACCCCGCGCCCGACGGCGCCCTCATGCGGGAAGAGATCTTCGGCCCGCTGCTGCCGGTGCTCACCTACGAGCGGCTGGACGAGGCCATCGCCCTCATCAACGCCCGGCCGCGGGCGTTGGCGCTCTACTGGTTCGGGCGCGACGACGCGGCCCTGGCGCGACTGGTCGACCGCACGTCCTCGGGCACGGTGTCGGTCAACGAGACGGTGTTGCACGCGGCCGTGGAAAGCCTGCCGTTCGGCGGGATCGGCGCCTCGGGCCTGGGTGCCTACCACGGCCGGGCGGGCTTCGACGCCTTCACCCACCGCCGCCCCGTCTTCATCCAGAGCCGCCTCAGCCCGACGCGGCTGCTCAGCCCGCCCTACGGCCCCCGCGCGGACCGCCTGTTGCGCTTCCTGCTGCGCTGAAGCGGAGCGGGGTCGCGGGTCGAACATCCACTCTGTCGTTCCGGCCTTTGAGCCGGGACCCATCGCTCCTCACGCGGGTGGGTTCCGGGTCTCCGCTCACGCTCCGCCCGGGACGAGAGGGATGCAGGGCGGTCACCGGATGGCTCATAGTGAAGCATCCACGAAGCACCTGCCGCGATCGCGGCCCCACTCCCCGGCCGCCCCATGAGCACAATACGTTCCGCTGCCCGCGACCCGCTCGGCGCCTTCGTGCCGGGCGACGCCACGCGCCTGTCCGGTCGCACCGGCGGCCCCTTGGCCGGCCTGACCTTCGCGGCCAAGGACCTGTTCGACGTGGCGGGCACGGTGACGGGCTGCGGCACGCCCGATTGGGCTCTCGGCCGGGCGCCCGCCTCGCGCTCCGCCTGGGCCGTGCAGGCCCTGCTCGACGCGGGCGCCGACCTCGCGGGCAAGACGATCACGGACGAGATCTCGCTCGGCCTGCTCGGCATCAACCGCCACCAGGGGACGCCGCGCAACCCGCGCGCGCCCGATCGGGTCCCGGGCGGCTCGTCCAGCGGTTCGGCCGCGGCGGTCGCGGGCGGGTTGGTGGATGTGGCGCTCGGCACCGACAGCGGCGGCTCCGTGCGCGTGCCCGCAAGCTTCTGCGGGCTTTACGGGCTCAGGCCGACTCACGGCCGCGTGCCGGTGGCGGGGCTGATGACCCAGGCCCCGAGCTTCGACACGGTCGGTTTCTTCGCGCGCGACGCCGCGACCTTCACGCGGGTCGGCGCCGTCCTGCTCCGCGAGGCCGAGGCCGACCCGTCGCTGCCGGACGAGGTGCTCCTCGCCACCGACGCCTTCGCGCTCGCCGACGTTGCTGTGCGCGAAGCTCTTGCGCCGGCCATAGGGGTGCTGCGATCCGCCGGCCTTCGAACCACGGACACCCGCCTCGCCGAGGGCGATCTCCGCGACTGGGCGCGCAACGCGCGGCTGCTGCAGGCCCACGAGTTCGGCCGCACCTTCGCGCCCTGGCTCGACGCCGCCAACCCGCGCCTGAGCTTTGAGGTCGCGGGGGCGCTGGCGGGTGCGGCGCTGATCCGCGACGAGGACGTGGCCGCCCCGGCCCTGGTCCGCGCCGCCGTCCGCGCGCGCCTCGACGCCCTGCTCGGCGATGGGCGCGTGATCGCCCTGCCCACGACCGCCATCCTGCCCATCCCCCGCGACGCGCGGCTGTCGGCCATGCGGGGCGCCGTGGACCGCCTCGTCGAGCTGACCTGCATCGCCGGGCTCACGGGCCTGCCGCAGGTCAGCCTGCCGGTCGCCTCTGTCGAGGGGATGCCGGTCGGCCTGTCGCTGATCGGGCCGCGCGGGTCCGACGCCCGGCTGATCGGGATGGCGCGGGCTTTCGCGCGCCTCGGCCTGGGTCAGGCGGCCGGCTGAACGGCCGGGGGCAGGCGCCCGGCCCACGGCCGGGTCCGCTCGATCTGGCCCGCGAGTGCGAACAGCAGGTCTTCCCGCCCCACCGCGGCCGCGACCTGCACGCCGAGCGGCGGGCCGTCGTCCATCGCGAAGGGCACGCTCATGGCCGGGCATCCGGCCGCGTTGGTGGGGAAGGTGAAGGGCGCGTGCGCCCGGAAGCGCGCGACCTGCCGGTCGAGGTCGCGATGGTCGCCGCCGAGCCAGCCCAGCGGCAGCGTACGGGTCGCGATCACCGGCGACAGGATCACGTCGTGGCGCGTGAAGAAGTCCGCGTAGGCCCGGCCCACCGCGTGGACGGCGTCGAGCGCCGCGATCAGGCCCGCGGCGCCGAGGCCGCGACCCTCCTCCACCCAGGCGGCGTGGACCGGGTCGAGGAAGGGCAGCGGGTCGGCGAGGCCGCGTTGCCGCGCCGCGTCATCCACGAAGCCGGCGGTCAACGCGCCGGCGAGACGGCGGAACAGGTCCGTGAAGGGGACGTCGTGGAGCGGCGGCGCGTCCTCCGCAACGCGGTGTCCCAGCGAGGCGAGCAGGTGGGCGGCGCCTTCGAGGGCGCGCAGGCAGTCGGGATCGACGGTTCCACCCTCGAAGGGTCGGAGCTGGAGGGCGACGCGCAGCGGCGCGGGATCGCGCTCCGCGCAGCGCTCGTAAGCCACCGCGGGGGCGGGGAGGGCGTGCAGCGCGCCGGGCTCGGGCGCGAGCGTCGCGTCCAGCAGCGCCGCGCTATCCCGGACGCTGCGGGTCAGCGCGTGCGAGACCGCCAGGCCGAAGAAGGTCTCGCTCGCCGCGGGGCCGGGCGGCGTGCGCCCGCGGCTCGGCTTGAGCCCGAACAGGCCGGTCAGCGCGGCGGGCTGGCGGATCGAGCCGCCGCCGTCGGTCGCGTGCGCCATCGGCACCATGCCGGACGCGACGGCCGCGGCCGCGCCCCCGCTGGAGCCGCCGGGCGAGAGCGTCGCGTCCCACGGGTTGAGGCTCGGTCCGAAGGCGCGCGGCTCGGTCGTGAAACTCAGGCCCAGTTCGGCCGAATTGGTGCGGCCCAGGATCACCAGCCCGGCCGCTTCGTAGCGGGCCGCGAGCGTGGAATCGCGCGACGGCACGAGCCCGTCGAACAGCCGGCTGCCGTTGGTGAGCGGGACGCCCGCGAGCTCCAGGTCGAGGTCCTTGAGCAGGAAGGGGACGCCCGCGAACCGGCCCGTGGGCCGTGCCGCCGCGAGCCGCCGCCGCGCCCTGTCCTCGAAGCGGTGCACCACGGCGTTGAGGCGGGGGTTCAGCCGGTCGATGGCGGCCAGGGCCTCGTCGAGCAACTCGCCCGGCGACACCGCGCCGCGCGCCACCAGGCCCGCGAGGCCGACCGCATCGGTACGGGCGTAATCGAGGCTCACGGCTTCGGGATCACGCTGACGTGGGCCGCGACCACTCGCCAGCCTTCGGGCATCCGCACCCAGGTCTGCATCTGCCGGCCGACCGTGCCGGGCGGCGTTTCCAGGAACAGGGTCGACACGGTCGCGGCGTCGCGGCCGTAGGTGGTGATCACCGTGTCGGAGAGCTGCCGGGCGTCGCCGAGCGGCCGGCGTCTCGCGTTGAAGGCCGCGATGGCGGGATGGCCGTGCAGGATCTCGTCCGCGCCGTAGCGGATCGTGCGCGGGTCGTCCCAGAACAGGGTGTCGAGCAGGGCTGCGTCGGCGCTGCGCAACCCGCCCTCGTAGGCGTCGAACGCCGCCTTGACCTCGGCCACGACGTCGGGGATGTCCGTGTCCCTGCCCACCTCCCGTTCGGCGGAACGCTAACCCGGCGGGCCGGCCTCTGTCATCCCGGGTAGGGCGGCCTGCACCTCCTGTCGTCCCGGGCGGAACTATGCTTCCACTCCACTCGCATGTCTCGGTCGCTTGCCGGTTTCGTCCTTCGCCCGCCTGGTCTCCCCGAAGGGGCGAAGGGCAGAACGGCTCAGCGGTGAGGGTGTGTGCACACGATTGGAAGAGCAGAGAACTTAGACCTGCCCGCGTGAGGGTGCGGTAAGTCTTGGCTCGGGGGCCGGCACGACAGCGCGTCGTGCGATGCGAGAGCACCTGCGCTCATCCCCGCCCCGCTGTCCACGTAACGGGCAGCAACCTGCCGAAAGGATGGCCTTGCAAGCCATGCTGCCCTCGCGTTCAATGTAAGCGGTTTACTAAAGCGGTTGCCCGATGGCCGGAGGGGTCGCACGGTTGGTCGACGTGGCGCAGCGCTCGGGCGTTTCGGTGGCGACCGTGTCGCGCCACCTCAATGGCCGCATCAGTCTGCCGGGCGCCACCGTGACCCGCATCGAGAGCGCGATCCGCGACCTCGGCTACCACCCCAACCCGCACGCCCGCAGCCTGAGCCGTGGCCGGTCCGACACGATCGGGCTGGTGATCCCCGACATCGCCAACCCCTACTTCGCCCGGCTCGCGGCCGCGGTGGAGCGCGCCGCCGACGCGCACGGGCTCGCGGTGCTGCTCTGCGCCACCCTGAACCAGCGGTCGCGCGAGCTCGACTACCTGCGCCGGCTCGGCCGCAACCACCTCGACGGCATCCTGTTCGCCACCAACACTCCCGACGACGGCACGCTGGCCGAGCCGATCGGCCGCGCCAACCGGCGCGTGGTGATCCTCGACGAGGACGTGGAGGCGGCCCGCGGCCCAAAAATCTTCTCCGACAACGAGGCAGGCGGCTATCTCGCGGGACGTCACCTGCTGGAGGCCGGGCACCGCCGCCTGGCCTTTTTCGGCGGCCCCGCGGCCATGATGAGCACGCGGGAGCGGCTGGCCGGGTGTCGCCGCGCCATCGCGACCCACGCGCCCGACGCGGTCGTGGCGGTAACGTCCTTCGGCGCCTATTCGGCGCCCGACGGCGCGCGGGCGGCCTCCGCCCTGCTCGATTCGGATGCGGGCGCCACCGCCGTGCTGGCCGCCAGCGACGAGATCGCGATCGGCGCCCTGGAGGTGTTCGCGCGCGAGGGCGTCCGCATTCCCGACCGCCTGTCGGTGGTGGGCTTCGACGACGTGGCGCCCTTCCACCTGTTCGCGGCCCCGCTCACCTGCGTGCGCCAGCCCGTGGAGGCCATGGGGCGGCGCGCCGTGGACCTGCTCGTGTCCGGCCTCGAAGGCGCGCGGTTGCCCGCGGCCGTCGAGCGGCTGCCGGTCGACCTCATCGTGCGGGGGTCCGTAGCGCCTCCCGCCCGTCACGCCGAAAAAGCTCTGCTACGCAAGAAGGGTCACACGCATGCGAACTGAGATGATGCGCACCGCCACGGTCGCGGGTCTGGCGCTGGCCCTGCTGTCGGGGACCGCGCAGGCCAAAGGCAAGACCTTCGCGCTGATCATGTACAACCAGCAGGTCTCGTTCTTCACCGACATCACCAAGGGCGCCCAGAAGGCGGCCGACGAGGTGGGCGACAAGCTGGAAGTGTTCGACGCCAACAATTCGGCCTCCGCCCAGGACAACGCCTTCGAGACCTACATCCAGCAGAAGGTCGACGGCATCGTCATCTCGGCCATCGACCCGGACGGCATCGAATCCGCGATCCGGGCGTCCGACAAGGCCGGCATCCCGGTGGCGTCGGTCGATTCCGTGCTGCCGCCGGGCCCGCAGAAGATCGAGATCACGGTCGACAACGAGGCCGCGGGCAAAGAGATCGGCGCGTTCTACCTCGACTGGGTCAAGAAGAACCTGGGCGGCAAGGCGACGCTCGGTGTCGTGGCCGCGCTCAACTCCAACCTGCAGCTCGCGCGGCAGAAGGGCTTCGAGTCCGTGACGAAGACCGAACCCGGCATCACCCCCGTGGGCGTGGTGGACGGCCGCAACATCCAGGACCAGGCGCTGGCCGCGGGCGAGACCCTGCTGACCGGGAACCCGCAGCTCGACACCGTCTACGCCACGGGCGAGCCCGCGCTGATCGGCGCCATCGCGGCGGCGGCCAGCCAGGGACGCGACAAGCTCAAGATCTTCGGCTGGGACCTGAGCGCCCAGGCGATTGCGGCCATCGACGCGGGCACGGTCGTGGGCGTGGTGCAGCAGGCGCCCGACCAGGAAGGCTACCAGGCCGTGAAGGCGCTCGACGTGCTGGCGAACGGCGGGCCCGCGGCCGGCAAGGTCAGCATCCCGATCACCATCGTGACGAAGAGCAACGTCGACCCCTACAGGGCCGCCTACAAATGAGCCTGGCCTCCGCCGCGGCGCCTGCCGCGGCCCGGGGTCCGGGCGGGGTGCCGCGCATGAGCGTGCGCGGCATCCGCAAGACGTTCGGCTCCATCCAGGCGCTGCGTGGCGTCGACCTCGACCTGTGGCCCGGCGAGTGCCTGGGGCTGGTGGGCGACAACGCGGCCGGCAAGTCGACGCTGACCAAGATCCTCGCCGGCACCTACCTCGCCGACGCGGGCACGATCGCGCTCGACGGCGAGGCGCTGACGCTGACGGGGCCCGACGACGCCCGCGCGCGCCACATCGAGATGGTCTACCAGGACCTGAGCCTGTGCGACACGATCGACGTCGCGGGCAACCTCTTCCTCGGCCGCGAACTGCGGCGCGGGCCCTTCCTGGACCGGCCCGCCATGCTGCGCGAGGCCAAGGCCATGCTGGCGCGGCTGGAGATCCGCATCCCCAACCTGTCCGCCAGCGTGGCGCAGCTGTCGGGCGGGCAGCGGCAGGCCATCGCAATCGCGCGTGCGGCCTCGTTCGAGCCGCGCGTGCTCATCATGGACGAGCCGACCTCCGCGCTGGCCGTGGCCGAGGTCGAGGCCGTGCTGAAGCTGATCGACCGGGTGAAGGCGCAGGGCGTGTCCGTGATCCTCATCACCCATCGGCTGCAGGACCTGTTCCGCGCCTGCGACCGCATCGCGGTCATGTACGAGGGGGTCAAGGTGGCGGAGCGGCGGATCGGCGACACCAACCTGGAGGACATCGTGCGCCTGATCGTGGGCGAGGGGGTCCACGCGTGACGGCGGCCTATTCCGAGCGCCAGGCCGGCGGGCGGCGCCACGACTTCCTGCAGACGCACGCGCACGTGCTGTCCATCACGCTCTTCTTCCTGCTCTGCTGCGGCGTGTTCGCGGCGCTGTCGCCCGTGTTCCTGGAGCCGGGCAACATCCTCAACATCGTGCGGCAGGCCGCCCCCAACCTGATCATCGGCACGGCGGTGACGCTGGTGATCACCACGGGCGGCATCGACCTGTCGGTCGGCTCGATCTTGGCACTGGTCAACGCTACCGCGGCCGTGCTGCTCAAGGGCGGGCTCGCCTGGCCGCTGGCCGTGGCGCTGATGCTCGTCTTCGGCGCGCTGATCGGGTTGTTCCAGGGCTTCTTCATCGCCTACCAGCGCATCCCCGCCTTCATCGTCACGCTGGCGGGGCTGTCGGCGGTGCGCGGCTGCGCGCTGGTGCTGACGGGCGGCTTCTCCATCCTGATCCCGCCGAGCCTGTTCTTGACGATCGGGCGCGGCACGCTGGGCGGCGTGCCCTACCCGGCGGTACTCGGGCTGATCGTGGCGCTGCTCGGCTACGTGACGCTGAACACCACCGTCTACGGGCGGCGCGTCGTGGCGGTGGGCGCCAACGCGGAGGCCGCGCGCCGGGTCGGCATGCCGGCGCGGGGCATCGTGTGCTCCGTCTACGTGCTGAGCGGGGTGGCGTCCGCGCTCGCGGCGCTGGTGATCGCGGCCCGGCTCGGCTCGGGCTCGTCGAACGCGGCGGTGGGTGTCGAGCTCGACGTGATCGCCGCCGTGGTGCTGGGCGGCACGTCGCTGGGGGGCGGGCGCGGCACAATCATCGGCACGGTGCTGGGCACGCTCACCATCGCGGTGATCGGCAATGGCCTGATCCTGGCGCGCATCAACCCGTTCTTCACGCAGATCGTCACGGGCGCCATCATCCTGGCCGCGATCTGGCTCAACACCCGCATCTTCGACCGCCTCGGCACCGCGCGCCGCAGGAGCTGAGGGGGACTCACACCATGAGCGAGCTGTCCGAAGCCCACGTCAGGTCAGGCAAGGTGATGACCGTGCTGGGCGCGGTGGACGCCGACGCGCTCGGCCCCACGCTGATGCACGAGCACATCCTCAACGACGTGCGCTGCTGGTGGCACGCCCCGACCGAGCCGGAGCGCGCCCACCTGGCCCACGGGCCCGTCGAGCCCGCCATCCTGGGCGAGTTGCGCATGGACCCGTTCGTCAACCTGCACAATTGCGCGCTGGACGACGAGGCGCTGGCGATCGAGGAGCTGAAGCCCGTGGCGGCGCTCGGCGGCCGCACGGTGGTGGACCCGACCTGCCGCGGCATCGGCCGCGACCCTGCGGCGCTGCAGCGGATCGCCCGGGCCACGGGGCTGAACATCGTGATGGGGGCGGGCTATTACCTGCACACCTCGCACCCGCCGGCGCTCGCGGGCATGTCGGTGAGTGACGTGGCCGACGAGATCGTGCGCGAGGCGACGGACGGCGTCGACGGCACGGGCGTCAGGATCGGCCTCATCGGCGAGATCGGGGTGTCATCGGATTTCACGGCTGAGGAGGAGAAGTCGCTACGCGGTGCCGCCCGCGCCCAGGCGCGCACGGGGCTGCCGCTGATGGTCCACCTGCCGGGCTGGTTCCGCTTGGCAGGCCGCGTGCTCGACGTGGTCGCGGAGGAGGGTGGCGACCCCGCCCACACGGTGCTCTGCCACATGAACCCCTCGGGCGCCGACGTCGACTACCAGCTGCGCCTGGCAGAGCGGGGTGCGTTTCTCGAATACGACATGGTCGGCATGGACTTCTGGTACGCCGACCAGGGGGTGCAGTGCCCGTCGGACGACGAGAACGCGGCCGCGATCAGGCGGCTGATCGACGCCGGGCACGGGGGCAGGGTCCTACTCTCCCAGGACGTGTTCCTGAAGATGATGCTGACCCGCTACGGCGGCTTCGGCTATGCCTACGTGCAGCGCCATTTCCTGCCGCGCCTGCGCCGCCACGGCGTTACGGCGGCGCAGATCGAGATGCTGATGATCGGCAACCCGCGCGCGGTGTTCTGCGCGGAATGAGCTGGCTGGTGCGACCCCATATCGGCCCAATTGTTCCGGTGCTTTGGCGCGAGGTCCTTCGCCCCGCGTGCGGGGAGAAGGTCCGCGAAGCGGGGATGAGGGGCGATGCCGCTCGCCGCCCCTCATCCGGCCTGTCGGCCACCTTCTCCCCGCAAGCGGGGCGAAGGGCGGACGGACCCGACGTGTCGCCCTTCGGCAGGGCCGGAACCCTACACGTCCGCGAAAGCCGCCTCGATCTCGGCCGCGCTCGGGAAGGCCGACCCCGTGCCCACGCGTCCGACCGTGATCGCCGCCGCCGCGGAGGCCACCGCCATCGCGCGGCCGACCGTCTGGCCGCGTCCGTAGAGCCCCGCCAGCAGCACGCCCATGTAGGTGTCGCCCGCACCCGTGGTGTCGACGGCCTCCACCGGCACGGCGGGCACGGTCATGCGGCCCTCCCTGCCGAGGGCTGTCGAGCCGCGTCCGCCCAGGGTCAGCACCACCGTCCCGGCTCCGGCCGCCCGCAGGGCGTCGAGGTGGTCCGCGTCCGCGCCGGGCGCCAGCGCGCGTGCCTCGCCCTCGTTGACGACCAGCAGGTCGACCAGGGGCAGCAGCGTCGCGAAGCCGTCGCGCAGGGGCGACGGGTTGAAGGCCGTGCGCAGCCCGAGGCGCCTCGCCTCCGCGCAGGCCGCCTCGGTCGCGGCGAGCGACAGGTTGCCCTGCAGCACCAGCACGTCGCCCGCCCGCGCCCCGGCCAGGGCCGCGCGGGCCTGGTCCGGCGTCACGGCCGCGGAACAGCCCGTGACGGACGCGATCGCGTTCTCGCCCGTCGGCCCCACGAAGATCAGCGAGCGGTCCGTGGGCTGGTCGAGGTGGATCAGGTCCGCCGTGTCGAACCCCTCGCGCGCGAGCACGTCCGAGGCCCAGGCGCCCAGCTCGTCCCGGCCCAGCGCCGCTATGAGGCGCACGTCGCCCCCGGCGCGCTTGAGCACGAGCGCCTGGTTGGCGCCCTTGCCGCCCAGGTCGCGGCGCGGCGGCCCGACCACGACGGTCTGCCCCGGCGTGGGCCACTCGACCACCGCCATCGCCTCGTCCACGGTGACGTTGCCCAGAACGACGAAGCGCATTCCGCTTGACCTCCAGGAGACCCGTTTGTCCCCCATAGCGCACCAGAAGCCGAACGCGATACGGACCATCTTCGGCCTCGACAAGGCGATCATCGGCGTCGTCCACTGCCCGCCGCTGCCCGGCTCGCCGCGCTACGAGGGCGAGGACTTCGCCCACCTGCTCGAGGTCGCGCTGCGCGACGCCGCCGCCTACGCGTCGGGCGGCGTCGACGGGCTCATCATCGAGAACCACGGCGACATCCCCTTCCTCAAGCCCGACCACATCGGGCCCGAGACGGCCGCGAGCCTCGCGGTGATCACCGACCGGATCGGGCGTGCCGTGGGCCTGCCGCTCGGCATTAACGTGCTGGCCAACGCCGCACTCCCGGCGCTCGCGGTCGCCAAGGCGGGCGGCGCGCGATTCGTGCGCGTCAACCAGTGGGCCAACGCTTACGTCGCCAACGAGGGCTTCGTGGAGGGCGAGGCGGCTCGCGCCCTGCGCTACCGCGCCGCGATCGGGGCCCGGCACGTGGCGGTGTTCGCCGACGCCCACGTGAAGCACGGCGCCCACGCGATCGTGGCCGACCGGCCCGTGCCCGAGCTCGTGCGCGACGTGGAGTTCTTCGACGCCGACGCCGTGATCGCCACGGGCCAGCGCACGGGCGACGCCGCGACGGCGGCCGAGATCGGCACGGTGCGCTCGGGCACGTCCCTGCCGCTGCTCGTGGGCAGCGGCGTCAGCGGCGCCAACGTGGATTCCATCCTGCCGCTCGTGGACGGCGTCATCGTCGCGAGCGCGCTCAAGGAGGGTGGGGTGTGGTGGAACCGCGTCGAGGAGGCCCGCGTGGTGGCCTTCATGACGCGCGTGCGCGCCGTCCGCGCCCGGATCGGCGAGGACGCCCGGTGAGGACCTCGGAGGCGATCCGCGAGGCCAACCGCGCCGCCTGGGACGCCATGCAGGCGCACCGCTTCGTGGCGGCCGTGGAAGCCGACCGGCTGCCATCCGCCGTCTTCAAGGCCTACCTCGTCTACGAGTGCGACTTCGTCGAAACCGCGATGCTGATCTTCGGCCACATGCTGGTGAAGGCGCCGGGGCTGGCGGAACGGCGGTGGCTGGCTGGCGTGCTGCGGGCGCTGGCGGTCGATCAGATCGGCTATTTCGAGCGGGTCTTCGCCGCCGTGGGCGTCACGGCCACCGACCGCGTGCGTCCGGTGCCGCCCGCCGTCGCCGCGTTCCGCGACGGCATGCTCACCATCGCCCGGGACGGCTCCTACCTGGACGGCGTCGCCATCATGCTGGCCGCGGAGTGGATGTACGCCACGTGGTGCGGCCGGGCGGCCCGCGCCGTGATCGCCGACCCGCACCTCAAGGGCTGGGTCGACCTGCACGCGGAGCCCGACTTCCTGGCGCAGGCCGACTGGCTGCGCGCCCAGGTGGACGGCGCGGACCTGGACGAGACGGCGCGTGCGCGCCTGTCCACTCTGTTCGGCCGCGCGCTCGCGCTCGAGATCGCCTTCCACGACGCTCCCTTCGAGCACCCCCTCCCGTAACTCATCGAGGCTCCGGAACCCATGCCAAACCCCGTCAAGGTCCTGTTCGCGGGCGAGTCCTGGATGACCCATTCCATCCACGTGAAGGGCTTCGATTCCTTTGAAACCTCGTCCTACAACGAGGGTGGCACGGCCATGATCGCGGCCCTGCGGGCGGGTGGCGTGGAGGTCACCTATCAGCCGAGCCACGTGGCCGCGAACGACTTTCCCACATCGCGCGAGGCGCTGGAGCGCTTCGACGTGGTGATCCTGAGCGATATCGGCGCCAACACGCTGCTGCTGCCCGACCGGACCTTCGTGCGCTCGGAGCCCACCGCCAACCGGCTCCACCTGATCCGCGATTTCGTGGCGGGCGGCGGCGGATTGTTGATGGTGGGCGGCTATCTGACGTTTCAGGGCATCCAAGCCAAGGGCAATTATAAGGGTAGCGCGGTCGAGGACGTGCTGCCCGTCGAGTTGTCCGCGTCCGACGATCGCGTGGAAGCCCCCCAGGGCGTCACGCCCGAGGTGGTCGAGGCGGGTCACCCCGTCCTCGCGGGGCTGGCGGACTGGCCGCACTTCCTCGGCTACAACCGGGCGGTCGCGCGGCCCGACACCACGGTGCTGGCGCGGGTGGGCGACGACCCGTTCATCGCCGTGCGGACCGTGGGGCGCGGCCGCAGCGCCGTGTTCGCCTCCGACTGCGGGCCGCACTGGGGTCCACCCGCCTTCGTGGCCTGGGCAGGCTACGGTCCGCTCTGGGTCAACCTCGCGACGTGGCTCGCGGGCGGGCGAAGCGCTTAGCGCCCGAAACGAAAACCGCCCCGATCCGTGTGGATCAGGGCGGGATACTGTCCTCAGGTTTGCGGCTGGGGCTCCAGCCCGCCAGCTTCGCCAGGCTTAGGCCGTCCCTTGCCGACCGCAGGCACGGGGGAGGGCCGGGGCGCCGGGGGGTCGTCGGTGGTGTCGCGCACCGGCAGGCGACCCTTCAGCAACCCGAGAATCTCGTCGCCCGACAGCGTCTCGTATTCCAGCAGACCCTTGGCGAGCGTTTCCAGGTCCTCGCGCCGGGTCGTGATGATGTCGGTCGCATGGTCCAGCCCCATCTCGACCAACCGCCGCACCTCGGCGTCGATCTTCTGCGAGGTCGACTCGGAGATGTTGTTCTGCTTGCCCATCGAGTAGCCCAGGAACACTTCCTCCTGGTTCTCGCCGTACATGACCGTGCCGAGCTCCTGCGAGAAGCCCCAGCGGGTCACCATGGCGCGCGCCAGCTTGGTGGCCTGCTCGATGTCGGACTGGGCGCCGGAGGTGACCTTCTCCTTGCCGAAGATGATCTCCTCGGCCACGCGGCCGCCCATCAGTACGGCCAGACGCGAGGTCATCTGCTCGTAGCTCATCGACAGCTTGTCGCGCTCGGGCAATTGCATCACCATGCCGAGTGCCCGGCCGCGCGGGATGATGGTGGCCTTGTGGACCGGGTCGGTCGCCTTCACGGTCAGCGCCACGATCGCGTGGCCCCCTTCATGGTAGGCGGTCAGCATCTTCTCCTGTTCGGTCATGACGAGCGTCTTGCGCTCGGCGCCCATCATGATCTTGTCCTTGGCGTCCTCGAACTCGCTCATGGTGACGATGCGCTTGGAACGTCGCGCCGCCATCAGGGCCGACTCGTTCACGAGATTCATGAGGTCGGCGCCCGAGAAGCCGGGCGTGCCGCGCGCTACCGTCTTCAGGTCCACGTCGGGGGACAGCGGCACCTTGCGGACGTGCACCTTCAGGATGCGCTCGCGGCCGACGACGTCGGGGTTCGGCACGACGATCTGCCGGTCGAAACGGCCCGGACGCAGCAGCGCGGGGTCGAGCACGTCCGGCCGGTTGGTGGCCGCGATCAGGATGATGCCCTCGTTGGCCTCGAACCCGTCCATCTCGACGAGTAGCTGGTTCAGCGTCTGCTCGCGCTCGTCGTTGCCGCCGCCAAGGCCCGCGCCGCGGTGGCGACCCACCGCATCGATCTCGTCGATGAAGATGATGCAGGGCGCGTTCTTCTTGGCCTGCTCGAACATGTCGCGCACGCGGCTCGCGCCCACGCCCACGAACATCTCGACGAAGTCCGAGCCGGAGATCGTGAAGAACGGCACGTTGGCCTCGCCCGCGATGGCGCGGGCCAGCAGCGTCTTGCCGGTGCCGGGCGGCCCCACCAGCAGCACGCCGCGCGGGATACGGCCGCCGAGCCGCTGGAATTTCTGGGGATCGCGCAGGAACTCGACGATCTCCTGCAGGTCGTCCTTGGCCTCGTCCACGCCGGCCACGTCCTCGAACGTCACGCGGCCGTGCGCTTCCGTCAGCAGCTTGGCCTTGGACTTGCCGAAGCCCATGGCCTTCCCGCCCGCGCCCTGCATCTGGCGCGACATGAAGATCCAGATGCCGATGAAGGCCAGGACCGGCAGCCCATTGATCAGCAGCGACACCAGGAGGGAATTGCCGTCGGACGGCGGCTTGGCCGAGATGGTGACGCCCTTCTTCTGGAGCGTGGGCACCAGGTTGGGGTCGTTGGGCGCGTAGGTCGAGAAGGAACTGCCGTCGACCTTGTGGCCGGTGATGTCGTTGCCCGCGATGGTGGCGTCCCGCACGCGGCCCGCGTCGACGTCCGTCAGGAACGCGGAAAAGCTCACGTCCGCCGTCTGGCTGCGCTGTCCCGACCCCTGGATCAGCACCACGAGCGCGACCACGAGCAGGATAATGATCACCCAGAGGGTGAAATTCCGAAAATTCGGATTCATCTCGGACCTGTCAATCTAGGCTCCGCCGAGGAGCGATCGTGTCGGCCGCCTGTGTCATGCGCCGCTCGCCGGACCGTGGCCGCCGTTGCGGGCGAAACGATGGTCCGGAAAACGCCGCTGCTCCGATGTCGCCTCCGGAGGAAGGCGACAAGGGAGCGCGTTGAGGGACTGCGTTCCTTCAAGGCTCAATGTAGGCGTCTGCCACACCCTTGCCAAGGGAAGAGGACGGGGCTGCGGCACCGGCTTCGGGCACCCGCGCCGCCAGGCTCCCGCGCCGCCGCGGCGGCTCCCGCGCGAGGGTCACGGCCCCGTCGCATGAGACCCGCACGGCGGCGCCGCCGAGCGTGCGGCTCAGGCGCGCGCGCTGTGCGACGGCCCCCGTGATGGCGGTCGCGAGGCGCTCGAGCCGTTCGAGCCGTTCACAGAACGCGGGCAGCTCCGACG
>CAXTFJ010000010.1:28427-65597 GCA_964243405.1 uncultured Lichenihabitans sp. | reverse complement strand
CCTCGCGGATGCGGGAGATGTAGGTCGCGTCCTCGCCCGCCGCCTCGTGCGGGGTCATGTAGCCGCCGGGCTCGTGCTTGTCGATCACCAGGCAGCCGGGCGCCTCGCGCAGGATGTCCTTCGCCTCCTCGGCGGAGATCGGGTTCTCGAACTCGACGTTGACGGCCTCGGAATGGCCGATGAACACCGGCACGCGCACGCAGGTGGCGGTGAGCTTGATCCGGGGATCGAGGATCTTCTTGGTCTCGACCACCATCTTCCACTCTTCCTTGGTGGTGCCGTCCTCCATGAAGACGTCGATGTGCGGGATGACGTTGAAGGCGATGCGCTTGGGAAACTTCTTGGTCTCCAGCGGGTCCGACACGAAGACCGCGCGCGTCTGGGCGAACAGCTCGTCCATGCCCTCCTTGCCGGCGCCCGATACCGACTGGTAGGTCGCGACCACTACCCGCTTGATCACCGCCCTGTCGTGCAGGGGTTTGAGCGCCACCACGAGCTGCGCCGTCGAGCAGTTCGGGTTGGCGATGATGTTGAGCTTGGTGAAGCCCGCGACCGCGTCGGCGTTGACCTCCGGCACCACGAGGGGCACGTCGGGATGGGTGCGCCACACCGAGGAGTTGTCGATCACCACGCAGCCCTGCGCGCCGATGCGCTGCGACCAGGCCTTGGACACCTCGCCACCGGCCGACATCAGGCAGATGTCGGTGGCCGAGAAGTCGTAGGTTTCCAGCGCCTTGCACTTCAGCACCTTGTCGCCGAACGACACCTCCGTGCCGCGCGAACGGTTGGAGGCGAGCGCCACGACCTCGCTGACCGGGAAGGCGCGCTCAGCCAGGATGTCGAGCATCTCGCGCCCGACATTGCCGGTGGCCCCGACGACCGCGACCCTGAAACTCATGGCGACCGCTCCTCACGTGGAATGGCTCGTTGCATAGGCGACAACGCTCAAACGGGCAATGCGGCCCGCGTTGCCGCATCCCTGGATGGAAGACCCGTCCGTGTTGAAGAAAAAATCCGCAGCACTTCATCCCGGGACTCACCCACTCAAAGTCGGATCGCATCGGCTTGTCAGGCTCGACCGGATCGAATGGCGCGGCCTTTGCTTAGATAGCAGTTCAACGCCAGCCTTCGGATGGAGGGGACATGACCTCTGCGGCCGTTCATCCCGTCGACCGGGTTCCGCCCTTCTACCAGCTTCTGCCTCTCTCGTTGCAGCACGTGCTCGTCATGTATGCCGGTGCCGTGGCGGTGCCGCTGATCATCGGCCGTGCCCTCAAGCTGCCGCCCGAGCAAGTTGCCTTTCTGATCAGCGCGGATCTCTTCGCCGGCGGCCTAGCTACCCTGGTGCAAAGCTTCGGGTTGCCGGGTGTCGGCATCCGGCTGCCCGTGATGATGGGCGTCACCTTCGCGTCGGTCAGTCCGATGCTGTCCATTGCCTTGCAGCCGGATCTCGGCCTCCTCGGTGTCTACGGTGCCGTGATCGCGGCCGGGCTGTTCGGCGTGCTGATCGCCCCGTTCATGCGACGGCTTCTCCCTTTGTTTCCCCCCGTGGTCACGGGAACGATCATTCTGGTGATCGGCATCTCGCTGATGCGGGTCGGCATCAACTGGGCTGGCGGGGGTATCCCGACCCTGACCAAGGTCGTGGACGGGGTGAACGCCAGCGTGCCCAACCCGGCCTACGGCCAGCTGCGGGGCCTCGGCATCGCCCTGTTCGTGCTGGTCGTGATCCTGGCGCTGATCAAGTGGGGCCGCGGCTTCGTTGCCAACGTCTCGGTGCTCCTGGGCATTCTCGCGGGAGCCGCGCTGACGGCGGCCCTCGGCATCATGAGCTTCGACAAGGTGGCGTCCGCCTCGTGGGTCGGGATCGTGGTTCCGTTCCGCTTCGGTGTGCCCGAATTCCATCTCGTGCCGATCGCGACGATGTGCATCGTGATGATCGTGGTGATGATCGAGTCGCTCGGCATGTTCCTGGCCATCGGCGAGATCACCGGCCGACCCGTGGATGGAGACGCGCTCACCCGGGGTCTGCGGGCCGATGGCGTCGGAACCATCCTGGGCGGCGTTTTCAACACGTTCCCCTACACGTCCTTCTCGCAGAACGTCGGCCTCGTCGGCGTGACCGGGGTGCGCTCGCGCTGGGTCACCGTCGGAGGCGGGATCATCATGCTGATCCTGGGGCTGATCCCCAAGATGGGCGCCCTCGTCGAGGCCGTCCCGCAGGTGGTGCTCGGGGGCGCCGGCCTCGTGATGTTCGGCATGGTGGCGGCGACAGGCGCCCGCATCCTCACGAAAGTGGATTTCGCCAGCCGGCCGAACAACCTGTTCGTCGTCGCGGTGTCGGTCGGCTTCGGCATGATTCCGCTGGTAGCGCCCACCTTCTTCGCGGCCACGCCCGAATCCCTGCATCCGCTTCTCGAATCCGGCATCCTGCTCGCGGCGGTGGCGGCGGTGGTGCTGAACGCCTTCTTCAACGCCGTGTCCAATGCCGAGACGGCCGAGATGGAGGCCGCGGCCGTGGCGGCTTCCGCCGACCACGCGTGATCGGCCCAGGCGGGATGAAACGAAGCTGTTGCGAGGTCGACGGGCGGCGGCGGCTTCCGGGCCATCACCACGGAACCGTGCGCCCCAGGTAGTCGAGGTAGTGCAGACCAGCCTTGCCCTGGACGCCCATCAAGACGCCGACGAGACTTGGAACGCTGTCCTCGATCGTCAGGCGGGCCTCCGGGCCGCCCAGCTCCGTGCGGACCCAGCCCGGCGCCATCAGCACCATCGCCCTCGACCCGTCCGCGTGACGCGCCGCGAAGCTGCGCATGAACGTGTTCAAGGCCGCCTTGCTGCCGCGGTACACTTCCCGCATCCCGTTGGTGTTGTTGGCGACGCTGCCCTGACCCGAGGACATCACGCCGATCGTGCCTGTCGGGGGAACGAGGTCCTGCAGGGCTTCGACGACCCGCATCGGGCTCAGGGCGTTCGTCACCATCACGCGCACGAACTCGTCCGTGGACACCTCGGCGATCGTGTCCTCCGGACGCGTGTTGGTCGTGCCGGAGTTGACGAACAGGAGGTCGAAAATCCTTCTGGTCAGGCGGGTACGCAGGGCCGCGATCTGGTCCGGGATCGTGATGTCGAGCGTTTCGATCCGAACGCGACCGTCATGGTTGGCCGCGAGGTCGTGCAATCGGGTTCGGCTTTCGCCGCGGACGGTCCCAACCACGCTCCACCCGTGCTTGAGGTATTCCTCCGCCATGGCGTAGCCGAGGCCGCGTGAGGCGCCGACGATCAGAACGGTCTTCGTCGAGGATGGATGAGGCATGGGCGATGGCCTTCGGTGAGCATCGAGGGGCGTTCGGCGAACGATTGGCGCCGTGGGTCAGGCTTGCAGCCTGTCCGTTGATCGCTCGCGTCAGCCGCATATGCGAGACCGCGCGGCATGGCGGAAGGCGCACCCGATGCATTGAACACCTGCACCGGACGCCATGCGGTGCAAAGGGTCCGCACACCGCCGTGCTACGCTCCGGCCATGTCCGACATCGACCTGAACCTCCTCGTCGCCCTGGATGCGCTCCTGGCTGAAAGCAGTGTGGCCGGAGCGGCCCGCAGGCTCGGGCTGAGTTCGTCGGCGATGAGCCGCACGCTCGCGCGGTTGCGGGCCGCGACGGACGACCCGCTGCTGGTGCGGGCCGGGCGCCATCTCGTGCCGACGCCGCGCGCCGCGGATCTGCGCGAGCGCGTCCCGACACTGGCGCGGGAAGTCCGTGCGCTGCTGCAGCCCGCCGCCAAGGCCCTGGACCTCGCCCTTCTGGAGCGGACCTTCACGCTGCGCGCCAACGAGGCGTTCGTGCACGTGTTCGCCGCGCGCCTGGTGGCGGCCGTTACCCGTGCGGCTCCACGGGTGCGGCTGCGCTTCGCGCCCAAGCCGGACAGGGACGTGCGCCCGCTGCGCGAGGGGTCGGTCGACCTGGAGATCGGCGTCCTCGGCCCAACGGGCCCGGAAGTGCGCGTGCAGGCGTTGTTCACGGATCGCTTCGCGGGCGCGGTTCGTCGGGGACATCCGCTCCTGGCAGGCGACATCACGCCCGAGCGCTTCGCGGCGTGCGGCCACGTGGTCGTGTCCCATCCCGCCCATACGGTCGATCCGGTCGACGAGGCGCTCGGTGCTCTCGGCCTCGCGCGGGATGTGGTGGTGGTGGCGCCGAGCTTCCCGGCCGCGCTCGCGATCGCCTGCGCCTCGGACCTCGTGGCGCACGTCACGGAATCCTGCCTCGGTGTCGAGCACCAGGGCGCGTCGTCGCGTGCGGAAGCGCAAGGCTTCGCGCTGCCCGTGCGGACGGCGGCGTTCACGATCTCGCAGCTGTGGCACCCGCGCATGGACGCCGACCCCGCGCATCGTTGGCTGCGCGGTCTGGTGCTCGGGGTGTGTCGGAAGAAGATCGGCGGCTCTTCACACCCTTGAGCCACCGGGCCAAAGGCCGGTGTCAGGCTTGGCGAACCGCCTCAACCAACGCGCGACGCCGCGCGTTCAAAGAGCGGAACCCGGAGCCCGCGCATGTCCCTGCTGCCGCCCTTGCTCGCTGCCGTCGGCCTCCTGGCCATTCCGGCCACCGGCCTCGCGACCACGCTCGACCCGCTCGCCCCCTATCGCTGGTCGGCCCGCGTCGTCGTCGCTTCCGCACCGAGCGCCGACGATCCGGAGCTGGCTCGCCAGCGCGCGGTCTTCGCGCAAATGGGCCGGCAGGCGACGGTGCGCGACCTCGTGCTGGTCGAGGCCGTGGGCGACGGCGCGACCGCGCGGGCCTTGCGCGACGCGCTCGGCATCGGGGCCCGCGGCTTCACCGCGGTGCTCGTCGGCAAGGACGGCGGCGCCAAGCTGCGCGCCGCCCATCCGCTCGACGCTGCCGCACTGTTCCCGCTGATCGACGCCATGCCGATGCGGCAGCAGGAAAAACGCGACCGCGGCTCCTGACGATTCACGTCCGCGCGTCGCCGCGGCAGAGGCCCACGGCCTCTCTGGACAGCGGCCGGGAGGCGCCGATAGCCTGCACGACCGATGAACCCCCGCAGGACAGCAGGCGCGATGACCGACCTCCCCCTGCAGTTCCGCGGGTTCGGACCCGACGCTTTCGCGTTCCTCGAAAGTTTGGCGGCGAACAACAGCCGCGAGTGGTTCCTTCCGCGCAAGGCGGACTACGACCGGGATCTCAAGGGGCCGATGATGGACCTGGTGGCCGACCTTAGCACCGCCTTCGCGGCGCGCGGCGTGCCTCTGTCGGGCGACCCCAGGACCGCGCTGTTCCGCGTCAACCGCGACGTGCGCTTCTCGCGCGACAAGAGTCCCTACAAGACGGTGGTGAGCGCCGTGCTGACCCGCGACGGGACCAAGGGCCGGCGCGCGCGGGGGTTGTTCTACGTCCAGGTCGGGCTGGATCGGGCGTTGGCGGCGCTGGGCTTCCACGGCCTGGAGCCCGACGACCTGTCGACCTTCCGCACCCGAATCGCGCGAGGTCGCGGCGAATGGCGAAAAGTTGAGGCATCGCTCGCCAAGGCGGGTCTCGCCCTGTCGCGCGACGACGCGGCGGCCCGCCTGCCTCGTCCGTTCCACGCCGAGGAAGTCGGCGACCTCGCCGACGCACTCAAGCTGAAATCCTACACCGTGTCGCGCCCGCTCACGCGGGACGACGTCGCGGACCCCGCGCTGGTGGGCCGGCTCGCGGCCTTTGCGGCAGAAGGCCGCCCGCTGCTCGACTTCGGTTGGGATGCGCTCGGTGGAACCGGCACTGACGCGTCCGACCGTCTCACGCCTTCCTGACTAGCCGGCTCGCGAAAAAACCGTCCAGGCCGTCGAGCGGCGGGTCGGCGCTGACCGCCATGGACGGCAGCGTCCTGAGGTCGCCCGCGGCGGTGACGACCTCGCCCCACCCGGCCACCTCGTGAGCTTCGACCGGCACGCGCGCCACGTCCGGGTTGCGGCGGAGCAGGGCCGCGACCTGCGCCTCCCCTTCCTCCGGCTCCAGCGAGCAGACGCAGTAGACCAGCGTGCCGCCGGGCCTCAGCAGGGTCAGCGCCCGGTCGAGCATCTTGGTCTGGATGGCCGCGAGCGCGGTGATGTCGGACGCGCGCTTGGTCCAGGCCACGTCCGGGTGCCGTCGCACCGTGCCCGTGGCCGAGCACGGGGCGTCGAGCAGGATGGCGTCGAAGGGGTCGGCCGAGAAGGTCGTGATATCGGCCACCTGCGTGTCGGCCGCGAGCCCGAGCCGCTGCAGGTTTGCGGCGAGCCGCTTCAGCCGCTCGGCCGAGCGGTCGACCGCGACAACGTGGGCGCCGGCCAGGGCGAGCTGCGCGGTCTTGCCGCCGGGCGCGGCGCACAGGTCGGCCACGCGCTGGCCCGCCTCCACCCGCAGCAGGCGCGCGGGGAGCGAGGCGGCCGCGTCCTGCACCCACCATTCGCCGTCGACATAGCCCGTAAGCTCGGGCACGGGCACGTTGGACGACGACAGCCGCACGGAGCCGTTGGCGAGGGCCGTTCCTTCGAGCGTCGCGGCCCAGCGCGGCGCGTCGGCCTTCACGGTGAGGTCGAGGGAGGGCTCGGTCCGGTGCGCGGCGGCGATACGCGCCGCCCGCTCCTCACCCCAGGTCTGCTTCCAGCGCGCCGCGAGCCAGGCGGGCGTGTCGACGAAAGGATCGAGGTCGGCCAGCAGTTCGTCCTTCTGCCGGGCGAGGTTGCGCGCCACCGCGTTGGCGAGCGCCGCGAAGGGCAGCGTCTTGGGGTCGAGCCGCACGGCCTGCACGCAGGCGTTCACGGCGGCGTGGTCGGGGATGTCGAGGAACAGCACCTGGGCGGCCGCGACCACCAGCGTCCATTCCAGGGCGCCGGCCTTCTTGGGCAGGCCGCGCTCCAGCAACCGCGCCAGCGCGCGGCGGATGGTGCCCAGCCGGCGCAGCGACACCACCGCGATCGAGCGCACCAGGGCGCGGTCGCGCGGGTCGAGCGCCTGCAGCTTGGCTTGCACGCCTTCGGACCCGAGCGCCTCGTCGAGGCTGTGGCCGCTGCCGGCGACGTCGGCCAGCACGGCGGCGGCCAGCAGACGCGCGGGCAGGCCGGGCGGCAGCTCGGGCGCGACCGCGGGCTTGGCCCAGGTCCTTGCGCGAGCCCCCGGCCTCGCGGAAGCGCCGTTGGTTTTCGTCATGCTCGTGAGTCCAGTCCCAGCCCTGACGAAGATACGGAGGATCGCAGCCCACGGTCCGCGCCATGACAAACCGGCGCGGTCCCCCATATGTGAACGAAGACCGGCGGCCCCGCACGCCGGTTCCCAAACATCCGTCGGAAAAAGGGAGGAAGGGTGATGGCCGCAACCGACTCGACCGAAAATTCCGATCCGCGGCCGGATGTCGCCGTCGTCGGACGGGTGCTGCCGCCCGCGGCCGAGCGCGCGCTGGCGGAAGCCGCCGAGCGTCGGCGCCTCGCGCAACCGGACAGGCCGCCCGAGCACCAAGGACGGGGTGGACTGGAGCCCGTCCGCTACGGCGATTGGGAGGTCAAGGGCCTCGCCTACGACTTCTGACCCTCAGAGGGCGTTGGCGAAGGTGTCGACGCCTTCGAAGTAATCGGCCCAGGTGGTCGTCACGGCGCCGGGCGCGAGCGCTTCACCCGGCCGTTCCGTGCGCGCGGCCGCGTCGCGGACGGCATGGAGCCACGCTTCCCCGTCGAGCGGCGACAGGCGGGTCAGCAACGGGCTGTCGATCTCGCGGAAGGCCGGGACGTCCGACACGATGGCGGGCACGCCCGCCGCCAGGGCCTCGTAGACGGGCAGGCCGTAGCCCTCGCCGAAGGTGGGCATCAGCAGGGCCCGCGCGCCGTCGAGAAGGCGGCGCAGGCCGGGGGTCGTCAGGCCCTGGACCTCGATGACGTGGCGCCGCAGCGCCGGGCTGCGCTCCATCAGGTCGACGACGGGACCGAATTTCCAGCCGCGGTTGCCGATCACGAGCAGGCGCGGCGCCGCCTCGCCGTCGCGCCGCACCAGTTCGCGCCACGCGTGCAGCAGCGTCAGGTGGTTCTTGCGCGGCTCGATGGTGCTGCAGATCACGAAGTAGCGCAGGCCGGCCAGCGCCGGGTCCGGGTCGCGCCGCCCGAAGAAGGTGGGCGACATGGGCGTGGGCGCGACCAGGATGGGGAAGTCGCGGCGGCCGAGCCCGCGGAGGTGCGCGTCGAGCGCGTCCCGCACCCCGGCGGTGGTGACCACCGCCCCCGCCCCGAAGCGGGCCACGTTCGCCATGCGCTTGGCGTGCCGGGCCTCCTCGGCGAACCGGAAATATTCGGGCATCTGCAGCGGCAGCAGGTCGTGGATGAAGAACACGGCCTTGACGTCGCGCCGGCGCTCCAGCCACGCGAAATAGGACGGGACCCAGAGCGGGAACTGGCTCACGTTGACGTAGCGGGCGCCGCGCGGCAGGTCGCGCTCCGGCGTGCGGCCGAGCGGCAGGCCGTGCGCCGCGATCCAGCGCGCCACGGCCGTGACCCGTCCCGACCGCCCCCGCGCGACCCGAACGGACGTCTTGGACCCGGACGGCGTCACGTCGTTCAGCTTGGCCACGACCTCGGCGTAGACCGGGTCGCCGTCGCCCGTCCGGGTCTCGCCCCAGTGCGCCGCGATGCCGTCGAGCGCCGCGCGCGAGGCCGCGACGGGCATCATCCGCGGGCCGATCGGCGTCCACATCGTGCCGAACCGTTCGGACGGGGCGTCCGCGGCGAGGTAGTGCCGCGCGAAGCCCGCGTCCACCCGGTCGATGCCGTTCGGCGTCACGTTGAACACCCGCGTGACGAGGCGGGTGATGTCGTAGGTGATGGCGGGCCGCATGGCGCCGCCCCCTAGCATGGGCGGTCGGGACTGTCGAAAGGCCAGGTCGACCCACAGGGCTCAGAACTCGGGTTAACGCGATCGGTGCCGAGCGATGCCCTTCTCCCCGCTTGCACGGCTATAAGATTCACACATCTTCACGGCTTGGCTGGTGTGCCCTTCGCCCCTCCGGGGAGAAGGTGCCCGACAGGGCGGATGAGGGGTCTCGTGCCGTGCGTGGCCCCACCCTCATCCGGCCTGTCGGCCACCTTCTCCCGCCCAGGCGGGAGAATGGCGGAACCGGCAGGGCGCCGAGATGTGTGAATGGCATAGCCCGCAAGGCGGGGAGAAGGGCAGAACCGGACGTCGTTAACCTGAAGTCGGAGCCCTGGGTCGACTCACGGCCGCGGGCCGATGTCCCGCCCCGGACACCCGCCCGCGACGGGCGCGCGGGTTGCGCGACCCGGCCCGAGCCGGTACCGCTGCGCGCCATGACCGACCGCAAGATCCTCTGCATCCGCCACGGCGAATCGGCCTTCAACGCGGCCTACAAGGGCGACGGCGTCGATCCCATGCTGTTCGACGCGCCGCTGACCGCGCGCGGTCACGATCAGGTCGCGGCCGCGCGGCTGCAGCTGCGCGACGTGCCGGTCGACCTGGTGATCGCCACCCCGCTCACCCGCGCCCTGCAGACCGCGCTGGGGATCTTCGGCGACCACCCCAGTCGTCCCGACATCGTGGTCGAGGCGGGACATCGGGAGCAACTGGAGAGCAGTTGCGACAGGGGCCGTCCGCCCGTCGACCTGATGGCCGAGTTTCCGGGACTCAAGCTCGACCACCTGCCCGCCGCCTGGTGGCACATCGAAGGCGAACCCGACGCGCGAGGCCTGCACATCGAGCCGCTGGAGGTTCTCCTGGCCCGCATGGAGCGATTCGTCGAAGCCGTGAAGGGGCGGCCCGAGCCGGTCATCGCGCTCGTGGGCCACGGCACCTTCTTCTACCACCTGACCGGCCGCTGGCTCGACAACTGCGAGGTGCTCGACTGGCGGTGGGACGAGCCCCCGGCCGTCGAGGCCCTGGCCGCGGCCGAGGCCTGACGGATCAGAGGCCCGGGTAGATCTGGCTCCGCTTCTTGGGGTCGGGCTCGATCAGGATCTGGCACTTGTAGCTGAGTTTGTGCAGGTTCTTGTTGAGGCAGGTGACGATCTTGTCCTCGTCGGGAACGGCGTCGCTGCACACTTTGAAGACGTCCGCCTCACAGGCGTCCTGCTGCTCTTTGGTCCCCTTGGCCTGGGCGAAAGCCGCGGCGGGAACGAGGACGAAGAGGGCCGCGAAGGCTGCGACACGACGGGACATTCAGGCTTCCTCAGCAGAGTTGGGGGGCGGCCGCCGCACGGCCTCAAACACAGCGTCTAAACGCGACACCGGGTCCGGCGCAAGGCCGGACGGCGTCCCGAGGTCGCCTCCTGGGAAGCGGAAACCGCAGCGATCATGGGCCGCGCGACCCGGTTGACACGGCGGTGTTTTGGGCGCAACGCCCGCGTCAAATCGGGCGCGATCCTCGACTGACGAGGCCTTGAGCGCCGTCCCACCTTCGAAGGTTTCCCGATGACGGCTTCAGCCGTAACGTCCGAACGCGCGCGCCACGGCATGCGCCAGGCGCAGTTCGTTTCGCTCATCGCCGCCCTGATGGCCGTCAACGCGCTCGCGATCGACTCCATGCTGCCGGCGCTCCCCACCATCGCGGCCTCGCTGGGGCTCCAGGCCAGCAACAGCCAGCAGTGGATCGTCACGGCCTACCTGCTCGGCTTCGGCAGCGCGCAGATCGTCTACGGACCGTTGGCGGACCGCTTCGGGCGCAAGCCAGTGCTGCTCGTCGGGCTCGCGATCTACGTGGTCTGCAGCGCGGTCGCGGGCCTGTCGACCTCGTTCGAAATGCTGCTGACGGCGCGCGTCGTGCAGGGGATCGGCGCGGCCGCGACCCGGGTGCTGGCCGTGTCCATCGTGCGCGACTGCTACACGGGCAGCCAGATGGCCCGGGTTATGTCGTTCTCGTTCCTGGTGTTCCTGGCCGTGCCGATCATCGCACCCACCACGGGCCAGATCATCATGCTGTTCGGTCCGTGGCGCTGGATTTTCGGGGCGCTCACCATCCTGGCGACCGCCATCATGGTCTGGACCGCCCTGCGGTTGCCCGAGACCCTGCATCCGGCGGACCGTATTCCCATCGAGCCGGCACGCCTCGCCAGCGCGCTGCGCACGGTTGTCACGAGCCGCACCGCCATGGGCTACATGCTCGCCATGACGATGATGCTGGGTGGCCTGTTCGGGTTCATCAACTCGGCCCAGCAGGTGTTCGCGGGCGTGTTCGAGGAGCCCAAGCTGTTCACCACCATCTTCGCGCTCGTCGCGGCCTTCATGGCGCTGTCGTCCCTCGTCAACGCCCGGATCGTGGGCCGCGTCGGGCCGCGCCGGCTGTCGCACGGGGCGCTGCTGGGCTACATCGGCTGCGCGCTCCTGCACGCCGTCTTCGCGCTCGCGGGCGCCGAAACCTTGCCGGTGTTCACGGTCATCCAGGCCGGCATGATGTTCGCGTTCGGGCTGGTGGTGTCGAACTTCGGGGCGCTCGCGATGGGGCCGCTGGGCCATGTGGCCGGGATCGGCTCCTCGGTGCAGGGCTTCGTGACCACGTTCGGGGGCGCGCTGCTGGGCTTCATCGTCGGCCAGAGCTTCAACGGCACGCTGGTGCCGCTCGCACTGGGGTTCGCGGGCTACGGTCTGCTGGCGCTGCTCTTCGTGGTGCTGGCCGAGAACGGCAGGCTGTTCCAACCCGCCTCGTTCGGTCTCGCGCCGGTGCGGGACGCCTCGGCGGCCCACTGACCGCTCAGGCGGCGAAATCCCTGATGGTGCGGATGAGCGCCTGCTCGTCGTAGGGCTTGGAGAAGAAGCGTCCGCGCACCGGCAGGGTGTGGACCGGCGGCGAAACCTGGCCGGAGGTCACGATGATGTCGACGGGCGGCCAGCGGTCGCGGATCGAGATGGCGAGCTTGAGACCGTCCATGGAACCCGGCATGTCGATATCGGTGAACACGACCCTGATGTCGGTTCGGGCGATCAGGATCGTGATGGCCTCGTCGGCGTTGGCGGCTTCCACCGTATCGAAACCAGCCTCCTCGATGATGTCGACGGCGTACATGCGCAGGATGGGCTCGTCTTCGACGATCAGGACAACGGGACGCGGCGGAGGAGACGATGACGCCATCTGTTCTTTCGCGATCCTGTCCGGCCTAAGTGTCGCTCACGAGGGACAGGGGAGCCGAGAACTCTGCTTCGAACCCGGCGTGGTTGTAACGCAGCGTCGCACCGCCGGTTCCCGACAGTCCCATGGCGATCAGCCGCGATCCGAAGCCGCGCCGCGATGATTCCACGGCGGCCGGGCCGCCGCGCTCCGTCCAGGTCAGCACGAGCGAGGGCGAAAGGTCCGCCCGGTCGACCATCCAGCCGACCGTCACCCGCCCACCTTCGGCCGACAGCGATCCGTACTTGATCGCGTTGGTGGCGAGCTCATGCAGCAGCAGCGTGATCGAGAGGACCGCCTTCGGTCCCAGGCTGAGGTCCGGCCCGCCGACGGCGAGGCGGGACGGGTCCGCGTGGGGCGCGAGAGCGCCGTCCACCACGGCCCGGATGCGCGCTGAGGCCCAGCTCCGCTCCAGCAGAACATCGTGCGCCCGGCCGAGCGCGGCCAGCCGCTGCTTGAACGTGTCGACGGCGCCCCGCTCGGTCACGCCCCGCAGCGTCTGCGTCGCGATGGCCTGGACCATGGCGAGCGTGTTCTTCAGCCGGTGGCTGAGTTCCTGGTGAAGCACGCGCTGCTCGTCCTCGGCCATTACCTTGGCGAGGGCCGCGTGTGTGCGGTCCGCCATCGCGCGGGTGAAGTCGAGTTCCTCCGCGCTCCACGCGCGGGGCGTCGGGCTGTGGACGAACAGCAGGCCCACCAGCAGGCCCTCCTGCAGCAGGGGCACCTCGATCAGCGCCCGCGTGCCCATCGCGAGATAGGCGTCCGCTTCGTCGCCCAGCCAGTTCGTCGCCGTGATATCGGCCTCGCCCAGGGCCGTTCCATCTCCCAGGCGGCGGATCGTCCGGGCGAAGGTGGCGAGAGGATAGGTCCCAGCAATGCTGGGGACGTCCGGCGCCGTCCAATCGCACTCGACCGCGAGCGTTTCGGCCGGCTGGTCCACGACCGCGTAGCCCACGCGCGAGGCGTCGAGCGTGGCGCCGAGCAACCGCGAGGCGGTCGCCTTGATCTCGGCTGTCGATGTTGCGTCGCGGAGCGTGTCGCCCAGGTCCAGCAGTGCGACCTGCCGCAGTTCGACGAATTTGCGTTCGGTCACGTCCAAGACGGTGCCGGTGAACCGGATGGGCTGCCCGGCCGTGTCGCGGATGAAATCGCCTCGCCGGGCGACCCAGCGGACCGCGCCGTCGCTGGCGCGGCGGATGCGGAACTCCACCGACGAGAAGGCCGATCCGTCCTTCCGAGAGGCGCGCGTGGAGGCGAGACCGCGGTCCTCCTCGACGATGCAGGCCTCGAAGCGCGCGACGGGGTACGAGGGGAGGCCGGGCAACCCGTAGATGCGGCAGAGTTCCGCCGAGCCATGCAGTTGCTCGGTCGCCAGGTCGACGGCGAAGGTGCCGACTCGTCCTGCCTCCTGGGCCGCCATGACGCGGGCGACCGTGTCCTGCGATCGGCGGCCTTCCTGTTCGCTCGCGAGCGCGCGCACGAGGTTGGCATCCCCCGAGCGCCGCTCCCGCACCAGGGCTTCGTCGCGACGGGACAGGGCGCGGCGCATCTCGAGAAGGGCCACCACCTCGCGGGCGAGCGCCTGAAGGGCCGTCGCCTGCCGTCGGGTCAGTCCGCCGGGCCGGGGCTCGCCGTCCAGGACACAGACCGTGCCGACGATTTCGCCCGTCGCGGTCGCGAGCGGCGCGCCCGCGTAGAACCGCAGGTGGGGCTCGCCCGTCACCAGCGTGTTGTCCTTCGTGCGCGCGTCGGCCGTCAGGTCGGGGATGACCAGCAGGTCGTGGCTGGCGAGCGCGTAGGCGCAGACCGACTGGCCGATGGGGGTCTCGCACCGTTCGAAACCGGAGCGCGCCTTGAACCACTGCCGGTCGGCCGCAACCAGGCTCACCAGGGCCGCCGACGTCCCGCACACGTCGCGCGCCAACGCGACCACGTCGTCGAACCCCGGCTCGGGCGCCGTGTCGAGCACGTCGAAGTCGTCCAGGGCCGCGAGGCGTGCCGGATCGTGAAGTTTCGAGGCGAGAGGCGGAGTCATCGGCCGTGGAGGACGCGGTCCATCGTTCCCTTCAACGCATAGGGCACGGCGGCCGGTCAAGGAACGTTTCGTTTACGTAAATGCAAGTTAAGAAACTCGACCCGTCTGCGGGCCACGGTCAGCGCGGGGACCCGCTTATCACGCCACAAGCGCGGGAAGGATCTCGGGCTCCTGGGAAACCTTGACGCAGGTTTCCACGGCCTCGTGCAGCGAGGTCGTGTAATGGTCGGCGCCGATCACCGCGCGCACGCGCTCGTCCCTGAGCACGTCGGCCTCCGAAGGCCATAACCCTACCAGGATCGGCACGCCGGGCAGGCGCCCCTTCAGCCGGCGCACGAGGTAGTGCAAGTGGGCCGGGTTGCCGCTGATCTCCAGGTAGCTCACGCACACCATGGCTATGCCGAGGCCATCGAGGGACGCGATGCCGTCGCGCGACGCGGCCTCGTAGGCGACCACGCGCGCGCCCAGGCCGTGCTTGCCCATGAGCTGCGCCAGGATGGTGGACGCCGCTTCGTCCAGCGGCCCGCGACCCGCGAGGCACAGGACGGGCGCCTCGGCCTGCCAGCCGGACGCGAGCCGGTGGCGCTCGGGCGCGGCCTGCGGCGCGGCGGGCTTGGGGATCTCCTTCTCGGATTTGGAGGCTTTCACGGCGGCCTCGGCCTTCTCGTCGGGCCGGGGTTCGCGGTCGTCGTAGTCGCCGAGATCGGCCACCAGGGCCCGGACGCTGTGCTTGATCCGCTCCAGCTTGTCGGGTCCCAGCACGCCGCGGGCGGCGTCGTTGGCGGCCAGCTGCAGGCCCTTCAGCGCCACGCCGTCGTAATAGGCCGTAAGCGAGCGGTCCTTGAGCAGCAGTTCGGCCTGGCCCTGCGCCTCGTCGGGATCGTCGGCCAGCATGCGCTGGTAGAAGTTCTCGACCGGGGTCAGGGCCGGACGATCGCCGAGCAGCACGTCGAGGAACTCGAGGCGGTCCACGTAGCGGCCGAGGACGACGAGGCAGAGCGTCAGCGGGGTGGACAGGATGAGGCCGATCGGCCCCCACAGCCACGTCCAGAAGATGGCCGACACCACGACCGCCACGGGCGACAGGCCGGTGGAATGGCCGTAGATCAGCGGCTCCACGACCTGCCCCGTGATGCCCTCGGTGACGAGGAACAGGGCCGCGGTCCACAGCGCCGTGACCCAGTGCGGGTCGACCGCCGCGGCCAGCGCGAGCGGCAGGGCCGCGGCGATGATCGCCCCCACGTAGGGCACGAAGCGCAGCAGGGCGCCTAAAACACCCCACAGCACGGGCGACGGCACCCCGATGACCGCGAGCCCCACGCCGATCACCACGCCGAAGACGGCGTTGATGCCGAGCTGCGACAGGAAATAGCGGCTCAGCCGGTGTGCCGCGTCGTCCATGGCGACGGTCGTGCGGTGGAGGTCGGTGGAGCCGAACAGGCGGATGAGCCTGTCGCGCAGGTCCTCCTTCTGGATGAGGATGAACACCGCCACGATGAAGATGATGAGGGCCGATTCGAAGGGGGCCAGGACCGGCTGAAGCACCCGCATCGCGAGGTGCAGCGGATCCTCGTCGGGTGGCTGGACCGAGACGGGGATGGGTTTCGGACCCGTGGCTGCGGGTTGCCCGCCCTCGGAGGCGCCCGGGACGGCGGGTGGGGCGGCCGAATGCTGGAGCTGCCGCCCGAGCCTGTTGGAGATCTCGTTGAGGCGCCCGAGGGTTTCGCCCCGCAGCGTGCCGACCTTGGCCTGGATCGTGCTCGCGTATTGCGGCACGTCGCCCGCGAGCCCCGCGACCTGGAGACCGATCAGGCCGGCGCCGGTCCCGAGCAGGCCCAGCGCCAGCAGCACCGCGAGCAGCACGGAAAGGACGTGCGGCACCCGGACGCGACGCAGCAGTTCGACCACCGGGGCCAACACGAAGGACAGCAGCACCGCCAGCGTGATGGGGATCAGCACCTCGCGGGCGAAGTAGAGTGCCGCCACCACGACGACGCCTACCGCGAGCGACAGCAGGCCGGTGAGCCCCGGCGTGCCCGGTGCGGGAACCTGGGCGGCGGGCCGGATCGTCGTGTCGGCGTCGGGCATTGAGGTGGTCTCGGAAGCGGGGTTGTCGCGGCAACGCTCAAGACCTGCCGGAGGATGCGGCCGCGCGGGTCCGGAACCGCGCGGGGACCGGAACACGGTCGCGGCCGAGGCCGTTTCCCGGCCGACGCGAGGAGTAGCGAGGTCGATGGAACCGGAAACAGCGGGCGCGGACCGGGCCGCCCTCACGGACCGGTGGTACGACCTGACGCGGACGGTCCTCCCCGGCCTCGCCGAGGCGCACACCTGGCCGATCCACCTCGACCACTGCTTCATGCGCGTGTGTCTCGATGCCGCGCTGGGCTCGCCGTGGCACACCGCCGTCGGGCGGCCCGCGGTGCGCCACATGACGGCCGCGCAGCTCAGGGCCGCCGTGGGCGTCGCCGAGGGGATCGCGGCCGACCCCACAACGCTGCCCGCGCTCAACGCCGCGAGCCTGCGAGGGCGGAGGGCAGCCCGCCGCGGCGCGGGGCATTGAACCTCGCGAGGTCCCGGCCGTTAGGGGGCCATGACCGACACGCACAAAGACGCCACGCCCGCCGAGAAGATCGCCGCAGCCCGGCGACGCGAGATGGCCATCGAGCACATCCTGTTCGGCGCGCTCCGCTTCATGGCGCAGCGCCATCCCGAGATGCTCGACGAGCTCGAAGGCAGCCTCGACCACCTGTGGGACATGGCCGACGACGTGCCGCGCGACGACGAGGCCGTCCGCACCATCGCGCGGCACTTCCTGAAGAGCCTGCGGGCGGAGTCCTGATGGGTCCCGGAGGTCAACGATGACCCGCTGCGCGCTGGCCATTCACGGCGGTTGCGGCGTGATGGCGAAGGCCGACCTGCCGGAACCGGAGTGGGAAGCCGCTCGCGCCGCGCTCGCCGCCTCGCTTCGGGCGGGGTGGGCGTTGCTGAGCCGGGGCGGCTCGGCGCTCGACACCGTCGAGGCGTCCGTCCTCGTCATGGAAGACTCGCCGCACTTCAACGCGGGGCATGGCGCGGCGCTCAACGCCGCGGGCGAGCACGAGCTCGACGCGTCCATCATGGACGGCGCGATGCTGCGCGCGGGGTCGGTCGCGGGTCTCCGCCGCACCCGCAACCCGATCCGCGCCGCGCGTGCCGTGCTCGAATCGAACGGCCCCGTGATGATGATCGGCCCCGCCGCCGACGCATTCGCGGCGCGGGCCGGCCTTGACGCGGTCGAACCCGGCTATTTCACCACCGAACGTCGGCGGGACTCGTTGCGGACCATGCGGGAGCGCGCGCAGGCGGGAACGATCCAGGCCGCGAGCGAGGCCGACAAGCACGGCACGGTGGGCGCCGTGGCGCTCGACCGGGCCGGGCACCTCGCGGCCGCCACGTCGACGGGTGGCTATACCAACAAGCCCGAGGGCCGGGTGGGCGACAGCCCGATCATCGGCGCGGGCACCTACGCGCGCGACCGGGTCTGCGCGGTGTCGGGCACCGGCCAGGGCGAATTTTACATTCGCCACGTGCTGGGCCACGAGATCGCGAGCCGCATGGCCTACCTGGGCGAGGCTCTGGAAGTTGCGGCCGCCCGCGTGGTGCTGGAGGACCTCGCCCCCTACGGCATCGGCGCGGGCGCAGTGGCGGTGGACGCCGACGGCGAGATCGTGGCGCCGTTCAACACGGACGGCATGTTCCGCGGCTGGATCACGATCGAAGGCGAGATGTCGGTGGCGAGCCACGGCGAGGTCTTCTTCGTGGAAACGCTCGCGATCGAGTGACCACCATCGGTCGGGAAGGTCGAGTTCCAGAGCCGCGTTCTGATCCGAGACGGCGTCCCTCTTCCGTCATTGCGAGGCAGCGCAGCTGCCGCGGCAATCCAGCCTCGGCTTCGAGCCGCTGGATTGCTTCGCTGCGCTCGCAATGACGGGAAATGAGTGAGGCCCTACGGCCTCAGCCCGAGGCCAGGATCACGGCCAGAAACGCCTCGCCGTAGCGCTCGATCTTCTTCTCGCCCATGCCCTGGATGTCGCGCAATGCGCGCAGGTTCGTGGGGCGGCGGGACGCAAGGTCGAGCAAAGTGGTATCGTGGAAGACGACGTAGGGCGGCACGCCCTGCTCGCGGGCGAGGCGGGTCCGCTCCGCCCGCAGCGCCTCGAACAGCCCCTCGGCGCCGGGCGCGGGCGTCCTGTCGGGGGAGCGGGCGCTCGACGCCGACTTCGCGGCGCGCTCGCGCCGGAGGTCTAGTCGTCGCTCGCCTTTGAGCACGCCCCGCGCGCCCTCGCCCAGCGTGAGCGCGCCGAAGGCCGTGTGGTCCACGCCCACCAGGCCGACCGCGGCCAGTTGCCGGACCACCGATTGCCAGATCTTCTCGGTGCGGTCGCGGCCGACCCCGAAGGTGGGCAGTTGGTCGTGGCCGGCCCGCGTCACCTTCTCGGTCCCGTTGCCGCGCAGCACGTCGATCACGTGCCCGGCCCCGTAGCGCTGCCCGGTGCGGTAGATGGCGGATAGGAGCTTCTGCGCGAGTTCGGTACCGTCGATGGTCTCGACGGGGTTGAGGCAGGTGTCGCAATTGCCGCAGCCGCCCGCGTGAGCCTCGCCGAAATGCGCCAGGATGGCCTGCCGCCGGCAGCTCGCGGTCTCGCAGATGCCCACCAATGCGTTCAGTTTGGCGCGCTCGATCCGCTTGATGTCCTCGCCCGCCTCGCCCTCGTCGATCATCTGGCGGCGGCGGACGAGGTCGCTCATGCCGTAGGTCATCCAGGCGTCGGAGGGCAGGCCGTCGCGGCCCGCGCGGCCGGTTTCCTGATAGTAGGCCTCCACCGAGCCGGGCATGTCCATGTGGGCCACGTAGCGGACGTCGGGCTTGTCGATCCCCATGCCGAACGCCACGGTGGCGACGAGGCAGAGCCCGTCCTGCTTGAGGAAGGCGTCCTGGTTGGCGTCGCGCACGGCCCGGTCGAGCCCGGCGTGGTAGGGCCGCGCCGGAATGCCCTGGTCCACCAGGAAGCCTGCGGTTTCCTCCACCTTCCGGCGGCTCAGGCAGTAGACGATGCCGGACGACCCCGCGTGGGCCTTGAGGAAGCGCAGGAGCTGCCCGCGCGGCGCCTCCTTCTCGACGATGGAATAGCGGATGTTGGGCCGGTCGAAGCTGGTCGAAAACACGCGCGCGTCCGCGAGCCCCAGGCGGGCGCGCAGGTCGTCGCGGGTCTGGGGGTCGGCGGTGGCGGTCAGCGCCACGCGGGGCACGTCGGGGAAACGGTCGCGGAGGACCGCCAGCTTGAGGTATTCCGGCCGGAAGTCGTGACCCCAGGCGGACACGCAATGCGCCTCGTCGATGGCCACGAGCGCGATCGTGCCGCCCGACAGGAAATCGAGAAAGCCGCCCAGCATCAGCCGTTCGGGCGCGACGTAGAGGAGTTTCAGCGATCCGGCGCGGAAGTCGCCGCGGATGCGTGCGGCCTCGGCGGCGTCGGTCGAGGAGTTGAGCGCGCCCGCGTTGACGCCCGCCTGCCGCAGGCTTTCCACCTGGTCGCGCATGAGCGCGATCAGCGGCGACACGACGATCGCGGTGCCCGGCCGGCACAGGGCGGGCACCTGGTAGCAGACCGACTTGCCGGCCCCCGTCGGGAACAGCACCACGGCGTCGCGGCCCTCGACGAGTTCGTCCACCACGGCCGCCTGGAGGCCGCGGAACTCCCGGTGTCCGAATACGCTGCGCAGGACGTCGAGGGGTTCGTTCGAAGTCATACGGCCGGTCGACACCTTCCGGGCGCCGACGATTCGAGCCCCCGCGCCCGCTTCACACGGCGATCAAGGCGCCTTGGTGGCGGTGAGGTCGACGTCCACACCCACTTCGAAGGCCACGTACTCGTCGGTCGCCCAGGCCCCCTGCCCCACCCCGAAGGCGGAGCGCAGCAGCTCGGCGTGGCCGACCGCGTGGGCCGTGTCGCCGGCGATCGTCAGCGTGAACGGCAGGACCACGGGCTTGGCGGCACCACGGATCGTCAGCGTGCCGTCCGCCTCGTATTTGTCGCCGCCGAGCGGCTTGAAGCCGGTCGCCTCGAACTTGGCCTGCGGGAAGGCCTGCGCGGAAAACCAGTCCTCGCCCGGCATGGCCTCGTCGCGCTGCTGGTCGCCCGTCGTGGCGCTGCCCGTGTCGACCGTGACGCTCACGTGCGCCGCCTCGGGCTTCGCGGGGTCGAAGTCGATCGTGGCCGCGAAGGTCTTGAAGCGGCCCGAGAAGGCGTCCCCCGTCTGCTTGCCCGAGAAGCCGAGGCTGCTCTTGGCCGGATCGACGGTCCAGGTCGCGGCGGAGGCCGCCCCGGCGCCAGCGAGGAGGAGCGCGCAGGCGAGGGTAAGACGGATCATCGGGACACCTCGGACGAGCGGCGCCAGCGGGGCAGGCCGGGAACCATGCGCTGCAGCACGGTGTCGTGCAGCACGAAATAGTGGCGCAGCGCCGCGCCCGCGTGCAGCACCACGAAGGCGATCAGCGCGTAGGCCCCATAATCGTGCAGCGCCCGCAGCACGGGCGCGGTCGCGGCCTTGGCGGCGCCCGACATGGTCGCGAGGCCCGGGACGTGCGGCCAGGGTACGAGGCCGTAGAGCACGGTCGGCACCGTGAAGGGCGAGGCCGACACGTAGGCCCAGCCGAGCAGCGGCATGCCGATGATGAAGCCGTAGAGCAGGACGTGGGTGCCCTCGGCGGCGCGGTGTTCCCAGGCGGGCATGCCGTCGGGCAGCGGCGGCGGCCGGTGGGTGAGGCGCCAGCCGAGGCGCAGCACCGCCAGGATCAGGATGGTGATGCCGATCGACTTGTGCAGCTGGAACAGCCGGAACCCGAGCGCCTGGGTGGCCTTCACGTGGATCAGCTGCACCATCACCAGCCCGATCGCCAGCATGGCGATGACGGCGATCCCGATCAGCCAGTGCAGCGCGACCGCGACGTCCGTGTAGCGGCCGGAGCGGACGGGCACCTGGGCGGGGATCGCCGTCACGGGTCTCAGCCCTGGTGCTCGAAGGCGGCGCTGATGACCAGGTCGACCTCGTCGCCGATGAGGGGCACAAGGGTCTTCACGCCGAAGTCGCTGCGCTTGATGGTGCCCGTGGCCTCGAAGCCGGTGGTGTACTTCTTGCTGAGCGGGTTGGGGCCCGCGTTGACGTAGGTGACGTCGAGCGTCACCGGTTTGGTGACGCCGTGCAGGGTGAAGTCGCCCGTGACCGTGGCGGTGTCGGCCCCGGTCTTGGTGACCTTGGTGGACTTGAACACGGCCTCGGGGAACTTGCCCGCGTCGAGCCACTGACCGCTCTTCAACTCGCCCGTGAGCTTGTCGGACGGCGTGTAAACGCTGTCGGTCGCGATATGGACCTCGAGAGAGCTGTCGTCGGGCTTGGCCGGGTCGAGCTTCAGGCTGCCGGACGACTTGGTGAAGAAGCCGTGAAAGGGGGTGAACCCGAAGTGGGACACGCCGAACACCACCTGGGTGTGGTTGGGCTCCACGTCGTAGCCGCCAGCCTGGACCTTGGCGGGCTCGACCTTGGGCGGCGTCTGCGCGGCGGCCGCCCCGGCGACCATGCAGGCCAGCGCCACGAACGGGAGAGTGCGAACCATCATGCTTGAAACTCCGTGATGACAGCCGGAGCGCGAGACCCCGACCGGTCGTGCAGGCTCCTTACCCAAAATCCGTAATCGAAAGAACCACCAAATTTTAGAAGCTACCCATCGGTTCCATCGATAGGACCGGTCAGGACAGCCCGGCCATCTTGCGGTCCCGCTTGGCGAGGGTGCGCAGCCGCAGGGCGTTGAGCTTGATGAAGCCCGCGGCGTCGCGGTGGTCGTAGGCGACCGCGCCCTCCTCGAAGGTCACGAGGTCCTGGTCGTACAAGGAGTGGGGGCTTTCGCGCCCGATCACCCAGGCCGACCCCTTGTAGAGTTTCAGGCGCACGGTGCCGGTGACGTGGGTCTGGCTTTTGTCGATGAGCGCCTGCAGCATCTCGCGCTCGGGCGAGAACCAGAAACCGTTGTAGATGAGCTCCGCGTAGCGCGGCATCAGCTCGTCCTTGAGGTGGGCGGCCCCGCGGTCCAGCGTGATCTGCTCGATGCCACGGTGGGCGAAGTAGAGGATCGTGCCGCCCGGCGTCTCGTACATGCCGCGCGACTTCATGCCCACGAACCGGTTCTCGACAAGATCGAGCCGCCCGATGCCGTTGGCGCGGCCGAGCTCGTTGAGCCTGGTGAGCAGGGCCGCGGGGCCGAGCCTCTCGCCGTCGATCGAGACCGCGTCGCCGCGCTCGAAGCCCACGGTCACGACCGTCGCCGTATCGGGCGCCTCCTCGGGGCCAATGGTGCGGGAATAAACGTAGTCGGGCACCTCCAGGGCGGGGTCCTCCAGCACCTTGCCCTCGGAGGAGGCGTGCAGGAGGTTGGCGTCGACCGAGAAGGGTGCGTCGCCGCGCTTGTCCTTGGCGATCGGGATCTGGTTCTTCTCGGCGAAGTCGAGGAGCGCGGTGCGGGAGGTCAGCTCCCACTCGCGCCAGGGGGCGATCACCCGGATGTCGGGCTCCAGCGCGTAGTAGCTCAGCTCGAAGCGGACCTGGTCGTTGCCCTTGCCCGTGGCCCCGTGCGCCACGGCGTCGGCCCCCACGGCACGGGCGATCTCGATCTGCTTCTTGGCGATGAGCGGCCGCGCGATGGACGTGCCGAGCAGGTAGAGCCCCTCGTACTGGGCGTTGGCCCGGAACATGGGGAAGACGTAGTCGCGCACGAACTCGTCGCGCAGGTCCTCGATGAAGATGTGCTCCGGCTTGATGCCGAGCAGCTCGGCCTTGCGGCGCGCGGGCTCGAGCTCCTCGCCCTGCCCGAGGTCGGCCGTGAAGGTCACCACCTCGCAACCGTAGGTGGTCTGCAGCCATTTGAGGATGATGGAGGTGTCGAGCCCGCCCGAATAGGCGAGCACGACGCGCTTGGGAGGGGCTGCGGTGGGGGCGGACATGGCAGGTTCCGGTTTGGCGGGCTGGGGGGTTCTACAGATCCCGATCCGCCCGATGCAACCGCCGGGCCTTGACGCCGGCGTGTGTCGGCGGCGGCCTGATACGCGAGGCGCTCACTCCGCCGCCGCCGCCACCGGCTCGGCCACCCCGTACAGCCCGTCGGCCGCGGGCTGCATGTCGATCCGGCGGGTGTGGAAGGCGTCGAGCGTGGACCGGTGGCCGACCGACACGATGCCCGTGTTGGGCAGGCCCTCGACCACGGCCCTGTAGAGGTCCGCCTCGCCCGCCTCGTCGAGCGCGGAGGTCGCCTCGTCCAACATCAGCCAGTCGGGCTTGACGAGCAGGGCGCGGGCCACGCCGAGACGCTGCTGCTCGCCGCCCGACAGTCGCATCGACCAATTGCCCGCCTCGTCCAGCTCGGATTCGAGGTGGCTGAGCCCCACCTTGCGCAGGGCTGCGCGCACCGCGGCATCCGGGTAGGCGTCGAGCACCTTCGGATAGGCGATCGACTGCCGGAGGGTGCCGAGCGGCAGGTAGGTGCGCTGCGGCAGCACGAACATCTCGGTACGATCGGGGATGTCGATCCCGCCTTGGCCGAACGGCCAAATGCCGGACAGCGCGCGCAAGAAGGTGGTCTTGCCCGACCCCGAACGCCCCGTCAGAAGGATCCGATCGCCGCGATCGACTTTGAAGGTCGCGGGAGCCGTGAGCGGTTGGCGCGAATGCAGCGAGACCACCAGTTCGCGAACAGCGAGGGCCGGAACGGCCCTTTGCTCACGATCGATGTGGGGAGGCAGCACGGCCGCCTCAGCGGCCGCGAGCATGGCGATCTCGAAGCCAGCCAGGCGCTGCACGACAGCGCGGTAGTCGGCGAGCTCGGAATAGCTGGTGACGAACCACGTCAGCCCGCTCTGCACGCTGGAGAAAGCGTCCAGCATGCGGCTGAAGAGGCCGTAGGTCGCCTTCCCGAAGAAATAAGCCGGAGCGAACAGCAGGTATGGGAAAACATTGGAGAATTGCGTGAAGGACTGTTGAAAAAAAGCCAGGTTTCGCTGCCGCCGAATAACGGCATAGACGTTGGCGAGAAGAGAGTCGTAACGCTCGCCCAGGCTTGATCGCTCGGCCGCCTCACCGCTCAAGAGGGCGATCTGCTCGCTGTTCTCGCGCACGCGGGCCATGCTGAAGCGAAAATTCGCCTCGTACCGTTCTTGATCGTAGCGCAGGCGAACGAGCGGCTTGCCAATCAGATGGGTTAAACCGGTGCCCACCGCCGCGTAAACGACCGCGAGCCAGATGAGATATCCGGGAACATCGAAGGAAAGCCCGAAGCTCGTCGTCGGGAACGCTTCGGACAGGCCCCACAGGATGTAGAGATAGATGAAAAGCTGCAAAACGTTGGATAGGAATCCGAAGGCGAGCACCATCGTCGTCCCGACGAACTTGTGGACGTCCTCCGAAATACGTTGATCGGGGTTGTCGGCCGGACCGGTTATCAAGCGAAGTCGGTAATGCTGCGCGGGAGAGAGCCATCGGTCGACGAAGAAATCCGTCATCGACTTGCGCCAACGCACCTGTAAAATCTGATTTATGTAACTTTTATACACTCCCAGAACAATGTAGGCCACAGATATAAGAGCGTAGCTCCGCATCGTCACAAGAAAGAGTGGAAAGTTCTTCTGCTGGATAGAATCGCCAAGTCCCCCGTAGATCTCATTAAATGGTTTCGACATGAGGGCGTAGAGCACTTCCAGAACCACGACGCTCGCGAGAAGGATCAGGGCGATGACATTCTCAGGCGACTTGACGACGCCCACGAACCACAGCCGAATCTCGCCCGGCGTGCGCCGGATGAAATAGGGATAGGCCAGCCGCCAGATATCCTTCAGGGCGGCGAGGAAATTCCGCATCAAACAAACTCCCGCGGGGCGCGCCCGCGCCTGTGACGGTCGGGCGTGTTCGGCGCGAATCAAAGCAAATTTAAGGGTTTGCCGCACGTGACATTTTGGACAGGCCTCGCGGGCGGACTCGCGCGTTGCGCGGGGCGCCCCCGAGGCTTTAGACATCCCGGCATGCGCACCATCACCTACGCGGTCGGCGACGTCCACGGCCGGGCCGACCTGCTGTCGACGCTGCTCGACCGGATCGAGGCGGATGCCGCGGGCCGGGGCGCCGCGGCAACGATCGTGTTCACGGGCGATTACGTGGACCGGGGCGCCGACTCGCGCGGGGTCGTCCAGCACCTGATCGACGGCCCGCGCAGGCCGGGCGACCGCTTCGTGGCCCTGCGCGGCAACCACGACGATCTGTTCGCCCGCGCGGTCCGCGGCGAGGACATTCCCGACTGGGCGCGGCAACTCCACCGCCACGCGGTGGGGAGCTACGGCGGCGACCGCGAGATGTTGCGTCGCCACGCCGACATCCTGGCCGGGCTGCCGCTGACTTACGACGACGGCACGACCCTGTTCGTCCACGCCGGCATCCGCCCGGGCGTTCCGCTGGACGCCCAGACCGAGCAGGACCTGCTGTGGATCCGCGCCGAGTTCCTGGAGCACGTGGGGGCCCTGCCCCGCCGCGTGGTGCACGGCCACACCATCATGGGTGACGCGCCGGTCGTGACCGCCAACCGCGTGTCGATCGACACGGGCGCCTACAAGTCGGGACGACTCACGGCGGCGGTGTTCGACGGCGGCGCCCTGCGCTTCCTGCAGGCGGTGGGCGAGCCGGACCGTGGCGCCATCGTGCGCGAGGCGCTGCTGGGCGCGATGATCGCGGGGCGGAGCGTGTCGCCCGCCATGCAGGCGGCCTTCGACGATTTCACCGCGGGCCGCATCGACGCCTTGGAGATGGAAACGCGGACCGGGCGCGCGGCCGCCTGAAGCCCGGGGTGATCGCGAGAGATGGGCAATTGGAAAAACCCATGGTGACATTATGACTGGGATCGCAGGCAAGGTGGTCGCCATCACGGGGGCGAGCAGCGGGATCGGCGAGGCGACGGCGCTGCTGCTGGCGGAGCGCGGCGCCACAGTCGTGCTCGGTGCGCGCCGGCTTGATCGCCTCCACGCCCTCGCGGCCCGTATCGAGGCCGAGGGCGGCACGGTCGCGACCCTGGCCGTGGACGTGAAGCGGCGCGGCGACGTCGCCGCGCTCGTCGCCCTGGCCTGCGAGCGGTACGGCCGGCTCGACGTGTTCGTCGGCAATGCCGGCGTCGGTCCCATCTCGCCGCTCGACGACGGGCGCGTCGAGGATTGGGAGGACATGATCGACGTCAACCTCAAGGGCTTCCTTTACGGCATCGCGGCCGCGCTGCCCGTGTTCCGGCGACAGGCGTCCGGGCATTTCGTGACGGTGATCTCGACGGCCGGGTTGCGAATCGTGCCCAACCAGGCCGTCTACGCCGGCACCAAGAATGCCGTGCGCACCATCTGCGAGGGGCTGCGCCAGGAGGCGGGCGCCGCCCTGCGCGTGACGGGCGTGTCGCCCGGCTTCATCAAGACCGACTTCGCGGACTCCATGACCGACCCGGCGGTGCGGGCCCAGATCCGCGAGCGGATGGAGCAGATCGCCATCGCGCCGGACGCCATCGCCCGTGCCATCGCATTCGCGATCGAGCAGCCCGCCGACGTCGACGTGGGCGACATCGTGGTCCGCCCCACCGCGCAGGCGTGACCCGGCCGGCGCTGGAGACGAGCCCGGCCAGGGCGGTCCGCCTCACCCTGATCTGCCACGGGGCCACATCGGCCACGCGCGCCGGCGCCTTTCCGACCGGGATCGAACCGCTCGAAGCGCGGGCGCAGGCGGACTCGCGCGCCGCGGGACCGCTCGGGAGGAGTGGAGACCGCGCGGTCGCGAGCCCCACCACGGCCGCCGCGGAGACCGCCGCCCTGCTCGGTCTGTCGGCCGGGCCCGAGCCGGCCCTGCGCGACCTCGACGTCGGCCTCTGGGCGGGACTGGCGCTGGAGACGGTGGCGGCACGGGAACCCGACGCGCTCGCCTTTTGGCTGACGGACCCCGCCGCGGCGCCGCACGGCGGGGAGTCGGTCGTGGCGCTGCTCGAGAGGGTCGGACGCTGGCTGGACGGGCTTGCTGCCGAACCCGGCCCGTCGCGGGTCATAGCCGTCACCCACGCGGCAGTGATCCGCGCCGCCGTGGTCCACGCCCTCGGGGCACCCGCAACGGCCTGGGCCAGACTCGACGTGCCCCCGCTCGGGCGCGCTGTCCTATCCCGGTCGGGCCCGGCCTGGCGGCTGCAGCGGTTCGATATCCTCTCCGCGCGGGGCCGCGACGCTCAGGCGCGGGACGCCACGTAGGCGCGCCAGCCCCCGAAGGACGTCACCTCCTCGGCCCCCGCGATCGCGGAAGCCTCGCACAGGAAGCCGCTCGCCTCCGTGCCGTCGGCCAGCGCGATCTTGCCGATGCCGAGCGGCGCGGGAATCGCGTGGACGAAGCGCCCGAACGCGGCCGCGTCCAGGTCCCACACCTCCACCGCGATCCCCGGCCCCGCGAAGCCGGGACCACGCACGAGGCCCGGCTTGGGCGGCACGGTGCCGGGCAGGGCGTAGAGCCGGTAGGAGGGCGCCGTGCGGGTAGCCGCGACGAAGCGGCCGCCGAGCCGCACGAGGTCGCCGTTCAGCGGCATGCCGCTCAGGTGGGCGCCGACGACGACGAGCCTGAGCCGGTCGGTGGCCCCGGGGGAAGGCCGGGTCTCGGGGAGCGGCGCGCGGGCTGTCGTCATCCCCGCGCCGCACGCGCGGTGCAGCGCGTCCGCGAAGGGCGCCAGCGCGTCGTCCGCGAAGGCACGCCCCACCAGGGTCACGCCCGCGGGCAGGCCGGTACGGCCGAACCCCGCGGGCACCGCGATCGCCGCGCAGTCGAGCAGGTTGGCGAAGTTCGTGTAGAGGCCGAGGTTGGAATTGAGACGGACCGGGTCGGCCTTCATGGCCGCCACCGTGTAGGTCGTGGGGGCGGTGGGAAGCAGCAGCACGTCCACGCGATCCCACTCGGCGTCGGTGCGCCGCCGCAGCGCTTCCAGCGCGTAGCGCCCCTTAAAGGCGTCGGCCGCGCTGAAGCGGCGCGCGCCCTCAATCACGGCGCGGACGGTTCCGTCCATGGCGTCGGCGTGGGCGTCGAGGAAGGGTTCGACCGCGGCCAGCCGCTCCGCCACCCACGGGCCGCCGTAGAGCAGCGCGGCGGCTTCGCGGAACGGCGCGTAGTCGATGGGCACGAGGACGGCCCCGAGGTCTTTCGCGTGCGCCAGCGCCCCGTCGTAGAGCCGCTCGACATCCGCGTCGCCGAAAAACTCGCGCTCGGCGCCGGCCAGCACGCCGACCCGCAGGCCCTCGGCGGGCAGGGTGGCGGGCACCGCGCGGCGGGAGAAGACGTCGGCGGCGTCGAACCCTTCCGCCACGCGCCGCACCGCGACTCCGTCCGCGACCGAGCCCGCGAACACCGTCACGCAGTCCAGGCTGCGGCAGGCGGGCACGACGCCCGTCGTGCTGACGAGCCCGGGCGTCGGCTTGATTCCCACGAGGTTGTTGAACGCGGCCGGGATGCGGCCCGAGCCCGCCGTGTCGGTGCCGAGCGAGAAGCTGCAGAGCCCCGCCGCCACCGCGACAGCCGACCCGGAGCTGGACCCGCCGGAGATGTAAGCGGGGTCGAAGGTGGAGCGCGGCGCCCCGTGCGGCGAGCGCGTGCCGTTCAGCCCCGTGGCGAACTGGTCGAGGTTGGCCTTGCCGATCACGATCGCGCCCGCCTCGCGCAGGCGGCGCACGACGGTGGCGTCGGCCTCGGGCTGGTAGACGAAGGCCGGGCAGGCCGCGGTGGTCGGCAGGCCAGCGACGTCGATGTTGTCCTTCACCGCGAAGAACACACCCCAGAGCGGCAGGGAGTTCGGCTCGGGCGCGGAGGCCAGCAGGGCCTCGGCCGCAGCGCGCAGATTCTCGCGCGATACGGGGCTGATGAACACCGCCGGGTCCACCCGCGCGTAGGCGACCATGCGCTCGGCCACCGCCTCGGCGACGTCCAGCGGCGAGCCGCCCGCGGCGTAGAAGGCGCGCAGGCTGTCGAGGTCGAGCAGGTCGGGCACCATGGTCAGCTTCCCTCGATCACGGCGATCACGTCGCCCGCCCGCACGGTGCGGCCCGCCACGGCCGAAACGTCGCGGACGCGGCCCGAGGCCGGGCTCGTCACCGCGACCTCCATCTTCATCGACTCGATCACCGCCACCACCTCCCCCGCCTGCACCATCTGCCCCGGCTCGACCAGCAGCTTCCAGATGCTGCCCGGCACGCCGCTCGACACGCCCACGCACCCCGGCGGAAGCTCGGGCGCGGGGTCGACGGGCGCGTCCTCGCTCTGGAAAGTGTCGAGCCCGTCGCGCTTCCAGCGGAGCCGCTCCGCCTCGAAGGCCGCGTGCTGGGTGGTTTTGAAGGCGGCGATCGGGGCGGCGTCGCGCGCGAGGGCCGCCGCGTAGTCCGCGTAGGCGAGCCGCGTCTCCTCGATGCGGATCGGGTAGGCGCCGAAGGGGAAGGCCGCGCGCGCGTCCATCAGTTCGTCGTGGTCGACGGAAAAGAAGCGGATCTGGTCGAAGAAGCGCAGCAGCCAGGGCTTGCCGTCCTCGAACACGGGCGTGGTACGCCACGTGTTCCACACCTGGATCGTGCGGCCGAACAGCTGGTAGCCGCCCGGCCCCTCCATGCCGTAGATGCACAGGTAGGCGCCGCCGATCCCCACCGCGTTCTCGGGCGTCCAGGTGCGGGCCGGGTTGTACTTGGTGGTGACGAGCCGGTGGCGCGGGTCGAGCGGGGTCGCGACGGGCGCGCCGAGGTAGACGTCCCCCAGGCCGAGCACGAGGTAGCTCGCGTCGAACACGGTGCGGCGCACCGCCTCCTCGTCCGGCAGGCCATTGATGCGGCGGATGAACTCGATGTTGTCCGGGCACCACGGCGCGTTGGGGCGCACCAGCTCCTGGTACTTGCGCATGGCGAGCAGCACGTCCGGGTCGCGCCAGGACAGCGGCAGGTGGACGATGCGGCTCGGCACCGTCATCGTCTCGGCGGGCGGCAGATCGCGCTCGATCGCGCCCAGGATGTCGAGGAGCCTGGCGCGGGGCAGCGCCGCGCCGTCGTAGTGCAGTTGCAGCGAGCGGATGCCCGGCGTCAGCTCGATCAGCCCGGGCAGATTTACAGCCGAAACCGCCTCGGCCAGGGCGTGGACGCGCAGGCGCGAGCCCAGGTCGAGCGCCATGGGGCCGTATTCGACGAGCAGGTTGTCGTCGCCCTGGCGGCGGTAGACCACCTCGACGGGGCCGTCGTCGCGCCGGCCGACGATCGGCGAGCCCGCGTCGGTCGTGCCTAGGTTGACCGCGGGACCGGCCACGGGATCGGCGGGGCGGGCAACGGGCGCGAAGCGCACGCGGTCGTGCGGCTTGAGCTGGCCGAGCTTCCACAGCTCGTCGCGCGCCACCACGGCCGGGCACACGAAGCCACCCAGGCTCGGCCCGTCCGGCCCCAGGATGATGGGCATGTCGCCTGTGAAGTCGACGGCGCCCACCGCGTAGGCGTTGTCGTGCAGGTTGGACGGGTGCAGGCCGGCCTCGCCGCCGTCCGTCCGCGCCCAGCGCGGCACCGGGCCGATCAGCCGGACCCCCGTGCGGGCCGAGTTGAAATGCACCTCGTAGACGACGGAGAACAGGTCGTCGATGTCGGCGTCCCGGAAGAAGTCGGGCGCCCCGTGCGGGCCGTAAACGACGCCGAGCGTCCAATCGTGCGTCAACGCGGCCGGGGGCGGCACCGCGGCCGCCTCATCGGCCGGCCTGTCACCCACGCGCAGGACGTCGCCCGGCTGCAGCGTCCCGATGGCGTGGCCCCCGAAGGCGCCCAGCGCGAAGGTGGCGCGCGAGCCGAGCACGGTCGCGGCCTCGAAGCCACCGCGCACCGCGAGATAGGCGCGCTGGCCCGGTCCCTCGATGGCGGCGACCGCGAGCACTTGGCCGGCATGCACGCGCACGGCGGCGTCGTGCGGCACGGGCACCCCGTCCAGCGTCATGGGCATGCGGGCGCCGGCCAAGGCCACGAGTGCGTCGGCGTTGAAGCGCAGCGTGGGCCCGTGCACCGTGCATTCCAGCGCGGCCGTCTCGGCCGGGTTGCCGGCGAGGCGGTTGGCGCGGCGGAACGAGCGCTCGTCCATGGGGCCCGACGGCGGCACGCCCACGGGCCACAGCCCGAGGCGGCCGGGCAGTTCCTGCAGGCTGGACTGCGCGCCGGGCGCGAGCACGTCGACTGACCGGGGATGGAAGGCGAGGTCGCGCAGCGCCGCCGTGGACACAAGCGCCTCGGCCAGCATGGGCGAGGCCGCGACCGCGCGGAGGTAGTCGAGGTTGGTCTCGATGCCGGTCACGACGGTGCGGTCCAGCGCGTCCCGGAGCGCCGCGACCGCACCCTCACGCGTGGCGGCGCGCACGATCAGCTTGGCGAGCAGCGGGTCATAGAAGGGCGTGACCTCCGTGCCGGTCTCGACCCACGTGTCGACGCGGACGTCCGCCGGGAAGCGCACGTCGGTGAGCAGGCCCGCGCTCGGCCGGAAGCCGGCGTGCGGGTTCTCGGCGTAGAGGCGCACCTCCATCGCGGCGCCCGCGGGCACGGGCAGCGGCGCGGCGAGCACGTCCTCGCCCGCGGCTTGCCGCACCATCCATTCCACCAGGTCGATACCGAGCACGGCCTCGGTGACCGGGTGCTCGACCTGCAGGCGGGTGTTGACCTCCAGAAATGCGAAGTCCTGCCGTTCGGCGTCGTAGATGAACTCGACCGTTCCCGCCGACAGGTAGGCGACCCGCCGGCCCAAGGCCGCCGCGGCTTCGTGCAGCCGGGCGCGGACTGTTTCGGGGAGGTTGGGGGCGGGCGTTTCCTCGAAAACCTTCTGGTGGCGGCGCTGGAGCGAGCAGTCGCGCTCGCCCAGGGCCACCACGCGGCCGCGGCCGTCGCCGAACACCTGCACCTCGACGTGGCGGGCGCGAGAAACGAAACGCTCCAGGAACACGCGCGCGTCCCCGAAACTGGCGCGCGCGGTGCGGCCCACGGCCTCGAACCGCTCGCGCAAGTCGGCGGGCGTGGCGCAGAGCTGCATGCCGATGCCGCCGCCGCCCGCGCTGCTCTTCAGCATCACGGGATAGCCGATCCGCTCCGCCTCGCGCAGCGCGTCCGCGACGCCGTCGAGCACGCCCGTGCCCGGCAGCAGCGGCACGCCGGCCTCCTCCGCGATGGCGCGCGCGGTGTGCTTCAGCCCGAAGGCGCGCAGGTGCTCGGGCCGCGGCCCGATGAACGCGACCCCGGCCTCCGCGAGGCGCTCGGCGAATTCCGCATTCTCCGACAGGAAGCCGTAGCCGGGGTGGACCGCCTCGGCCCCCGTGGCCCGGCAGGCCGCCACCACGGCCTCGATATCGAGGTAGCTCGCCGCTGCGGGCGCCGCGCCCAATCGCACGGCCTCGTCGACGTCGAGCACGGGGCGGGTAAAGCGGTCGGCATCGGACCAGACCGCCACCGAGCCCACGCCCATGCGGCGCAGCGTGCGGATCACGCGCCCCGCGATCTCGCCCCGGTTGGCGACGAGGACCTTGCGGAACATGGGCTAGGCGAACCGGGCAGCGCGCGGGGCGGTGCGGGGCTCCACCGGACGAAACCCGTCCTTGCGAGCGCAGCGAAGCAATCCAGACGGCCGCGGTTTTGCGAGACCGCGTCGCGGATCGCACGGCGCCTCACCTCCGCCGGATGGAGAGCCAATGACGAGGCTCAACAAGGAAGACCTCGCGAGCGGCATCAGCCTGGATTGCTTCGCTGCGCTCGCAACGACGGTCGGTACGGGTCGAACCGCGTGGGGACTCATACCCCCGCCCCCCAGATCAGGACGCGGACGGGGGTGGGGTTGAACGCGTTGCAGGGGTTGTTGATCTGCGGGCAGTTCGAGATCACGCACAGCACGTCCATCGCGGCGGTGAGCTCGACGTAGTCGCCGGGCTTCGACACGCCGTCCACGATGGCGAGGGCGCCCGAGGGCTCGATGGGCACGTTCATGAAGAAATTGATGTTGGGCACCACGTCGCGCTTGGTCATGCCGTGGCGGCCCACCTCCAGCACGAAGTTCTCGCGGCAGGCGTGCAGGTACCGGGTCTCGTGGCCGAAGCGAACGCTGTTGCTTTCGCACGAGCAGGCGCCCGCCGACGTGTCGTGCCGTCCGCAGGTGTCGGCCACCACCGTGAGCATGACGTTGCCCTCGCTCGACATCACCTTCGTGCCGGTGGTGACGTAGGCGGAGCCCTGCTCGCGCACGGTGTCCTGCGCCGAATAGCGCTCGGACGTGTCGTCGGCGCGGTAGAACAGGGTGTCGACCGCCTGGCAGCCGTCGAGGTCGACGATTCGGATCGTTTCCCCGCGCCGGACGAGGCCGGACCAGGGCGATTGCGCGGGGACGTGGTGGTCCTGCGCGGCGCGGGCGGGGTCGCGCGGGGCGGGCGTGGCGGTAAAACTCATCGGTCGGCTCCGGCGAAGAGCGCGTCCGTGTTCTCGAAGCCGCGCACGGCTTCCGCGGTGGCGGTGCGGCACAGGTCGTCGGCCAATGCGGGTGGCGCCCGGAAACGGGTGACCTCGATCGGCGGCGGTTCGGCGCGGGCGTCGGGGTCGAGCGGGTGCGGGCAGTTCGACAGGGCCACGAGCAGGTCCATCTCGGCCCGGAGGTCGACGGCGTCGCCGGCCTGCCGCCGCTCGCCGGCCCACACGAGCCGGCCCGCTTGGTCCGTCACCACGGGCGCGAAGAAGCTCACGCACGGCGGCACATCGCGGCGCGACAGGCCGTGCTTGCCGGCCGCCAGCAGGAAGTTGTCGCGCGTGTTGCGGCGGGGCGCGTTGCCACCCAGAGCCCGGACGCTGCCGGGGGTGGAGCCGCCCGCGACCGCGTCGTGCGCGCCGCAGGTGTCGTCGATGATCGACAGCATCACGCGGCCCATGTCGGAGAACAGGACGCGGCCGCGACCGAGCGCCGCGGTCCACTGGATCTTCACCGTGTCGGCGTAGTTGAGCCGCTCGGACGTGTCGGGCAGCGCCCAGGCCACCAAGGCCACGGCCGCGGGGCCGTCGGGGGTCGCGAGGCGCAGCGCCTCGCCGCGCTTCAACGCGGTGGACCAGTACCAGCCGCCCGGCACCGTTTCGCGATGGAGCACCGACCCCTCCGGCGGCTCGGGAAGCGGGCGGGCGCTCGGGCCGGGCAGCGCGCGGGGCGCCTGCCCGTCGCGCTTTAGCGCCTCGTAGCGTCGGCGGTTGGCCGCGATCGCGGCCTCGACGTCGGCCTCGCTCATGCGACGGTCTCCAAGGATTGCGGAACGGGGGATGGCCGGACAGGGGCCGGGGTGCAAACAGGTCCGGGGCGGGGCGGGGCGACCTGCCCCGCGACGCGAGGGGGCCACACCTCGATGTCGCGGGTCACGGTGGCGCCGTGCCGGTCATCGTCCCGGTCGCGCGGGCGCTCGAACGCCACCACGCGGGTGGCGAGCGAGAAGGCCTCGCGCAGGTCGTGCGTCACCATCACGACGGTGATGTCGCATTCGTGCCAGAGCCGCCGCAGGAGCGCGTGCACGTCCGCCCGGATCCCGGGGTCGAGGGCGCCGAAGGGTTCGTCGAGGAGCAGCACCTTGGGCCGCCGCACCAGGGCCTGGGCCAGCGCCAGGCGCTGCTGCATACCGCCCGACAGCGCCGCGGGGTAGAGCGTCTCGCAGCCCGCGAGCCCGACTTCGGCCAGCAGCGCGCGGGCCTCCTCCGCGGCCCGCCGCTTCGTGGCGCCGAACAGCGTCGCCAGCACGGGGGAGCCCTCGAACTCGCGCGGCAGCAGCACGTTGCCGAGCACGGTCAGGTGCGGGAACACCGAGTAGCGCTGGAACACAATGCCCCGGTCGGGACCGGGTTCGGCGGGCAGCGGCTCGCCGTCGAGGAGGATGCGGCCGCGCGTGGGTTGCTCGTCGCCCAGCAGCAGGCGCAGGAACGTGGTCTTGCCGCAGCCCGACGGACCCACCAGCGCCACGAAGGCGCGCGGCACGATGTCGAGCGAGACATCCTCCAGAACGGGCCGGCCCGCGTACACCTTCCACAGGTTCTCGACCCGCACCGCGCTCACGTCGGCATCCCGTACCACGGGAACAGGACGCGGCGGAGCGCCCCGAGGCCGAGGTCCAGCACGGCCGCGAGCAGGGTGATCCACGCCACGTATGGGAGGATCACGTCCATGGCGAGGTAGCGGCGGACCAGGAAGATGCGGTAGCCGAGACCCGCCTCCGCCGCGATGGCTTCCGCGGCGATCAGGAACAGCCAAGCCGGGCCCAGCGCGAAGCGCAGCGCGTCGATGAGCCGGGGCAGCACCTGGGGCAGCACCACGCGGATGGCGAGCTGCCAGGACGAGGCCCCCAGCGTCTCGGCCTTGACGATCTGCTCGCGCGGTAGCTCCAGCACCCGGCCCGCGAGGTCGCGCACCATGATGGGGGTGATGCCGACGGCGATCAGCGTCACCTTGGCGACCTCGCCCAGGCCCAGCGTGATGAAGAGGATGGGCAGCAGGGCGAGCGGCGGCACCATGGACACGACCCCCACGAAGGAGCCGAACGTCGCCCGCGCGACGGGGAGAAGACCCATCAGCACGCCGAGCACCAGCGCCATCCCGGTGGCGATGGCCAGCGCCAGCAGGATGCGGTCGAGGCTCGCGACCGTGTCGTCCAGCATGAGGTAGGCGCCCGAGCGCGGGTCGGCCACGAACGCCATCCGGCGCACGGCGTCGGCGAGGCTCGCGAAGCCCGGCAGCAGCTTGTCGGTCGGGTTGGCGGCGAGGCGTGCCGCGGAGGCGAGCGCGTAGGCGGCCAGCACCAGCCCGAACGGCAGAGCCGCCAGCACGACCCGCGCGCCACGGTGCGGCCTGACGTTGATGAGGCGCACGGCCGGCCCCGTCGTCGAGACGCGGCTCAGAGCTTCCCGGCGACCGCCTGGGCCATGAAGATATCCGTGAACCGGAACTTCACGTTCGAGGCGTCGCCCAGCACCTTGCCGCCCGCGAGCTCGATGCCGACCGCGTCGGCCGAGGTGGCGTTGTTGCCGAGCAGGTGCTTGTCGAACAGGAAGGTGCGGACCCGGTCCATGATGGTGCCGATGCCCGCGCTGCGGGTGAAGCCCACCGCGTCGAGCGGCTGCACGAACAGTTGGGTGGTGGACAATTGGGCGTCGAAGCCCGCGAGGTCCGTGCCCGAGGCCTTGGCCATGGCGGTGCGGGCGGCCTTGGCGGCCTCGCCGTCACCCGACATGGTGGCGAGCGTCTCGTACCAGATGCCCGTCAGCGCCTTCGCGAAATCCGGGTTGTCCTTCAGGACGGCCGTGTTGACCACCATCAGGTCCATGATCTCGCCGGGGATCTTGGACGAGTCGAACACCTCGTGGGCGCTGGGATTGGTGAGAACCTCGGATACGATCGGGTTCCAGGTCACCACGGCGGACACGTCGGGGGTCTTGTAGGCGGCGGCCATGTCGGCGTCGGACGTGTTGACCTCGGTCAGGTCCTTCTGGGTGAGGTGGACGCTGTCGAGCGCCCGGGCCAGCAGGTAGTCCGACACCGAGAACTGCACCAGGTTGACCTTCTGCCCCTTGATGGCCGCGAGGTCGGTCTTGTCCTTGAGGATCACGGCGTCGTTGCCGTTGGAGAAGTCGCCCACGATGACGGCGGTGGTGTCGACGCCGCCCGCCGCCGGAACCGAGAGCGTGTCCATGTTGGTGATGGTCAGCGCGTCGAAGCTGCCCGCCGTGTACTGGTTGATGGACTCGGCGTAGTCGTTGAACTGCGTGACGTGGATGGTGAGGCCGTATTTGTCGGCCCATTTCTTGACGATGCCATTGTCGTTCGCCCATCCCCAGGGCATCCAGCCCACGTAGATGGACCAGGCGACCTTGAAG
>CAXTFJ010000010.1:0-28417 GCA_964243405.1 uncultured Lichenihabitans sp. | reverse complement strand
ACCTTGAAGTCCTTCTTGGGGGCAGCGGAGGCGGGCGACACCAGCGATACCGCCAGTGCCGTGCCCAAAACGAGTCCGCCGAGCCTAGAAAACGAGCAGCGCATGCCAGATCCCTTCCGCGTTGAAGGGATGAGCGAGACCACGCGTCACCAATCCCTTGGCTTATCGAGGTCTCCCGGGCTTTTGTCCCGCCGTGCATCCGGCGGGATGTGTCCCCGACCGGCGGCAGCTCTCGGACCAGACGCGTGGCACGCACGCCGGAACCCTAGCCACCAACTCGAGACGCAAATCAGCAAGCTGCGTGCCAGCTAGCGCTGCATCTGCATCATCTGGTCCATCGGCATCATGTTGGCGTTCATGTGGCCCATGATGAACAGGGAGCCACCCACCACCAGGAAAACGATGAGCACGCCGAACGCGAGCGCCATGACGTTGTTGGTGTTGTCCGGCCCCGTGGTGATGTGAAGGAAGAATACGAGGTGCACGCCCATCTGGGCGATGGCGAAGACGATCAGCGCCATGGGAATGGCGGGCGTCCAGACGTAGCTCGTCTTCAGTACGCCGAAGGAGCACAGGGTGAGCAGGCTCGCGAAGGCGAGGCCGATCAGGTAGCCGCGGATGCCCGCGCCGATGTCTTCCTGGCCGTGCTCGTCGCCCGGCGCCGTATCCGAATGGTGGCGGTCGTGGTGGCCCGCGGTGGCGTCCGTCATGCGCTCACTCCCAGCAGGTAGACGACGGTGAACACCGCCACCCAGACGATGTCGAGCGCGTGCCAGAACAGCGCGAAGCACATCACCCGGCGCGTGATGTCGGCCCGGAACCCCTTGGCGAACACCTGCGCCATCATGGTCAGGAGCCAGAGCAGGCCGCAGGTCACGTGCAGGCCGTGGCAGCCCACCAGGGTGAAGAAGGCGGACAGGAAGGCGCTGCGGCCCGGACCCGCGCCCTGCGCCACGAGGCCCGAAAACTCGGTGACTTCCAACCCGAGGAAAGCCGCCCCCAGAACGAACGTGACCGCCATCGCGGCCTGGAACACCCAGGCCTTGCGGGCGGAGAGCGCGATGCTCGCCATGCCGCAGGTGAAGCTGGAGGCCAGCAGGCATCCCGTCTCGATCGCGGTGTTGCGCAGGTCGAAGATCTGCGGCCCCGTGGGGCCGCCCGCCGTCCCGTCCTTCAGCACCGCGTAGGTGGCGAAGAAGGCCGAGAACATGATGATGTCGGAGAGCAGGAAGATCCAGAACCCGTAGCCCACGATGATGCGCTTGGACGGCGGCCCGCCGGTGCCGCGGCCCGGCGCCTTGGACTCGCCCTCCCCGCCGTGGGTGTGACCCATGTGGTAGGGGTCGGTGCGAGGGGGAGCGGAAGCGACCGCGTCCATCAGCGTGCCCCCGCCTGGGCGAGCGCACTGCTCCGCGCGGTGCGGTTGGCCCGGTCGATGCCGGCCGCCGCATCGGCGGTGATCTCGTACTCGACGCGGTCGCGCCAGGCGAAAACCACGAAGGTCGCGAAGGCGCCCACGAGGCCCAGGATCGCCAGCCACCAGATGTACCAGATCATGGCGAAGCCCACGATCGTCGAGAAGAAGGCGCAGATGAAGCCCGTCGGGCTGTTGCGCGGCATCTCGATCGCCTCGTAATCCGGCTCGTCGCGCAGCCGCGCCTGCTCGCGGGCGCGCTGCTTGACGCTCCAATAGGCTTCCTCGCCCTCGATGTGCGGCATGACGGCGAAGTTGAACACCGGCGGAGGCGAGGCGGTCGCCCATTCCAGCGAGCGCCCGTCCCATGGGTCGCCGGTCAGGTCGCGCAGCTGGTCGCGCCAGCGGATCGACAGTGCCAGCTGGGCGATCTGGAACAGGATTCCCACGAAGATCAGCGCCGCTCCCGCGGCCGCCACCAGCAGCCAGGGATGCCAGGCCGGCACGTCGTAGTGCTGCATGCGGCGCGTCATCCCCTCCAGGCCGAGCACGTAGAGCGGCATGAAGGCCAGGTAGAAGCCCACGAACCAGCACCAGAACGCCGCCTTGCCCAGGCCCTCGTGCAGCCTGAAGCCAAAGGCCTTGGGGAACCAGTAGGTGTAGCCCGCGAAGGCCCCGAACAGCACGCCGCCGATGATGACGTTGTGGAAATGCGCCACCAGGAACAGCGAGTTGTGCAGCACGAAGTCGGCCGGCGGCACGGCCAGGAGCACGCCCGTGGCCCCGCCGATCACAAAGGTGACGATGAAGCCCAGCGACCACAGCATGGGCGTCGTGAATCGCACGCGTCCGCCGTAGATCGTGAACAGCCAGTTGAACACTTTGACGCCGGTGGGCACCGCGATGATCATGGTGGTGACCCCGAAGAAGCCGTTGACGTCGCCGCCAGCGCCCATGGTGAAGAAGTGGTGCAACCACACCATGAAGGCCAGGATGAAGATGCCCATGGTGGCCATCACCATCGAGCGGTAGCCGAAGAGCGGCTTGCCCGAGAAGGTCGAGATCACCTCCGAGAAAATGCCGAAAGCCGGCAGGATGAGGATGTAGACCTCCGGATGCCCCCAGGCCCAGATGAGGTTCATGAACATCATCGAGTTGCCGCCGGCGTCGTTCGTGAAGAAGTGGAAGCCGAGGTAGCGATCGAGCAGCAGCATGGCCGAGGTGGCGGTCAGGATCGGGAAGGCCGCCACGATCAGCAGGTTGGAGGCGAGCGACGTCCAGCAGAACATCGGCATGCGCAGGTAGCTCATGCCCGGCGCCCGCATCTTCAGGATGGTGGTGACCAGGTTGATGCCCGACAGCAGCGTGCCCACGCCCGAGATCTGCAGCGACCACAGCCAGTAGTCGACGCCCACGCCGGGCGAATAGGCGAGCTCGCTGAGCGGCGGATAGGGCAGCCAGCCGGTACGCTGGAATTCACCCACCACGAGCGAGATGTTGACCAGGAGCGCGCCGGTGGCGGTCAGCCAGAAGCTCACGGAGTTGAGCGTCGGGAAGGCCACGTCGCGCACGCCGAGCTGCAGCGGGAGCACGAAATTCATGAGCCCGATCAGGAACGGCATCGACACGAAGAAGATCATCAGCGTGCCGTGCGCGGAGAAGATCTGGTTGTAATGTTCGGGCGGCAGAAAGCCCGGGGACTGGTAGGCCACGGCCTGCTGGGAGCGCATGAGCAGCGCGTCCGAGAACCCGCGCAGCAGCATCACCATCGCCATCAGCGTGTACATGATGCCGATGCGCTTGTGGTCGACGGACGTAATCCACTCCTTCCACAGGTAGGGGAGGTGGCCGCCCAGCACGATCCAGGCGAGCACGCCCGCTCCCACGAGCGCGACCACGATGGAGGCCACGAGCGGCAGCGGCTGGTCGATCGGGATGGCGGCCCAGGTCAGCTTGCCGAGCAGGGGAGTGCCGAAGATAGTCATGAGCCACCCTTGGGCGATACGTTGGCGGGCGCGGCCGGGCCCTCGTGCGGGCCGGGGCCGGGTGCGAGCTTCTGCGAGATGACCTTCGCGAACAGGTCGGGACCGACGGAGGCGTAGGTGCGCGGGGGGTCCGCGATGCTCTGCTTGGCGAGCTGGATGTAGGCCGGCTCGTCGAGCGCACCCCCCGCGCCCTGCGTGCCCTTGACCCAGGAATCGAAGTCCGCGCCCGAAACGGCTTTCAGGTTGAAGTGCATGTCGGAGAAGCCATCGCCGCTCAGGTGCGTGGACAGGCCGTAGTAGTTGTCCGGCTTGTCGGCCTGCAGGTTGAGCTGCGTCGCCATGCCGTTCATCGTGTAGATCATGCTGCCCAGCCGCGGCACGAAGAACGAATCCCACACGCTGCCCGAGGTGAGCGTGAAGTGGACGGGCTTGCCGGCCGGCACCACGACTTCGTTGAGGCTGGCCACGTGCTGCTCGGGGTAGAGAAAGAGCCACTTCCAGTCGAGCGACACGACCTGGACCTCCAGGGGCTTTTCCTTGGAGGCCAGTGATTGGGCGGGATCGAGCTGGTGCGAGCCGATCCAGGCGATGCCGCCCAGGAAGGTGATGGTGAGCAGCGGCACCGACCACACCACCATCTCGATCCGGCCCGAATAGGCCCAGTCGGGCCGATAGGTGGCCTTGGCGTTGTCGGCCCTGTACCACCACGCGAAAGCCAGCGTCGCCACGATGATCGGCCCGATGATCGCCAGCATGATGACCACGGAGTCGATCAGCATGGTCCGCTCGGCGGCGCCCACCGGACCCGCGGGGTCGAGCACAAGCGCGTCGCATCCCGAAAGGGCAAAAGCAGCCGAGAGGACGGCCCCGACCCTCACCGCGACCTGTGTCTTCGACCCGGACGGCTTGGCTTCGCCCATCACTTAACCCCAGCGTCAGTGCGTTCGCGCGCGGCACTGGACATCGCCACCGCGCTCCGTGACCAGCCGCCCTTCCGCCCCGGTTGCGGTCCGACGCGGACTTGCTGCACTGCGGTCACGATGGAGAAGATAGTCCACGCGGCGACCAGAGCTAGACCGCGGAGCCGCGTGCCGATGCGGCATTTGCAATCATCTCCCAACGGTGGCGACGGAGACCGCCGGCCCCTGTGAAAGCCGGCACGGGTTGAGTCGCGCGGATCGTCGCCTGGGACGACAAGCTCGCGCCGGGCCTCAAGCTTCATTAAGGGAACGCGCGCGATACCGAAGCGGGACTTGCGGAACTGATGCGCGCGACATGGGCCTGATGCGTCGAACAATCCACGTCGGCGGGCTCGTGGCCCTGCTGGCGACGACGCTCTACGCGGCGGCGGCGCTGCCCCGCGACACGCTCTGGCACGTCGAACAGACCTGCGTGCTGAACCAGCGGACGACGGGGTCGCCCTTTCCCTGCCTCGCCGTCGAACCATCCCGCGGGTTCGTCGTGCTGCGGGCTCCGCTCGCCAACACGCATATCGTGGTGATGCCGACAACCAAGACGGTCGGCGTGGAAGACCCGCGCCTGATCGGGGACGAAAGTCCCAACTATTTCCAGGACGCCTGGGACGCCCGCTCGTTCGTCCAGAGCGAGGTGCCGCGGCCGCTCGGGTGGGGCGACGTCGGGCTCGCGGTCAACTCGCGCTCGACCCGCACGCAGGACCAGTTGCATATCCACGTGGATTGCGTGAACCCGCGGGTAAAACTCGCCCTGGCGGCCGCGGGCGACCGCATTCCGGCCGACCGCTGGATGGACGCGGGCCTGGTGATCTACGGCCACCCGCTCTGGGCGCGGCGGATCGCGGCGCCGAGCCTCGACGGGGTGAACGTGTTGAAGATGGCGGACGACATCCCGGGGTTCGCGACCGCGCCCGCCGAAACCATGCTAGCGGTGATCGGCACGGTCGCGGCCGATGGGAGCCGCGGCTTCACGGTGCTGGCCAACCAGTCGGACCCGGCACGGGCCGGGTCGCAATTCACCAGCGAGCACCTGCTCGATCACAGGTGCCGGATCCGTTAGGTCCGTCCGCGGGTGTCGCGGGGGGGACAACGAGCAGCGCGCGCGGGACGGCGACGCCGCGGAAGGCGGGCCACGCTCCTCGAGCCACGCGAGACCTCCTGCCCATGCGGCGCCCCAACATCCTGGTCGTGATGGTCGACCAGCTGAACCCGGCCTTCCTGCCCATCCACGGCCACCCGTTGGTCCAGGCCCCGAATCTCGCGGCCCTGGCGGCGCGCGGCACCGTGTTCGACGCGGCCTATTGCAACTCGCCGCTGTGCTCGCCGTCCCGGACCGCCTTCATGACGGGGTGCCTGCCCTCGCGGACGGGCGGCTACGACAACGCCGCCGAGTTCCGCGCCGACCTGCCCACCTTCGCGCACTACCTGCGTCGGGCCGGCTACCGCACCCTGCTGTCGGGGAAGATGCACTTCTGCGGGCCCGACCAGATGCACGGCTTCGAGGAGCGGCTCACCACGGACATCTACCCCGCCGACTACGGCTGGACGCCGGATTGGGAGCACCCGGAGGAGCGCCCGGACTGGTACCACACCATGAGTTCCGTCACGGAGGCGGGGCTCTGCATCCGCACCAACCAGATCGACTTCGACGAGGAGGTCGTGTTCGCGGCCGAGCGGGCCCTCTACGACCACGTGCGCGGGCCCGATCAGCGCCCGTTCCTCATGGTCGCGTCCCTCACCCACCCGCACGACCCCTTCGCGATCACGCCCGAGTTCTGGGACCTGTACGACCACGACAGCATCGACCTGCCCCGCGTGGGGGCGGCCGACGTGCCGCTGGACCCGCACACCGCGCGGCTGCGCCACGTCTGCGCTATGGACGCGGTGACGCCCACCGACGCGCAGGTCCGCAACGCCCGGCACGCCTATTACGGCGCCATCAGCTTCTGCGACCGCAACTTCGGGGTTCTGACCCGCGCGCTGGAGCGCACGGGGCTCGCGGACGACACGGTCGTGATCTTCCTGGGCGACCACGGCGAAATGCTGGGGGAACGCGGGCTCTGGTACAAGATGAGCTTCTTCGAGGGCGCGGTCCGGGTGCCGCTGATCGTCGCCGCGCCCGGGCTCGGTCCCGGCCGCGTGGCGGAGGCCGTGTCGCTCGTCGACCTCCTGCCGACATTGATCGACCTCGCGGGCGGCGACGCGGACCGCGACCTGGCTGCACCGGTCGACGGGCGGAGCCTCGTGCCGCAGTTGCATGGCACCCGAGGCCGCGACTCGGTTTTGGGCGAGTACCTGGCCGAGGGCGCCGTGGCGCCGCTAGTGATGATCCGGCGCGGACCCCACAAGTTCGTGCACGCGCCGGGCGACCCGGACCAGCTCTACGATCTCGCTGCGGACCCGGACGAACGCATCAACCGCGCCGACGATCCCGCCGCGGGCGACCTCGTGGCCGAGTTCCGGGCCGAGGTGGCGCGACGCTGGGACCTGCCCGCGCTGAACGCAGCCGTGCGCGCCAGCCAGCGCCGCCGGAAGCTCGTCGACGATGCGCTCAGGACCGGCGTGGCCAAGCCGTGGGACTACCAGCCCTTCACCGACGCCGCCCGGAGCTACGTGCGCAACACGATCCCGCTGGAGGATATGGAAGCGATGGCGCGCTACCCGCGCGTGCGGCCCTGAGGCCGCCCGCGCGCCGGGTCGGGCAAGGCCTCAGGCCTTGCCCTGCTTGCACTGCGACCGGAATTGCTTACGCGCCTTGCCGTGCAGGCCCTTCGCGTTGGCCTGGTCGCTGCACTGCTTCGACTTGGCCTGCTTGGCGCTGGCCGGAGCCGCGGGAGCCGGAGCCGCCGCGGCAGGGGCCGCCGGCGCGGGAGCCGCGGCGGGCGGTGTCTGCGCGAAGGCGGCGCCGCCCAGGAGAAGCCCCGCGAGGCTCGCGGCGGCGATGAAACGCGTCGACATCGTGCGGATGATCCTTCAAACAGGAACGGCCTCGATCTCCGCCGAGGCCGGCAAAGCATAAGCTGGGCTCGACGCGGAACAAGGGTTTTCTGCCGCGTCCGGCGGCGCACGAGCAACGGAGACTGGCATGGCGCGCTTCCTGATCCTCTCGCTCGCGGGCCTGCTGGCGGCCACGGCCGCCTCGGCGCGCGACCTGCCGCGGACCCGAACCGCGCCGCGCCCGAGCGACTGCCAGGAGTACGGTCCCGGTTTCACCCGGGTCGAGGGAACCGACACCTGCGTCAGGCTGAGCGGCGAGGTCCGGGCGGAGGTCACCGTGAGCAGCAACGGGAGCGGCCTCAAGTAGGCCTGCCGCCGTCGGCCCCTCCGGGTCGAGCCCCTCTTCCACAACGGATAAGCGCCCTCCATGTCGATGACCGCCGGATCATCCGCCGACTACCTGGTCGACCGCCGCCGCCTGCGGCGCAAGCTCTTCTTCTGGCGCGCCGCGGCCTTCGTGGTCCTGGCGCTGGCGGTGATCGCCGCGGGGCTCGGCACGATTGCCAGGAACGGCGCGGGCACGCTGGTCCCCCACATCGCGCGGGTGAAGATCAGCGGCCTCATCACAGGCGACGATGCCACCGTGAAGCTGCTCGACGACGTCGCGGCCTCGCAGGCGTCCGCGCTGATCCTGCAGATCGACAGCCCCGGCGGCACGACGGTCGGCAGCGAGAAGATCTTCGACGCGATCCGCCGGGTGGCGGCCAAGAAGCCCGTGGTGGCCACCGTCGAATCGCTGGGGGCGTCCGGGGCCTACATCGCGGCGCTGGGAGCCGACCGCATCGTGGCCCGCGGCAACTCGCTGGTGGGCTCCATCGGCGTGCTGTTCGAGTTTCCCAACGTTTCCGGCCTCCTCGACAAGATCGGCGTGCAGGTCGAGTCCGTGAAGTCGGCGCCGCTGAAGGCTTCGCCCAACGGCTTCGAACCCACCAGCGACGCGGCCCGCGCGGCCCTGGCCTCGCTGGTGTCCGACAGCTTCGACTGGTTCAAGGGACTGGTGAAGGACCGTCGCCACATGTCCGACGCCGAACTCGCCGCGGTGGTCGACGGCCGCGTTTTCACCGGCCGCCAGAGCCTTCCCCTCAAGCTGATCGACCAGATCGGCAGCGAGCCGGAGGCCGTGGCCTGGCTCGAGACGGACAGGCACGTGACCAAGGGCCTGCCGATTCGCGATTGGACGCCGGACCGCCCGCTCGGGCGATTCGGGCTGTTCAGCACCGCGGCGGCCGTGGCGGACGCGCTGGGTCAACCCGAAACAGCACGGTTCTTCAAGCGCTTCGCCGCATTCGACCGGGGTCCCGCGCTTGACGGTCTCGTTTCGGTTTGGCAGGGTGGCGGGGTCGATTAGGGCGCGAGCGGGACGGGCGGAGCGGACCGCCGCCCCCGCCTGCGGGGCCACGGGTGTGATCAAGTCTGAACTGGTTCAGCGCATCGCCGCCAAGAACCCGCACCTCTACCAGCGCGACGTCGAGCGCATCGTCAATGCCATCCTGGACGAGATCACGGGCGCGCTGGCGCGCGGCGACCGGGTGGAACTGCGCGGCTTCGGGGCTTTCTCGGTCAAGCGGCGCGACCCGCGCCTCGGCCGCAACCCGCGCACCGGCGCCCACGTTGACGTGAACGGGAAGGCGGTGCCCTTCTTCAAGACCGGCAAGGAAATGCGCGAACGCCTCAACGACGGCGGGTAGCGTCGTCCGCGCCGCTTCACCCGAGGGTTTGTCGATGCTGTCTTTGCTCAAGTGGCTGGTGCTGGTGCCGCTCGCCATCCTGGCCGTGATGTTCGCGGTCGCGAACCGGCAGGGCGTCACGGTGTCGTTCGACCCGTTCTCGGGCGACGTGCCGGCCTTCGCGCTGAGCGGCCCGCTGTTCGTGATCCTCATCGTGACGCTCGTCGCGGGCGTGGTGATCGGCGGGGTCGCGAGCTGGCTCGGCCAGGGCCGCCACAGGCGCACGGCGCGGACCGCGCGGCGCGAAACGGAGGAGTTGCGCGCCGAGGCGGCCCGGCTCAGGACGGAGCTCGATATCGCGATCCGCACGGCACCGCCGTCAGCGGCAGCGACCTACCCTGCCCTGCCCGACCGCAGCGCCGCCTGACGGACGCCGGCTTCCATGCGGGTCGTCACGGCGGATGAGATCGACAGCGCCCTCACGTTTCCGGCCCTCGTCGATGCTCTGAGCACCGGTTTCGCGGAGGGTGCGTCCTCGCCCGAGCGGCACCATCACGTGCTCCCTGGCGGCCCGGTCCACCTGCTGATGCCGGGCTGGAGCGTGGACGCGCCCGGTCCGGGAACATTCCTCGGCACCAAGATCGTCAACGTCTTCCCCGACAACGCCGCCAAGGGCCTGCCCGCGGTGCTCGGCATCTACATCCTGTTCTCGGGCGAAACCGGCCAGCCGCTCGCGATGATGGACGGCACCCGGCTGACGCATTGGCGCACCGCCGCAGCCTCAGCGCTGGCGGCCCGACACCTCGCCCGCGCCGACGCCCGCCACCTCCTCATGGTGGGCGCGGGGGCGCTGGCGCCGTTCCTGGTGCGGGCGCACGCGTCCGTGCGCCCCATCGACACCGTGTCCGTGTGGAACCGCTCCCGCGCGGGGGCGGACCGCCTCGTCGCGAGCCTCGTAGCACAGGGGATCCGGGCCGAAGTGGCGGACGACCTCGAGGGCGCGGTTCGCGCCGCGGACGTGGTCTCCTGCGCCACCCTGTCGAGTACGCCACTCGTACTCGGTGCCTGGCTCCGGCCCGGCACCCACCTCGATCTCGTGGGGGCCTTCTCGACCGCGATGCGGGAAGCCGACGACGAAGCCCTGCGTCGAGGGAGAGTGTTCGTCGACACCGAGGCGGCGCTGACGGAGGGCGGTGACGTCGCGGCCGCGCTGCGGGCGAGTATCCTCGCGCCCGACGACATCGCCGCGACCCTCTATGACCTGTGCGGCGGCACGGCACGGGGGCGCGGATTGGCGGACGAGATCACCGTCTTCAAATCCGTGGGGACCGCGCTGGAGGACCTTGCGGCCGCGAGCCTGCTCTGGCGCCTGGTCGGCAGCGAGGCGTGACGCGCTCCGCTTCGACCCGGCGCCTGCTGCCCGTCGCCATCCTGATCGCCGCGCTCGCGGCGGCCGCCGTCATGGCCTTCGTTGCCGCCGCCCGGACCGCGGCGTCGCCGGCCGGTCCGCGGGTGGGCGTAGCCCCCGGTCCTCTCCTGCTCGCGCTCGGTTTCGGCTTAGGCGTATTCGCCATCGCGCTCGGGCTCACGGCCTTCGTCCTGTCGCGGGGGCTGGCGGTGGGTCACCAGGCCGTCGGCGCACCCGTGCCGGAGAGGGCAGCGGCCGGCAGGCCGCGGGTCCGCCTCGCCTTCGTCGGACCCGTGCTCCTCCTGGCCGTGCTGGGGAGCTTGGGCGCCCGCTGGTACGGCTACGTGACCAACACCGTCACGCCCTTCGACGAGGCCGGCATTAGCTTGAACGCGCGCGTTCCGGGCTTTTTACGAGCCTGGGGGTGCGGCAGGCTCAGGGCGACGTTCGAAGGGAGAACCATTCCCCCGTCGGGCTGCGGCTCGGACGAGCATTCCGGTCGGTGGCACTGACCTTGCCGCGGACGGATGCATCGCGGTCGTGGGGAGATCCGCTCAGATCACCTGGAGGTTGACGGCCTTGGGGCCCTTCCCCTTCTTGTCGGGCTCGACCTCGTAGGCGATCTTCTGCCCCTCGCTGAGCGCGCGCAGGCCCGCCTGCTCGACGGCGGTCACGTGTACGAAGATGTCGCGGCTGCCGTCGTCGGGCGTGATGAAACCGTAGCCCTTCTCGCCATTGAAGAATTTAACGGTGCCCTGGCTCGCCATGGCGTGTTCCTCGCGTGCCGTCTTTTTGGTTTTGTTGGTCTGGAGGCCGGCGTAGGCCGCCTCACTCGTCGCGAAGCCAACGCCAGTGCCAGGAGCCGGGTTCCTGACGCCCGAGTGCGGCCGCCAGGGGAGGAAGAAGGACCTCAACCTCCTCCTGCAGCACGTGCGGCGGGTTGACGACGACGAGGCCGCAGCCGCCCAGGGCGTCGCGCCCGAGCGCCGCGCGGTCGACGATCAGCTCCACCTGGGCGACGCGCTTCAGCGGCATCGTCATGATCGATGTCGTGAAGAGCGACACGGCCCGGCGATTTTTGATCGGATACCAGAGCGCGTAGGTGCCGGTCGGCCACTTGCGGGACGCCGCGCCCAGGCCCTCCAGCATGGCGTCGAACTCGTCGCGCGCCTCGAAGGGCGGATCGACCAGCACCAGCCCGCGTCGCTCGGGCGGCGGCACGTAGGCGTTGAGCGCCGTGTAGCCGTCGATGGCGATGACCTTGGCGCGGGCGGACTTTCCGACGTTGCGGCGCAGGCCCTCCGCCCCGGCGGGGTGCAGTTCGCAGAAGATCAGCCGGTCCTGCGGGCGAGACAGTGTTAGGGCGAGCAGCGGCGAGCCGGGATAGAGCGAGGGTCGGCCCGCGGGATCGCGGGGCCCGAGCGCGTCGAGGTAGGGGGCGAGCAGCACGCGCGCGGGCTCTGGCATCGAGCCGGGATCGATCCGGCCGATGCCGTCCTGCCACTCGCCGCCGCGGCGGGCCTCGTCGCCGCCCAGGTCGTAGAGCCCGAGGCCCGAGTGGGTGTCGAGGTAGCGGAAGGGGGACGGCTTGCGGCCGAGGTAGAGGAGGATGCGGGTCAGCAGCGCGTGCTTGAACACGTCCGCGAAATTGCCCGCGTGGAAGGCGTGGCGGTAGTTCACGCCTTCGCGTCCTGGCGCGGGGCGTCAGCGCGTCTGCCGAACCGGCGCGCCGCCTCAAGCCACCCGGTCGGTGACCTCGCGCAGCCCGCGGGGCAGCGGGAAGAACCTGGTTTCGGTGGTGGTCGACACGGCCTCGACCTCGATCTCGTAATGCTCCGCGAAGGCGTCGATGATCTGCTCCACCAGCACCTCGGGGGCGGAGGCCCCGGCCGTGATGCCGATGGTGCGGATGTCGTCGAGTTGGCTCCAGTCGATCTCGGAGGCGCCGTTGACGAGCTGGCTGTTGCGGCAGCCCGCCCGCTCGCTCACCTCCTTGAGGCGCTGCGAGTTGGACGAGTTGGCCGAGCCCACTACCAGCAGCGCGTCGACTTTGTCGGCGATCTGCTTGACCGCTTCCTGGCGGTTGGTGGTGGCGTAGCAGATGTCCTCCTTGTGAGGACCGACGATCTCGGGGAAGCGGCGCTTGAGCGCCTCCACCACGTTCTGGGTGTCGTCCACCGACAGCGTGGTCTGCGTCACGAAGGCGAGCGGCGCGCGGGCGAGGTCGGGCGCGCCGTCGGCAAGGCGCTCGACGTCGGCCACCGTTTCCACCAGCAGCACGGCGCCGTTCGGCAATTGGCCCAGCGTGCCCACCACCTCCGGATGGCCTTCGTGGCCCACCAGGATGATCTTGTGGCCCCGGCGGAAGTGCAGTTCCGCCTCGCGGTGCACCTTGGTGACCAGCGGGCAGGTGGCGTCGATGGCGAAGAAGTTGCGCGACGAGGCTTCCAGCGGCACCGCCTTGGGAACGCCGTGCGCCGAGAAGATCACCGGGGCGCCCGTGTCGGGCACCTCGGCCAGTTCCTCCACGAAGACCGCGCCCTTCTTCTTCAGGCTCTCGACCACGTATTTGTTATGGACGATCTCGTGCCGCACGTAGACCGGCGCACCGTAGACCCGGAGCGCGCGTTCCACCGCGTCGATGGCGCGGATCACGCCCGCGCAGAAGCCGCGCGGTGCGCAAAGCAGGATGTGCAGCGGCGGCTTGGTCATCGGTCGCGTCCGGGGTTTCGCTTCGAGTCCGGGTTGTGAGGGAAGCGCCGGACCCGGTCAAGACGGACGACGCGGCACCCCGGGACCGGGCCGCGCACGCCTCCGTCAACCGTCGATGTCGACCTTCGCCTGCTCGATCCCCTGCTGGGCCCGGGCCAGGCCGTCCTGCGCCTGGAGCAGGTCGCCCTTGACCTCGCGGATGGCCTCCGCGTCGCCCGTCCCGGCCAGCTTGGCGAAGGCCTGCTTGAGGTGTTCCAGCTCAGCTTCCGTGAGGTCTTCCAGGGTGAGCAGCGTGTTGCGCGCCCCGCGGCTGACCCGGATCAGTTCGTCCAGCTTGAGCTGGATCGCCGTCGAGTCGCGATTTTGCGCGTGCTGGAGCAGGAACACCATGAGGAAGGTCACGATGGTGGTGCCCGTGTTGATGACGAGCTGCCACGTGTCGGAGAAGCCGAACAGCGGCCCCGACGCTGCCCAGGCCAGCACGGTGAGGCAGGCCAGCGCGAAGGTCGAGGCCCGCCCGCACTGTCGGGCCGTCCAGTGCGCGGCCGTGGAGAAGACGTCGGAGAAGGCGTCCATGCGTCCCAGATCCCTCGCCATTTCCCGCGCCCGGCACGGGCCGCCGACGCGGGGTGGCGCGGGGCGGACTGACGCATAACCGCGCGAGACCCATTGAGCAAAGGGGCTTCGCGACGGGGGGCGAGCCGGCGCGTCGACGTCGGTCCCGGCCGCTCAGCCCGGTCCGGCACCGCGCCGCCCGAAGTCCGGCGCGGGCGTTTCCTGCCCCTGAGCGATGATGCCTTGCCGGATGTCCCGCGTCCGGGTGAACAGGTCGAACAGCCCGTCCCCGTCGCCCCAGCGCACCATGCGCTGCAGCGCCGCCAGGTCCTCGGTGAAGCGGCCCAGCATCTCCAGCACGGCGTCGCGGTTGTTGAGGAACACGTCGCGCCACATGGTGGGGTCGGAGGACGCGATGCGGGTGAAGTCGCGGAAGCCGCCCGCCGAGAACTTCATCACCTCCCCCTCGGACACGGCCTCGAGGTGGGCGGCCGTGCCCACGATGTTGTAGGCGATCAGGTGCGGCACGTGGCTCGTGATGGCGAGCACGAGGTCGTGGTGGCCGGCCGGCATGGTCTCCACCTTGGCGCCGCAGGCCCGCCAGAAGGCCGCGAGCCGGTCCACCGAGCCCTCGCTCGAGCGGTCGCAGGGCGTGAGGATGCACCAGCGGCCCTCGAACAGGGTCGCGAAACCGGCGTCCGGGCCGGAATATTCCGTGCCCGCGACCGGGTGGGCGGGCACGAGGTCGACGCCCGCGGGGAGGTGCGGCGCCACGGCCTCGATCACTGCGTTCTTGACCGAGCCCACGTCGCTCACCACCGCGCCGCGCTTCAGGTGGGGACCGATCGCGGCCGCGACGGCCCCCATGGCGCCCACCGGCACGCACAGCACGACGAGGTCGGCGTCCGCGACCGCGCTCGCGAGATCATCGGTGACGAGGTCGGCCAGTCCGAGGGCCCGCACGCGGTCGAGCACCGCCCCGTCGCCGTCGGCCGCCACGATCCGGTCCGCGGCGCCGAAGTGCCGGGCCGCGCGGGCGAGCGACGAGCCGATCAGGCCCAGGCCGACCACGGTGACGCATCGAAACGGCGCGTCAGGCACCCGCGCCGCCCGTGAACGCGCGCAACGCCTCCACCGTGAGCCGGTTGGCCTCCTCGCTGCCCACCGTCATGCGCAGGTGCTCGGGCAGGCCATAGGCGGACACCTGCCGCAGCACGAGCCCGCGCGCGAGCAGGAAGGCGTCGGCCTCCGCTGCGCCGCGCCGGGGCGCGTCGGGGAAGCGGATCAGGATGAAGTTGCCGACGCTGGGCGTGACGGCAAGGCCGAGCGCGGTGATCTCGGACGTGAGCCAGGCGAGCCAGCGGTCGTTGTGGGCCACGGCGCGGTCGAGGTGGGCCGTGTCGCGGATGGCCTCGATCCCGGCGTCGAGCGCGGGGCCGTTGGTGTTGAAGGGGCTGCGGATGCGGTTCAGGCTGTCGCACACGTGTTTGGGGGCGTAGCACCAGCCGAGCCGCAAGCTGGCCAGGCCATAGATCTTCGAGAAGGTGCGCGTCATCACCACGTTGTCGTGCAGCGACACGAGCTCCAGGCCCGAGGAATAATCGTTGCGGCGGACGTATTCGGCGTAGGCCGCATCCAGCACCAGCAGCACGTGCGACGGCAGGCCGGCGTGCAGGCGCTTGATCTCGTCGAACGGCAGGTAGGTGCCGGTCGGGTTGTTGGGGTTGGCGAGGAAGACGGCCTTGGTGCGGGGCGTGACGGCGGCCAGCAGGGCGTCGACGTCGGCGGTCAGGTTTCGCTCGTCGGCCACGACGGGCGTGCCGCCCGCGGCCATGACGGCGATCTTGTAGACGAGGAAGCCGTGGCGCGAGATCACCGCCTCGTCGCCCGGCCCCACGTAGGCCTGGGCGATGAGGTGCAGGATGTCGTCCGAGCCGCAGCCGCAGACGATGCGCGCCGGATCGAGCCCGAAGCGGGCCGCGATGGCCTCGCGGAGCTTCGTCGACGAGCCGTCCGGGTAGTCGTGCAGCGCGTCCACGCCGCGCTTGAACGCCTCCACGGCGGCGGGCGAAGCGCCAAGCGGCGTCTCGTTGGCGGACAGTTTGTAGGTCTTGCCGCCGCCCGTGCCCTTGCTCTTGCCCGGCACGTAGAGGTCGATGGCCTCCACGTGGGACAGCGGGACGGGACGGGAGGGGGCGGCGACGGCGGACATCGGACGGACCGGGGTTCGGGTGGGAATTGTCGGAACCTATAGCGAGAAACGGGCCGCGTGGCTGCCGACTTCGCGGACCGCGACGGCCGGGTCGCGCGCGCTCAGCCGCGCCAGGAAGGCCTCCGCCTCGGAGCCGGGCACCGACACGAGGCGACCTCCCGTCGCCCGATCCACGACGACGGCGCCCGAGCCTTCCTCGGGAGCGGAAGCCGGGTCCCCGTGGTCCGGCAGGGCGTAGAGCACCACGTCGCGCACCGCGGAGGCGGCACCGGGCCGCGCGAGCACGAACACGGGCAGGCCGGCCGGATGGTCGAGGCGCTCGACGAAGGGCAGGCGCGCGATGACGCGGGGGGATGCCGGCCCGTGCTCGCGGAGCCACCAGGGCGGTCCGTCGCGCTCGTCTCCCGCCACGGGAACGAGGCCGAGGTCGCCCTCGGCCCGCGCCACGGCGCCGACCACGGCGTCGGGCCCATCATGCGTGAGCAGCGGCACCGTGAAACCGAAATGAAAGCGGGCGCTGTCCCGCACCGCATCGGCCCGGCGGCCCGTATCGGCGTGCACCCGGTAGCTCGCCTGCACGAAAGTGAAGGTCGCGATGATGACCCGCCAGATGCTCTCGACCGTGTCGAGCGGCAGCACGCCGCGGTGTCGCTCGGCGAGCCGCCGCATCATGGCGGCCTCCCGGTCGGGACGGAACGCCGATCCGCCACCCTGCCGCGCCTTGACGGCGATGAGCCGTTCGATCACGCCGCCGCGCTCGATCAGCAGTTCGTGCATGGCGGCGTCGATCCGGTCGATCTCGACGCGGAGGTCGGCCAGGAGGTCGGTGGGGCTCTTCTCGGTCATATCGCGCGGGTGCCGGGCGGCGAGGGGCCGCGGGCGGGTTGTTTAGCGGGGCGGGGAACCGGGTGCAAAGTCCACTGGGCGCATCCGCTTCGTTCCAAATCGCGTATGGACGAGGATCTTGCGACCGCGGCGACCCGTTTCAACTCAGCATAGAGCGCGATGTACCGCATCCGGACAAAGGTTTATTCCAAACGCGACCCGGTCAAACGTTGGGCTCTGCCCGACCGCGTCTTCTTCGCCTGCGGGGCCTGCCACATCCTGGCTCACGCGTTTCTTCATCGGTACGGCTCGGCGGATCAGAGGGTGCTCTGGATCAAGCCGGACGCTGGATGGACGGGGCAGCACATCGTCATCGCAGCGCAAGACTGGGTCTTCGATTACCACGGCTACTCGGATCGTCGAGTCTACCTGTCGCATACCTGGAAAAAGGCTCGTCGCTGGTGGCCAGGGTGGGACGCGCAACTTCTAGAATTGCCGCGCGACGTCCTGATCTCGGCATCCAAGTCGCGCGAGTATGAAGGGCTAAGGCTCCGCGAACCCGGAGAGTTCCTGCACGACCCGCGCCCGCGGGCGAACCACTATTTGCAGCGATTTCCTGCCCCTCCGGAACGGTGATGGCAGGCGTCACAAGGGTCACACCAAAAGCAAAGGGGCTGCCTCACGGCAGCCCCTTCCATTGTCCGTCTTGGATGTCGAACGTGAGCGTCTAGACCGCCTCGACCTTAGTCGAAACGTTGCCAGTCCAGATCCGATGTCCAAGCATGAAACAATGAGACACTGGATCACCTCCTTTCGCTACGTTGACGATGCAGTGATGATACCCGCCTCGGGCCGGCGCGCAAGCACCCCGATGCCGCATCGCGAGAGGGTGTGGCGCGCTATCCACAGGTCACGCGTCGAGCCACGCGGTCGAGCCGGCCTCGACCGTATGACCCGCGCGTTCCCGTTCAACCGCCTACGGACTGCCGGGCTTGACGAACTTCAGCAGGAAGCGGTCGCTCTCGCCGATGGCGGCGTACCTGGCCCGGTCCTGGTCCTTGAGGCGGTAGGTGGGCGGCAGCGTCCACACGCCCGCGGGATAGTCCTTGGTGTCCTTCGGGTTGGCGTTGATCTCGGAGGCGGCGGCGAGCTTGAAGCCCGCTTTCTCGGCCAGCGCCACGGCGTAGTCCTGGCGCACGTAGCCGCTCTTCGCCAACGGGTCCTGCGGCTGGTCGGGGCGGCCGCGGTGCTCTTCGATGCCGAGGGTGCCGCCAGGCTTCAGGGCCCGGTAGAAGGTCGCGAAGGCGAAGTCGGCGGTGCCGTTCGCCATCCAGTTGTGGACGTTGCGGAAGGTCAGAACGACGTCGGCGCTGCCGGGCGGCACGGTCTCGGCGCGGCCGGGGTCGAAGGGGACCGTTTCGACCCTGGCGTAGTCGGCCGGGTCGGCCGCGACCTTGGCGCTCAGGCCGGCGGCGTCGCGCCGACCCTCGTCCGTGTCGGACGGACTGTTGGCGGCGATGTAGCGTCCACCGTCCCGCAGATAGGGCGCGAGGATCTCGGTCCAGTAGCCGACCCCGCCGGGCAGGACCTCCAGCACGGTGTCGGTCGGCTTGACGCTCAGGAAGCGGAGGTCGTCGAGCGGGTGGCGGTAGGGGTCGCGTGCCACGTTGGCGGGCGAGCGCTGCGGGCCGGCGACCAGCGCCGCGAGGTCGGGCTGTGCACCGTGTGCCCGGTCAGGCCGCACGGCGCCGTACAGCATGCCGACTACGCCGGCGGTCGCGAAGAACGCATTGACGATACGGCCGCGACGAAGCAGTCCCCTGTTCAGATCGGTCGGCGGCGCCACCCTGGCTGAGTCTTCGCTCGCGCCGTCGCTCATTCGCATGATCGTGTCTCCGTCCAGCCCGAACCATAGGAGCCCTTCGGGAAGGACGGAAGACACACCCGGCTCAGGCCGCCGCGGCGACCTTGGCGGCCTCGGCGGCGCGCTCCTGCGCCTTCTTCTTGGGCTTGGCCTTCTCCGGGTTGTTGCGCTTCGGCGCTTCGCCGACGCCCATGGAGGCGAGCAGACGCAGCACGCGGTCGGTCGGCTGGGCGCCCTTGGCGATCCAGTCCTTGGCCTTGTCGCCGTCGAGCGTCAGGCGGGTCGCGTCGTCCTTGGCCTTGAGCGGGTCGAAGGTGCCCAGGTTCTCGATGAAGCGGCCGTCGCGCGGCGAGCGCGAGTCGGCCACCACGACGCGGTAGACGGGACGCTTCTTGGCACCCCAGCGGGACAGGCGGATTTTCAGCGACATGATCTGATCCTTCAGTTTGATGTGTTCGATTTCGTTTCAGGTCCGGAGACCGTCACTTCTTGCGTCCCCCGAAGGGGTTGAACCCAGCCCCGCCCAGGCCCGGAAGGCGCGGCGGCCCACCGAGTCCGGGCAGGCCGCCAGCCTTGCCGCCACCGCCCAGGCCGGGCGGCATAGGCGGCAGCCCGCCGCCCCCACCCATCCCCTTCTGCATGGCTTCCAACTGCGCCATCTGCTCGGGGCTGGGCTGTGCCATGCCGGCCAGCGGGTTGCCGCCCATGCCGAAGGCGCGCGCCATGTTGCCGAGCGCACCGCGCTTGCCGCCAGCGCCGCCCAGCTGCTTCATCATGTCGGCCATCTGCCGGTGCTGCTTGAGCAGCCGGTTGACCTCCTCGACCCGAGTCCCCGACCCCGCCGCGATGCGCTTCTTGCGCGACGCCTTCAGGACGTCGGGATTGCGCCGCTCCGGCCGTGTCATGGAGGAGATGATGGCGCGCTGGCGCCTGATCATCGTCCCGTCGACGCCGGCCGCCGCCATCTGGTCCTTCATCTTCCCCATGCCGGGCAGCATGCCCATGATGCCGCCCATGCCGCCCATCTTCTCCACCTGGGCCAACTGGTCGGACAGGTCGTCGAGGTCGAACTTGCCCTTGCGCATCTTCTCGGCGACGCGCATCGCCTTCTCGGCGTCGATGGTCTCGGCCGCGCGCTCGACGAGGGACACGATGTCGCCCATGCCGAGGATGCGGTTGGCGATGCGGGACGGGTGGAAGTCCTCCAGCGCGTCCATCTTCTCGCCGGTGCCGAGCAGCTTGATGGGCTTGCCCGTCACCGCCCGCATGGACAGCGCCGCACCGCCGCGGCCGTCGCCGTCCACCCGCGTCAGCACGATGCCGGTGATCGCCACCCGCTCGTCGAAGGAGCGCGCGAGGTTGACGGCGTCCTGGCCCGTCAGGCTGTCGGCCACCAGCAGCACCTCGTGGGGCCGGGCCACGGCCTTGATCTCGGCCATCTCGGCCATCAGGGCCTCGTCGATGTGGGTGCGGCCCGCGGTGTCGAGCATGACGACGTCGTAGCCCTGCAGGCGCGCGGCCTGCTCGGCGCGGCGCGCGATCTGCACGGGCGTCTGCCCGGCGATGATGGGCAGCGTGTCGACGCCCACCTGCCGCCCGAGCACGGCCAGCTGCTCCTGGGCGGCCGGGCGCTTGACGTCGAGCGAGGCCATCAGCACGCGGCTCTTCTGCCGGTCGGTCAGGCGCTTGGCGATCTTGGCCGTGGTGGTGGTCTTGCCCGCGCCCTGCAGGCCCACCATCATGATCGCGACCGGGGCGGCGGCTTCCAGGCTGATCGGATCGGCCTCGGACCCGAGCGTGTCGACCAGCACGTCGTTGACGATCTTGATGACCATCTGGCCGGGCGTGACGGACTTGATCACAGCCGCGCCGACCGCCCGCTCGCGGACCTTGTCGATGAAGGAGCGCACCACCTCGAGCGCCACGTCGGCCTCGAGCAGCGCGCGGCGCACCTCCCGCATGGCGGCGGTCACGTCGGCCTCGCTGAGCGCACCCCGGCGGGTGAGCCCCTCGAAGATGCCGGACAGCTTTTCGGACAGGCCTTCGAACATGGCGGCGGTTCCCGGATCGTCGCCTGACACCGTAACGCGAAACGCGCCCGGGGGCGCGACGCGCTGCCGGACGGGCGTCTCGCCGCTGCGGGCCTGAGACGAAATCTGTCCTTTGCAGGACGAGCCTGCTTAGGCGGTTCGGGTGGAGAGCGTCAAGGCCGGGCCGCGTCGGATCGTGGGGCGCTTTGCCGTCCAACCGTCGTTGGCCGAGCCGCAGCCTTCATCCCGGCCCGACCGGCGGCTTGCATCGGTCCCGTAAGGCGCGATAGTGCCGACACGAGAAGCAGCCGCACGCGAAACGGCGCCGAACGATGGGGTGGAAGGATGACCGTGACCGCAGGGGTGACCGTGCCGGCCGGCATCGAACTCGACCGGGCGGTCGCCAAGGCGCAGGCCCGCCTCGTGCCGTTCCTCATCCTCATGTACACGCTGGCCTTCCTCGATCGATCGAACGTCGGCTTCGCCAAGCAGGCCTTCCAGGCCGATACCGGCCTCAGCGAGGGGGCGTTCGCGTTCGGGGCGGGGCTCTTCTTCATCGGCTACGCGCTGTTCGAGGTGCCGAGCAACCTGATCCTCCACCGCGTCGGCGCCCGCTGGTGGCTGGCCCGCATCATGGTCACCTGGGGCCTGGTGTCGGCCGCCACGATGTTCGCCACGGGCGAAACCTCGTTCTACGTTTTGCGCGTGCTGCTCGGGATCGCGGAGGCGGGCTTCTTTCCAGGCGTGATCCTGTTCGTCACCTACTGGTTCCCGCGCCGCAACCGGGGGCGCATCCTCGGCCTGTTCTACTTCGGCTACCCGCTGTCGCTCATGTTCGGCAGCCCGCTCAGCGGCCTGCTGCTCGAGTTCGACGGCGCGGGCGGGCTCCACGGCTGGCAGTGGATGTACCTGATCGAGGGGCTCGGCGCGGTGGCGGTGGGCTTGGTGGCCTTCCGGGCCCTGTCCGACGGCCCCGGGGAGGCCGCCTGGCTGACGGACGGCGAGAAGGCCGCCATCGCCCGCGACCTCGAGGCCGAGCAGCGCGGCAAGGAGGCGGCCGGCACGCTCTCGCTCGGGCGCGTGTTCACCGACGGGCGCATGCTGCTCTTCACCCTCGTTTACTTCCTGCTGCAGATCGGCAGCTACGGCGTTGCGTTCTACCTGCCGACGCAGGTGAGCGCCCTGCTCGGCGTCAAGGTCGGCCTCGAAGTGGGGCTCGTGTCCGCTATCCCCTGGGCGGTGGCGCTCGCCGTCATGGCGGTCTGGCCCGACCTCGCGGTGCGGACCGGCCGCGAGGGGCTGTTCGGCTTCGCGTCCATTGCGGCGATCGGGGTCGGCCTCGTGGTCGCGGCGCTCACGCCGCCGGCCGTGGCGATCGCGGCCCTGTGCCTGACGACGGCCGGCATCGCCTCGGCCCAGCCGATCTTCTGGACCTTCCCGACCAACTACCTGGGCGGCGTCGCGGCCGCGGGCGGCATCGCGGCCATCAACTCGATCGGCAACCTCGGCGGCTTCTTCGCGCCCAACCTGCGGGTCTGGGCCGAGCGCCAGTTCGGCGCGCCCGTGGCGAGCCTCTACGCCCTGGCGGTAGCGGCCGCGGTCGGCGCGGTCGTCATGCTGTTCCTTCCGAAGCGCCCCACGTCGGCGTAGGACGTCACGCCGGGGGTGCCCAGTTGACGTCCCCCGCCCCCTCGTGCGCACTGCGGCGCAACGGGCCGGCACGCCGGCCGCTCTGCCGAGGCGACCACCATGGCTCTGACCGTTGCGGTCCAGATGGACCCGATCGACCGCATCAACATCGCGGGCGATTCCACCTTCGCGCTGCTGCTCGAAGCGCAGCGGCGCGGGCACGCGCTCCTCTTCTACACGCCCGACGCCCTGTCGCAGAACGGCTCGGACGTCGTGGCGGTCACCCGGCCGCTGCAGGTCCGCGACGCCGTGGGCGACCATTTTACGCTGGGTGACCCGACTGTCACGCCGCTGGCGTCGGCCGACGTCGTGCTGCTGCGGCAGGACCCGCCCTTCGACCTGGCCTACATCGCCACCACCCACCTGCTCGAGCGCATCCACCCCAAGACGCTGGTGGTGAACGACCCGCGCGGCGTGCGCGACGCGCCCGAAAAACTCTTCGTGCTCGACTTCCCGCACCTGATGCCGCCCACCCTTGTGAGCCGTAACCGGGACGCGATCGAGGCGTTCCGGGCCGAGCACGGCGACGTCGTTATGAAGCCGCTGTTCGGCAACGGCGGCGCCGCGGTGTTCAAGGTGGCGCGGCGCGACCCCAATTTCGGCTCGCTGTTCGACCTGTTCTCCGTCACCTTCCGCGAGCCCTGGGTGGTGCAGCGCTTCCTGCCCGCCGTGACGCAGGGCGACAAGCGCATCATCCTGGTGGACGGCGAGCCCAAGGGGGCCGTGAACCGGGTGCCCGTGGGCGACGACATCCGCTCAAACATGGTGCGCGGGGGCGCTGCGGGCGCCACGGAGCTCACGCCCCGCGAACGCGAGATCTGCGCCGCCATCGGCCCGGAACTGCGCCGCCGGGGCCTGCTCTTCACCGGCATCGACGTGATCGACGGCCACCTGACCGAGATCAACGTCACCTCGCCCACCGGCCTGCGCGCCATCAAGCGGCTGGGCGGTCCGGACCTGGCGGCCGACATCTGGGACGCGATCGAGGGCAAACGCGCGGGAGATGCCTGAGCGCGGGCGGCTTTTTGGTGAGTCGTGCCTTCATGGTAACGGGGCGCAAGGGAGGTAGGTTTGCGACCTTCGGAACGCTTGGCCGCCTTCTCCGTCTTCGCGATGACGGTGCCCGCCGCCCTCGCCTTTCCGGCCCTCGGCCTTTGGTACGTCGCGAAGATCTGGCCCGGCATGGGCTCGCTCGACCGCGTTTTGTTCTGCTGCGCCCTCGCGCTCTTCTTCGTCAGCCTTTCTTTCGGTTTCAAACGCGGTGTGCGGCGGGTGAAGCAGGGTTGCCCGGACACCTTGGCGCCCGTCGACCGGTTCCTGATGCTCGTATCCTACGCCATGGGCGGATGGGCCTTGACGCATCGCTTGAACATCGTTGCGTTCGCCTTGGCTTGGGGCTGCTGGACCCTCTACGACACGTACCGGAAGCAGGACCTGAAGTGATCCGCCCACGTTACCGCGCCTGGAACCCTCACCGAGCGCGGGCAGCCCAATTTCGGCTTATCTGCGAGAGATGAACGCGAGGGCAAGCGAGACGATCCAGCTGTCCCGCGGCGAATGCACGGGAGCCGGCCGTCCGCGGCACGGGATACACGCGCGGCGGCATTCCGCCTGGGGGCCGCACGGCTCTCCTGGTGCTGCGCGCCGCCCTGGGGTAAGCGGGCGGACATGACCGAGACTCTGACCCGATCGGCCGCCGCCCGCAGGGAGGCGCTGGTCTTCATTCTCCTGTCCGTGCTGATCGACATGCTCGGCGTGGGCATCATCATCCCCGTGCTGCCGGAGATGATCCGGGCGATCTCGGGCACCGACATTTCCCGCGCGTCCGTCATCGGCGGCTGGCTGTTCGTCGCCTATTCGGCCATGCAGTTCATCTGCGGCCCGGCGGTGGGCAATCTGTCGGACGCCTACGGGCGGCGGCCGGTGCTGCTCGCCTCCATCCTGGGGCTCGGGGTCGACTACACGGTCACGGCCTTCGCGCCCTCGGTCGGTTGGCTGTTCCTGGGGCGGATCGCGGCGGGGGTGTTCGGCGCCTCCTACACCACCGCCAACGCCTACGTGACCGACATCGCGGCCCCCGAGGACCGCGCCCGGGCCTTCGGGCTGATCGGCGCGGCTTTCGGCATCGGCTTCATCCTGGGGCCGGCGATCGGCGGGCTGCTCGGCCATTTCGGCCCGCGCGTGCCCTTCCTAGCGGCAGCGGCCTGCTCGCTCGCCAACTGCGCGTTCGGCTTCGTGGTGCTGCCCGAATCGCTGCCGCGCGAGAAACGACGGCCGTTCCGCTGGCGGCGCGCCAACCCGTTCGGGGTGGTGATGGCGCTGCGGCGCCAGGCGGTGCTGATGCGCTGGGCGGGCGTGCTGCTGCTGTTCTTCCTGGCCCAGTGCGTCTACGTCTCGGTCTGGGCCTTCTCGGCCATCGCGCGCTACGGCTGGAACGAGGCGCAGATCGGCCTGTCGCTGGCGCTGGTGGGGCTCAGCACCGCGGTCGTGCAGGGCGTCCTGGTCGGGCCCGTCATCGCGCGCATCGGCGAGCGGCGCGCGGCGCTGGTCAGCCTGGCGATCGCCTTCCTGTCGGCCATCGGCTACGCGGTCGCGACGGAGGGCTGGATGGTTTACGCCCTGATCCTGCTGGGCGCCTTCCAAGGCCTCGCCATGCCGGCCATCAACGCGCTGATGAGCCACGAGGTGTCCCCCGAACGGCAGGGCGAACTGCAGGGCGCGGTCGCGAGCCTGCAGGGCATCGCCTCCATCGCGGGGCCGCTCGTTATGACGCAGGTGTTCGCCCTGTTCACCGGGCCCGAACTCGGCATCCACCTGCCGGGCGCCCCCTTCGTGCTGGCCGCGGCCCTGTTCGGCCTCGCCATGGTGCTGTTGGCGCGAGCGGGACGCGGCAGGCCACGCCCGGCCTGAACTGTGGAAGGCTTGGCACACCGGGTGCATGGCGGACCTCGGCTGGCATCATTTGCGGGCGGGGCAGCATCATGAGCGAGCGGGTGAGCGGGACGGACGGCGCGTCGGCGCAGGCGGCAAGGACGGGCGCGGTCGAGGACGACAAGGCCGTGCTGCACGGCATGGGCTACGCGCAGGAACTGTTCCGCGGCATGCGGACGTTCCAGAACTTCGCCATCTCCTTCTCGATCATCTGCATCCTGTCGGGGGGCATCAACTCGTTCAGCCAGGGGTTGAGCAGCGTCGGCGGCGCCGCCATCGGCCTGGGCTGGCCGCTCGCCTGCCTGTTCTCGCTGTTCTTCGCGCTCGCCATGGGGCAGATCGGCTCGGCCTACCCGACCGCGGGCGGGCTCTACCATTGGGGCTCGCTGCTGGGCGGCCGTGGCCTGGGCTGGCTCACGGCCTGGTTCAACCTGATCGGCCTCGTGACCGTGCTGGCCGCCATCAACGTGGGGACCTACCTCTTCCTGGTGGGCGCCATCTTCCCCTATCTCGGGATCGACACGGGCGCGCTCACCCCGGCCGCGCCCACGGGCACCTCCGTCGCGGTGCAGACCGCCGTGGTGGTCCTCATCACCGGGTCGCAGGGGCTCTTCAACCATCTCGGCATCCGGCTGACGTCGCGGCTGACGGACATCTCGGGCTACATCATCTTCGCGGTGTCGGTGCTGCTGATCGTGGCCCTGCTCGCCTTCGCGCCGCACATCGACGTCGGTCGGCTCACGTCCTTCAAGAACTATTCGGGCGACCCCGGCGGCGGCGTGTGGCCCGCGACCGGCAGCCTGAGCTACCTGTTCCTGCTCGGCCTCCTGCTCCCCGCCTACACGATCACCGGGTTCGACGCCTCCGCCCACACGGCGGAGGAAACCATCGGAGCCTCGCGCGCGATCCCGCGCGGCATGATCCATTCGGTGGTCTGGTCGGGCCTGTTCGGCTGGGCCATGCTGGCCGCGATCGTGCTGGCCGCCCCCGACCTCGATAAGGCCGCGGGCCAGGGCGGCAACGCCTTCTTCTCGATCATGGACGGCGTGCTGCCGGGCGGCGTCAAGCTCGCGCTCTACGTCGGCATCGCGGTCTCGCAATACCTGTGCGGCCTGGCCTGCGTGACCTCGGCGAGCCGGATGGTGTTCGCCTTCGCGCGCGACGGCGGCCTGCCGGCCTCGTCGCGGCTGCGCGGGATCAGCCCCCGCTTCCGCACGCCGGTGACGGCGATCTGGACGGCGTGCGTGCTATCGGTGCTGTTCACGATCTACACGCCCGTCTACACCACCATCGCGGCCGTGTGCACGATGTTCCTCTACATCTCCTACCTGCTGCCCGTGGCGGCGGGCCTGTTCGCCTACCGCCGCTCCTGGGTGCGGATGGGACCGTTCGACCTCGGCGGTCTCTACAGGGTGGTGGCCGTACTCTGCATCGTCGGATGCGGCGTGCTGATCTTCATCGGCATTCAGCCCCCCAACGACCAGGCGCTCACGGTGACGGTCGCGGCGCTGGTGGTCGCTGCCGCGGTCTGGTTCGGGTTCGAGCGGCGGCGCTTCGCGGGACCGCCGGTCGGCGACGCGGCGCGGGCCCGGCAGGCCTCGATCGCGGCGGCGGAACGGGCGGTCGGCGAAGCCTCGTGAGCGGGCGCCTGGCGGGCCGGGTCGCCCTGGTTTCCGGCGGGGCCACGGGCTGCGGCGCCGCGGCGGTCCGCCTGTTCTCGGACGAGGGCGCGCGGGTCGGCCTCATCGATCGCAACGTCGAGGCGGGTGAAGCGCTCGCGGCCGATCTCACGGCGCAGGGCCGTAAGGTCGTCTTCGCGGCGGCGGACGTGTCGCGAAACGACCAGGTCGCGGCCGCGACGGCGGCCGTCACAGAGGCGCTTGGCCCCGTGACGGCGCTGTTCAACCACGCCGGAACGCTGATCGTGAAACGGTTCCTGGACGTCACCGAGGAGGAGTGGGACTGGCTCATGGCGGTCAACGTCAAGAGCATGTTCCTGGTGACCCGGGCGGTGCTGCCCGGCATGATCGCGGCGGGCGGCGGCGCGATCGTGTGCACCTCCTCCATCTCCGCGACGCTCGCGACGCCCGGCGAGGTGCTCTACGACACCACGAAGGCCGCCTGCGCCATGTTCGCCCGCGCGATCGCGGTCGAGTACCGGGACCAGGGCATCCGTTGCAACACGGTCGCGCCGGGCTTCATTCGCACGCCGCACGGCCTGCGCGAGGTGCGCGACCTGACGGCGCTCGGCGTGGACGTGTCCGACGCCGCGATCGCGGCGCAGCAGGGCCGGATGTGCGAGCCCGAGGAAGTGGCGCGGGCGGCGCTGTTCCTGCTCTCGGACGAGGCCTCCTTCGTGACCGGCACGCACCTCCACGTCGACAACGGCTTCAGCGCGGTCTGACGCGCCTTGCCGCAGCGGACGACCTCGCGCGGAACGTACCGACCAAAGAAAAACCCGCCCCGACACAGGTCGGGGCGGGCTTCTCCGCAAGTTTTGAGGTCGGATCAGTTCTCGACGTAGGTGATCTTGCCGTCGGGCTGCTTCTTCCAGGTGTACATGACGTAGGCCGCCTGCTTGAGGTCGCCCTTCTTGTCGTAGCTCAGGTCGCCGATCACGGTGTGGAAGGTCTTACCCGAGTGCATGTAGTCGGCCATCTTCTTGGGGTCGACCGACTTCACGGCCTCGGCAGCCTCCGCCATGATCTGCACGGCCGCGTAGCTGTAGAGCGTGTAAGCCTGCGGGTCGAAGTTCTTGGCCGCGAACTCCTTCACGACCGCCTCGGCCGTGGGCTTCTTACGCGGGTCGGGGCCGAAGGTCATCAGCGTGCCTTCCGCGCCCGGGCCCGCGATGGCCGCGAACTCGTTGTCGGTGATGCCGTCGCCCGACATCATGGGCGCCTTGATGCCCTGATCGGTCATCTGGCGGCGGATGAGCCCGCCCTCGGGGTGCAGGCCGCCCCAGTAGACGAGGTCCGCTCCGGCGGCCTTCACCTTGGAGACGATGGCCGAATAGTCCTTCTCGCCCGCGTTCACGCCCTCGTACAGAACCGGCTTGATGCCGTCCTTTTCGAGCGAGTCCTTGGTGGCGTCGGCCAAACCCTTGCCGTAGGTGGTCTTGTCGTGGAGGATCGCGATCTTCTTGCCCTTGAAG
>CAXTFJ010000009.1:63137-66785 GCA_964243405.1 uncultured Lichenihabitans sp. | reverse complement strand
CCTCCACCTCGTCCTGCGTGATGCGAGCGTCGGGCTTCCCGGGCTGGTCAAGGTTCTGCTCCTCGGTTCCGTCGCCCATCATGCCAGGGTGTGACGAGCCTGGGTCCGATGCCGTCGCGGTCCCACGGTCACCAGCGCCCATGTCCTGCTCTGCACGGTGCCAATGATCCTGATGGCGATCATCTGGACGACCTTCCTCCTCCCAGATCCGGTACGCGCGGCTTCTGATCTCGGCTTCTTTGTCCTGATCCATCCTCGTCTCTCCCAAACCCGTCTGATGTCGTTTTGCGACGCGATCAGCGGCATGGGTACACGCACCCCAGTGCTGCGATCGAGATAGATAGCGGCCGCGGGTCGGAGAACCATAGTAGGGTCGGGTAATGGCGGTACCTCGCTCCCCCCAAAATGCCGCGCTCGCGACACGGATCTTCACATTCATCCCGCATTGCAGCAAACCGTCGAGTTCAGCGTTCTGACACCGTGCACGTGGTCGAGGAACAATCGAATGGACGTTGGATTTCTGTGCGGCGCCGCACTGATGGGGCTCATCTCGGTGAGCGCGATCTGGGCGTCGAACGCGATCGAGGCCAGGATCAGGCGGAGCTGATCTCAACCGGGCGGCGGCTATTCCAGAGCCCGTGCGATGTCGCGGCGACGCATTCATTCGTCTCGTTGGGCTCAGGGTTTATGGGGTGGATGTCCTCTGCAACGGATCACAAGGGAACACGGGCAGCGGTGATCCGCACCGCACCGAAATTCGACCGGAAAGCAAGTCGTCCGGACGATCACCGCATGGCAGCAACGCATCTTTCGAAGATGATTACGCCTTCGGCCGTGAACACCGCGTGGCTCGTTACTGTCGAGAGTCCGTCGTCGTACCGGGCCCGGTTAGCCGCCAGCTTGGCACGGACGAGCGCCCGTTCGACCTCGTCCAACCGCGCTGAGCGCTGGAGCGCGTGGAGCGCGTAGCACATCCGCGCCAGCACGTAGGTGGCGTGGACGAGGCCCTCCATCGGGCGCGGGTCGGCGCGCAGCGGCGAGGCGTAGCGTGCGGCCGGGTCGTTCGCGGTCAGGTCGACGCCGCGCGTCAGGCCGAACAGGAGCGCGTGGGCGGCTTCGTGCGCAAGACTCTCGACCAGCGTCACGCGGTCCGGCACCCGGCTCGGGTTGAGGGCCACAGCGCCCCACAGGAAGACGCTGGCCGCGCCGCCAAAGCGGCTCCCCTCCGCGCTGTCCGCGAGCACGATCTGGTGCCCCAGCGTGTCGATCTCGTCGAGCAGGGCCGGGCAGGTTTCGCCGAGCAGGTCGCGCCCGGCCCCGCACAGGCCGCCGACGCGCTCCACCTCCGCCGCGGAGGCGCCGACCAGGCGGAGCGGCACGGCTGGATCGTTGTCGAGCACGGCCTCGTAGCGGGCGGCGTCGGTCGCGCCGAGGTCGCACGCCGCGAGCGCCAGCACCGTCCCGGGTGGGGCCGGCACGCGGGGCGATTGGGCGAGCAGGTCCGTGGCGAGCGGCCGGATCGCGTCGCCTTCGCCGCGGGTGATGGCGTCCACCAGGGCGTGGTAGGCGGCCCAGAGCCGGGGTGGGGCGCGCTCCGTTTCACGCAGGGCTCGGGCCCAGCCGTCAAGGTCGCCGTCCCAGGCGAAGCCGGCGCGGGTCGCTTCCCGCAGCACGAGCGTCGTGCTGTCGGCCAGCGCGCCCCGGAGGTCGCGGTCGATCGCGCGCGTGCGGGCCGGCGACGGCTCGAAGGCGAAGGGGTCCGTGCTCATGCGAGGCGAGTAGTCCAGCCCCGCACCAACGTCCAGCCGGGGTAGGACTGGACATTCACCCTTTTGTGCGATTGCAAGATCGGGATCGACCGGACGCGTGCGATCAGCCCGAAGCCCGGGCGGAGGAACGACCATTGCTGGATGAGTCCGATGCGGCGGTTCGCGACGACGCGGGCGAGGAGATCGAGCTGCCCGGCCAAGTGCGGCCGCTCGACGACGCGGCGTTCTGGGCGCGTCTGCGGCGGTTGATCCTGCCGCTGCGCCCCAGCCAGTACGACGTGACCTCCCGCTGCAACCTGACCTGCGAAGGCTGCCTGTTCTTCGCGGGCGACGAGCACGGCCGCCACCGCAACGCGGACGACCTCGGGGCGGTTGAGGCCTTCTTCGCCGCGGAAGCGGCGCGGGGCGTCCGCTACGGCTATTTCGGGGGAGCCGAACCCTCGCTCGCCGAAGCGAAGCTGCGCGCCGCGGCGCGGCACATCCCCTACGGCGTCGTGTTCACCAACGGCACGCGGCGGCTCACCTCCGATATCCCTTACCGCATCCACGTCTCGGTGTGGGGCCGGCCCGACCGGAGCCGGGATCTGCGCGGTGCCGATATGCTGCCCAAGCAGGTCCGCAACTACGCCCGTGACCCGCGCGCGGTGTTCGTGTTCACGGTGACGGCGCTCAACATCGACGACATCCCGTGGGTCGCGGCCTTCTGTGCCGACCGCGACCTGCCGCTGACCTTCAACCACTACAGCCCGACGGCGCGCTACGAAGCCGTGCTCGCCGGCGCGGTCAATGCCGACCGCTTCCACACCCGGGCCGCCGCGGGCGACGTGGCCGTGCTCGCCCCCGACGACCTCCGCCGCGCCCGCGACGTCATCGACCAGCTCCTGGCGGACGGAACCGGCCGTCTCCTCTACACGCCGGCCTTCAACGCCCTCGTCCACGACCCGGCCGGCCTCTATCCTGCCCGGGACGCGCGAGGAGTCGCGCTCGACTGCGGCGTCCGGCTCGGGGGATCGCTCCGACATCATACCACCGACCTCGCGGCGAGCGCGGAGAAGTGCTGTACGCCCAACGTCGGCTGCGCCACCTGCCGCCTGTATGCCCAGTCCCTCGCCACCGTGCTGGCGCGCGAAACGCGCGCGCTGCGGGGCAGCAGGAGTATGAGTCGTCTCCTGCCGTTGTGGCGTCTCTGGTGCGCCCTGTTTCTCAATGATGCGGCCCTGAGCGCCTACTGATCCGATCTGTTGCGCGCTTGCAACAAACCATGAACGATTAAACACGTTCAACACTCGCGCAGGCTATTTGGACGCGCAGATATTGCCATAGCCTGCGGCGTCCAGCACGAGTGCCGGAAGAACGGCAGGCGCCGGATGGCGCGAGGGTGGACGCTGGTGACCGATCGGGACGTTGGATTGGACGTGAGCGGGATCGCCCCGGCGCAACCCCACCGTCTGATCCGGATTGCTGATCCCAATGCCGCGGTTGGCACCGCCGTCCGCCTCATGTTCACGCAACCCGCTTTCGCGAAGCTGCCCTTTGGCGACTGGGCCGCGGTGATCGACGGCCAGGTCGCGCGCGAGCACTACGGCTTCGTGGTCGACGGTGCGGGCAAGGTGCTGGGCTTCATGGGCTGGGCGCTGGCGACGAAGGACAAAGCGGAAGTCTGGGCCGCGGGCGGCCCGCTCGCGAGCGAGGACTGCCGCGCGGGCGAATGCCTGATCGTCAACGCCTGGGTCGAGGCCGAGCCCGCCGTCCACCGCTTCATGGTCGGCGCCCTGCGCGGCCTCGTGTCGGGCAAAACAACTATCTACGCGCGCCGTGCCGCGCCCGACGGCACGCTGCGCCTCGTGCGCCTGCCGGTCGACGCGTTCGTGTCCGGCCG
>CAXTFJ010000009.1:0-63127 GCA_964243405.1 uncultured Lichenihabitans sp. | reverse complement strand
GCCATCTCCTGAGGATCACACCCGTGAGTTTTCCTGTGCCCACCACGTCAATCGACTCGCTCCGCGCCGCGCTCGCCACGGCGCCGCTGCTTGGTTTCGAGGCACGTGGAGTGGGCGCACCGCGAGCGAAGGCCGCGTTCGTGGGCTTCAATCAGGACATCGTCGTCACGTCCTCGGACGACTCGGGTGCGGGAACGCTGCGTTCCGCTATTGCAGAGGACGCGACGGACGTGGCGAGCGGCAATGGTGAGGACGAAATCACGTTCGCGCCGTCCCTGGCCGGCGGCAACACGATCAACCTGTCGAGCCCTCTGACGATCTCGTCGAACGTCGTCATCGATGGCGGCTCTAACAACATTACGGTCAGTGGCCAAAACAACGTCGGCGATTTCAACGTCAACGCCCCCGGTTCGGTCGCCGAAATCGACAACTTGACGATCGCCAACGGCAGCAGCACCGGCGCGGCCGGAACCGCTGGTGCGGGCACCTCGGCCAGCACGGTCAACGGCGGGGCGGGCGGCGATGCTGCCGGCGGCATCTTCGTGCAGAATGGTAGTCTTTCGGTCTCGAACGATACCTTCACCAACGACACCGCGACGGGCGGCACGGGCGGTAACGGCTCTACTTATTTTTCTCCAGGAATTGGAGCCTCCACCAAAGGTGCCGGCGGCGCAGGCGGCAATGCGGCCGGAGCGATCTATGTCGAGCCTGGCGCGTCCATCACCGCGAGCGGCCTGAAAGCTTACAATACGACGGGTACGGGTGGAGCAGGAGGCACGAGCCCTATTGGCCCCACAAGCGCAGCAGGCACCGGTTCCCCCGTTTCGAACAGCAGCACCGTCAACAGCCATACGGTGACCTGCTTCGTAACGGGCACGCGCATCCTGACCGCGCGAGGCGAGGTGGCGGTGGAAAACCTGGTGGTCGGCGACCTCGCCGTGACCGCCTCGGGCGCCCACCGGCCCGTGCGCTGGATCGGCCACCGCACGCTGGACTGTTCCCGCCATCCCCGGCCAAACGAGGTCCTGCCGATCCGGATCGCAGCCGATGCTTTCGGCCCCGACCGGCCCAAGCGCGACCTGTTCGTGTCGCCCGGCCATTCGATCGCCGTCACCGTGCTCGACGACGTGCTCATCATCGCCAGTGCGCTCGTCAATGGCGCTACCATCGCCCAGCAGCAGGTCGAGCGCGTCACCTACTGGCACGTCGAGCTCGACAGCCACGACGTGCTCCTGGCCGAGAACCTGGGCGCCGAAAGCTACCTCGACATGGGTAACCGCGCCTTCTTCGCCGATGGCGGCGTGGTGGCGCTCGGCGCATCGCCCGACGCCGACCCGGCTCAGCGCACCCACGCGGACTTCTGCCGCCCGTTCCACGATGGCGGCCCGGTGGTGGAGGCTGTGCGAGGACGGTTGAACGCTCGCGTGCGCGCGCTGGGCTGGACGCTCGACTCAGAGGATCTCGGCGGCCTGCATCTTTTGGTGGACGAACGCCGGGTGGAGCCGGTCGTTCGCGGGCTGCACGCCCGCTTCGCCGTGCCCGCGGGCGCGCAGGAGGTATGGCTCGTGTCTCAGGCGGTACGGCCGTCCGACATCGGCTATTCCGGTGACGAGCGCACACTCGGTGTCTACCTTGCCGGGCTGATGGTGGACGACGGCTTTGCGACGCGCGGCCTGGCGCTGGACGACGCAAGACTGTGCGTGGGCTTTCACGATCTCGAGGGCGACCGGCGCTGGACGGCTGGTCGGGCACTCCTACCGGCCGAGATGTGGGCCGACTATCCGAATGGGGTGGACCTGCGCGTGGAGCTCTTCATGCCGGCCCTGCCGCGTTGGCGAGCGCCGAACGTCGTGGAAGCAAGCCACAAGACCGTGGTGAATGCTGCCTGAGAGCCGGCGACTCTTCTACTGGGACCAGGACACGGCCGGGCTGCCTTTCGAAACCGGAATACAGCGCGTCGTTCGGCGGTTGCGGGCGGGTCTGATCGAGGCCGGAGTTAACGTGCGATCCGTTGGCTTCGACCCGGTCCGCCGCGTGGTGGCAGGCCTCGACCGCCGTCCGAGCCGTGGAGCGTGGCTGCTCGTCCCGGAACTGACAACGGGCGTCGTCGCGCAAGGGGCCGACCCGATCCAGTTCGGCCGGGCTTACGGTCTGCGGACGGCGGTCATCTGCCACGACCTCATCCCGATGAAGCTCGTCTCTCTCTACGCGGACGCGGATCGCGCGTTATACGCCCGTTACTACCGCAACCTGGTGAGCGCCGACCTCGTCTTCACGACGACCGGCTACGTAGCCGCCGACCTCCGTCACTTTGCCGCGAGCGAAGGCCTGCCAACGCCGGAGATCAAGACCATCCCGCTACCGGCGCAGTTCGCCGCCACCACTCGGCGCCCTGCCCAGTCTCGCCCGCCCAGCCCGGGACATCCGCTCCGCGTCCTCATCGTGACGACCTTGGAACGGCGCAAGAACCTGCCGCTCCTGCTGCGCGCCATCCGGTGCGGGGGTGAGCGCGCCATTGAGGCGCGGATCGTCGGTCGTCGGGTCGGTGACGACACATACGAGGCGGAGATCGCCACCGAACTCGCTACCCTGTCGCAGGTTCATTATCTCGGACCCGTTGATGACGACGCTCTCGCCGAGCTTCATGCGTGGTGTGATCTCGGCGTCTATCCGTCGCCGGAAGAGGGCTTTGGTCTGCCAGTGCTGGAAAGCCTCTGGCTCGGGAAACCCTGTCTTTGCCATGACAACTCTTCTCTGGCGGAGGTCGCGCCCGGCGGCGGAACGCTCGCTATCGACTTCACGGACGAGGACGCTGTGGCGGCAGTTCTGGGACGCCTCATCGACGATCCGAGCCTACTCGTCTCGCTTTCAGCCGAGATTGACCGACGGCCACTGACCACGTGGGCGGACTATAGCCTGTCGGTCGCCGACAGACTCGGCTTGTTACTGCCGACCTACTCGGCAAACGAGAGCAGTCCTTTACGGGTCCAGTCTTAATCACCGCGTCTAAAGCATGTCGGAACAGCTTCTCGGTTTCCCGATCGCCGCCCGCCTCCAAGGCCTCGTCCATGGCCCGGAACAGCCGCACGGCGCGGCGGGTGAGGACCCCGCGCCGGTCGCTGGCGTGCGCCACGCTGGCGCGCTGCAGGAGGTCTTGGGCGCGCTCCCCGAAACGGAGAGCGATCCGGGGCGGGTGGCAAGGGCGCCCATGCGCCACCGCCGATCGATCCGCCGGCCCCGCTCTGCTGCTGCAAGGCGCCGAGCGCGTTGTCGAGCAACGCGACGATCAGACGGCTGCCCGGGTCGTTCTCGCCTTCGTCGCCCTCCATGCCGAACTGGACGTGCTCGCGCCTGAGACAGCCGTAGTACCGGCGATCGGCAGGATGGCGAGACCCGTCAGGATGACGCGGCGGGTGGCAAGGGCAGTCACGCTCCGGCCCCTTCGTCCTCGTGGGTCATGGCGGCGGCGCACATGAAGCGCACCTCGGCGTGGTCGAGAAGGCCGGCCATTTCCCGCAGCCACATGCGCGAACCCCGCAGCATCTCGCACATGATCCGGGCGAAGCACTGATCCTCGGGCAAGAGCTTGCAGGAGCCCCGAGCCCGTCCCCAGGCAGCTCGCATGATGGCCGAGCGGTCGTAGGCGAGCGTGGGGGTGAGATGCCCGATCCAGCACGCCTTCGAGGCGGCCAGCGTCGAATTCATCCTGGAGAATGGCGGTACGGTCGGGGTGCAACTGCCCTGATCACTGGTCGAGGCGTAGCTCTGTCAGACCCTGCCGAGCATCGCGGCCGGCGACCCGCGCTGCGCAGGGCCTGAACGGTGTTAACCACAACTCGATGCAGGACGTCCTCCGACAGAGTTAATACTTTCCTTAAAGGGGTAATTTGATTATTATCAATTAACGAATGGAGTTAAGCATGCAATCCTTTGAGCTTAATACAGCCAAGCCTTGCTCCATCATCTTGGGTGACATTGTTGATCAAGATCAATCCGAGGTTCCTAGCCCCGCGCGCGGTCTAGACCTCCTTCACTTCGCCGCGGACGAGATCGTCATCGCTTCCAAGCGCCACCCCGGTGTGAGCGAAGATCAGGCCAAGTGCCTGCGGAGCCTCATCCGGGCCATCAAGCTCGGGCGGGTCGGACCGTGCAAATTCCTTGTTCTGGATCTTGCGTCGGATGAGGAACGCGCCCCAGCCTCGCCCCGTGACTTGGGCATGCTGCTCGACGACCTCTCCGACCTGCTGTTTGAAGTTCCGGTGATCCCGATCGCATGGGCGCGCGGGCTCGTGGCGCAGGCCGACCTGGACCTCGCTCTGGCGTGCAACGTGATGGTTGGCGAAGCGGACGCGCGTTTCTCGTTCGACGTCGACCTGGTCAGCAATTTGCGCAGCTACTCGCTCCTGGCGCACAAGCTAGGCTTCGTGCAGGCTGAGCGGCTCATGGAGGCCGGGGTCACGCTGGATGCGACGAGGCTGCACGAACTGATGTTGCTCAACGCCGTAGCGCCGTCCGCGGCGGGGTTCGAGGGCATCCGGCGCTTCGCGGCAGGACGCGTCCGGCGTCATAACTCGGCCTGCGGCATCTATCGCGCGCAGCGCCTCGCCATGCCGGGCTTCGGTTCGCGGACGGTCTGACGGGTCAGGCGATCTTGAGGTCGCCCTGCTCCCAGGCGGCCTCGACCCCTCGGCCGAGCAGGGGCCCGAGTTCGCCCACCGGGAGGGCTTGGCTGAAGAAGTAACCCTGGACGAGGTGGATCCGGCGCGCCGTCAGCAGGTCGAGCTGGGCCTGGGTTTCCACGCCCTCAACAACGAGGTCGACCTCCATGGATTCCGCCAGGAACGAGACGGCATCGATGATGGCGAGGGAAATCGGGTCCTGAACCGTGATGAAGCTGCGGTCGATCTTGATTTTGTCGACCTGGAACTGCCGGAGGTAGGACAAGCTCGAATAGCCCGTACCGAAATCGTCCAGCGATATGCGGATGCCGGCGTCCGCCAGCGCCGACAGGGTTTCGTTGGCGTCGAGAAGCACGCTCTCGGTGATCTCGATTTCCAAGCGGTGAGCCGGCAGCCCCGCCCGGGCGAGGATCAGCATGATCCGGGCCGTCAGGTCGTGCCTGAGAAGGAATTGCTTGGCCGAAACGTTGACGGCCACACGGACCTCCGACGGCCAGGCGCTGGCGTCCTCGCAGGCCTGCCGAAGCATGAACTCGCCTAGATCGGCGATCAGCCCGGTTTCTTCCGCGACGGGAATGAACTCGATGGGCGGGATCATGCCCCGCGTCGGATGGCGCCAGCGCGCGAGCGCCTCGAAGGTGGACACCTTGCCGGTTCGAACGTCGACCGCGGGCTGGTAGTGGACCTCGATCTGGCCCGTGGCCAGCGCCTCGCGGAGTTCCTGCTCGATGCGTCGCTTCCGGTGGGCCGCGGCATCCAGTTCCGGCACGAAGCGCCGGAAAGTCCCGCGCGACGCCCCCTTGGCGGCGTAGAGCGCCATGTCGGCGCATTTGAGCAAGTCTTCTGCGAAGCGGGCGTGCTCGGGGGCGAGCGCCACGCCGACGCTCGCTCCCACGCTCATGGCATGACCGTCGATTGAATAGGGATCACTGACGGTGGAAACGATGCGCGCCGCGAAAGCGTCGATGTCGGCAGCGGCAGGAGCCGGGCGAAGCAGGATCTGGAACTCGTCGCCGCCGAAGCGGGCCACGATATCGGACGGCCGCACCGCCTGCGTCAGGCGACGGGCGACCTGTTGCAGCAGCCGATCTCCTAACTGGTGGCCCAGCGTGTCGTTGACCTCCTTGAACCGGTCGAGATCGATCGACATCAGGACGATGCCTGCGCCCTCCGGGCCGGCCGCGAGATCCGCCTCGAGCCGCTGCTGGAACCAGTAGCGGTTGGTAAGCCCGGTCAGGGTATCGAAATGGGCCAGGTGCTCGACCTGCTCGGCCGACCGTCGGGCTTCGGTGATATCCTCGACCACCACCACGGAGCCGCCATGCTCCATCGGCTCGAAGCGGAACAGGAAGATCTGCGCCCCAATCTCCTCCGTGCAGTCCCACGCTTGCGGTTGCGCCACGCCCGACGTCACTGTCCGGGCAAAGGCATCGGCGGCTTCCGGCAGCAGGCCGGCCCGCTCCGCGATGACCGTCGTCAACTCGCGGAGTGTGACGAGCGATGCGGTGTCCGGGATGGCGAACGCCTCGCGCAGACGATGATTGATGACGGTGATCAGGCCGTCCCCGTCGACCATGCACAGCCCGTGCGTCATGCTGTTGAGGGCGCTGCTGAGCTGCCGCTCCTGCTGCTTCGCCTCGCGGCTGGACAGCAGCGCCGAAACAAGCATGCGGTTCAGGAAACGGCTGGTCGACCGCACCGACGTCATGACCAGGAGGAAGATGAAGGCCAGACCCCAGGACCAGCCGCTGTCGTTCGTCAGCAGGACGATGGCAACCGGCAGGCAGACGGCGACCATCTGCGACATCACGATCGTCGGGCGGCCGGCGTTGCGGCCAGCGAGCGACCCCGCGCAGCCCAACACGATGACGACGGCGTACAGCGCGGTGAGCTCGTCATGCGGTCGGAACAGCATCAGGGCGGCCGTGAGACCCACGGCCAGCATGAAGCCGACGCCGCCCGCGGCGTAGACCACTTCCCACCTGGCCGCCTGCTCGCCGCGCACCGCGGCGGGGACCTTGCGGTAGCGGAGCAGCGTAGCGACGCGGAACATCGCAAAAACCAGGATCACCGCCGTTGCGAAAACGAAGACGGGCTCGCCGGTCCTGAACCAGGCCACGGCCGGTACCAGGAGACCGCCGAAGATGCCCGACAGGAACGAGCCTACGGTTCCGAACAACGTGTCGACGAGGTCGGCGTAGACGTCCCGCGGCAGATCCTCCCCGCGCGCGTGCCCTCGTCCAGCCGCCATGATACAGGTCCTCGACGCCGTCGCGCGGATCCTAGACCACGGCGTTTAAGGAGACGTTGTTAGATGGAGCGGCGAGACGAGTTTTAGGCGTTCAGGACGCCATCCTTCTCTGCGCCGACACCAACCTGTCCATGTGGCGCAGGTCGCGAGAGGTGACGTCGCAGGAGCAGTCCGTCCAGATGTCCACGATCTTGATGAGCTCGGATCGCGAAACGGGGAAGCAGGTTCGGCGGGCGTTGGTCACCGCGAGCCGTCGCGCACGCGCGGCCTCACCGCCCTCGGTCATCCAGGCCAGGACCGCCTCGCGAGCGCTGTGCGCAGGAAACACGGCATCGACGATGTTCAAGTCAGCCATCTGGCGGGCCGAGTAGCTGTCACCGGAGGCCACGATCCGCTCGGTCAGCGGAACGCCGATCCGACGCTGCAGCAGAGTGATCGCCCCCATGCCCGGGAAAGTGTTGAAGGCAACCTCCGGCACGCCGAGAGTTGCCCTCTCGTCCGCGAACAGAAAATCCTGCGCGAGTGCCGCCTCGAAGCCGCCCCCGAGCGCCTGGCCGGAAATGACCGCGAGCGTGACCACCGGAAGCCCGTAGGCCGAGATCATCCCGTGCATGACGTCGATGCAGGCGTGCGCGTAGGTTCTGAGCGAGTCTCGCTCGCCCGAGCGGATCGAGCGCGCGAACATCGCGAGGTCGCCCCCAAGGTTGAACACGCCGGGTTTGTTGGAGGCGAGCACGACATAGTCCAACGGCCCGCGGCCGCTCGTGGCGAACAGCGCGCGGAGGGACTCGCGGACGTTTGCCATGTCGACCAGGGTCTGGAAGGTGAAGCAAGGATCACCCTCCGCTTTGAACGACACCCAGGCTGAGCGGGAGGCGGGCTCGTAAGCGAAGTCGAGAGTCTCGAACTGCCAGTTGGGAAAATCGGCAGCGGCACGGACCTCGTGGGCGATCAGGGGAACCATGAACGTCTCACGCTGCGGGAAAGACCGGCTGGGACCGTAGCTCGCCTTTGGTTAATCGACCGTATCGCGCCGCCGCCGTACAAAACGCCCATGCAGCGCTAGACCGCGCGATCCTCTTTACATGCGCTCCGTTGGCCGACGAATCGCCCAGTCTCACAAAACTTGCTGACCGACCCAAGAACAATCACGGGCGCTGGAACCGCACGATTCAGACTCCACACGGAGGCCAAATTGGTCTATATTGCGTTAACATCTAGTCTGTCCGATGGCGAAAAGCTGCGGATAGTGTCGGGGAGGACATGCAAAGGGGGAAGTCAGCACCTGAGCGTTGCGTGGGAGTCGATGGTGAAGACAGTGGAATTGATTGGGCGCGGGCCGCGTCACAAGCAAAGTGCCATGATTGAGTGTGAAGAGGCGGAGTTTCGGGAAGCTGTATGGCGGAACGGTACATTGCCCAAGATGGCCCGTCCCGCCGAAGTCAGTCTCCGTGGACTGAAGGCCGTGCGGGATCATTTCAGCACGCGATGGACGCACCTCGTTTTCAGGCTCGCGAGCGGGCAGGAGATCGAGGGTTCGATCTACGGGCGCCCCGCCCTGCTGGCTGATGAAGTTCGGATCGTACTCCATCCGGTTCGTTTCGTCTGACGCTTGGCTGCTGCGTCGGTGGTGGGCGGCCTTCGCCCGCACACCCCTTTACCGACTTGTTAACCACCTGCTCGCGATCTTCTCGGAACGCGCGCGAGGCACCCCATGGTTCGATGGCACACAGACGCTCCCGTGCAGCCGGTCAGGGCCGTAGCGCCGCTCCGACCAAGCCCAGCCATCAGCATGTTCAGGTCCAGTCCGACCGCCAGGCCCTCGCTTCGCACCGCCAAGGCCTACTGGCGTCGCAAGCTCCGGGATCGGGCGAAGAAGCGGGCGGAGGACGGCTTTGCGGTGGGCGAGGCAGGTGTTGAGCCGAGTCAACACCCATGATTCTCGCCGACACGATCGACAACGCTCCAGACCAGGCCGATACGCGCCAGGTAGCGGGCGTCCCGTGCCCTCGTGGGCTTCCCGCACGTGGAATGGGGTTTTGCGTTCATGGCAAGATTGCCGCAGAGATCGCCGTTATGCGCCTGATCCTGATTGGCGTCGTGTCGCTTGTGGCCTATCAGGCGGCCTCGGCTGCTGAAAGCTTGCCGCTTGGCAGGCACACGGTCGCTTGCCATTCTTACCAGGACATATTGGACCTGAAACAGACAGGACCTGGAGAAGTGTTGGACGCAAGCCAACCACCATTCTCGGGAGGCTTACTTCTCAAATACCTCACTGGTACGTGTCAGGAGTACACGGCAGGTACGGTTGTCTTCACCGATAAGGAAACGACTGCGCAAGGGCTCGCTTTCGCATGCATCAAAGCAGCGATCAAGGACCAGTGTTTTTGGGCCATCAAGGAGTGAACTGCCTCGAGTATAGCAACGGCGGCGAACCGGGCGTGAGGCTGAGGGCGCGGTCTTGATTGCCGGGCCTGAGATCCGGGAAGCGCGGCGGTTGCTCAAAATGCCGGCCTTCGAATTGGCCAGACGGTGCCAAGTGGCCACGGTGAGGATTTCCAGGGCGGACAGGGCCGTCGGTCAGCCCAAGATGCACTATGGCACGCTCACCCGGATCGGGGCGGCCCTGGAAACGGCTGGCGTCGAGTTCATCAATGATCTGCCCGACGTGAGGCTGAACGTAGGCAACCTATGAGCGCGGCGATTGAGCTCCGGCAGCGATCGACGTTGCTGAGTAAACCATGAAAATTAAATTAAAATGCTAACTGCAATGTAACTCTCCGTTCATTACCTGAGACGATCACGCGTATCGTGGGTTTCAATGCTTTGCATACGAAACCTGGGGTCGACCGTGCCCAACAGATTGGATTCGCAGCCTAGTCGTCGCTCTGAAGACCGGACCAGTACGACGACACGCGTGATTTTCGTCGCGAGCTTGATGGTTCAGATACGTGGGATAGCTGCTCTGAACCTCACTGATCTTGCTGCCGCGTCGGGGATCGACGTAGAAACGATACTTGAGATCTTCCCAACGAAGGACGACCTGATCGCGGAACTGCAACGGCGCGGAACGCTGCGAGACACCAAGGCCTTCGAGCAGCCCGTCAGTCCTGATTCCGCTCGGCACGGCGGGGGGCTTGATCAATCGAGAGGGGCCACCGGTGAAACGCCCCAAGCGAGCCCGCCGATGTTCGTGGATCACCCCACCTCTGCGGAGAACGACGTGCTGTGTCAGCCTAGATTTCCGTAGTTTTGTGACTTGTGACGAGGCTGAGGAACGGGTGAGGGCGCAGGAAGCCGAGGTCGTGATTGAGGAGCAAGGCCCCGGCCCTCGCCATTCCCGCAAGAGGCTCTCCGCGCGGGGTGGACCCCCAGCATGCATCAGGTTGCTGGCGGAGCAAAGGTAGATGAGTGGGCGCGAGAAGGCACGGGACTGGGTCGGACCAGTGCCGGCCCTGCGCCACACTCACATGGGCGCTCATGCGAGGTGGAAGGTCAGGTTAGCCGCACCGTCCCGGCCCGCATCGCTGGCATGGTGCCGCGCCTGGCACGGTCACAGCTCGCAGGTCGTTCTTCTTCGGGGTGTCGACCGAGCGGTGGCGCACCTTTCCTTGTGTGGAGCGTTGGACCCCGCGAACGGCAATCAACCGTCCGGGAGTTCAGCCATGGTCAGAACATCGATGGTCGTCGCACTGGCGACGTCCGGCCTGCTCGCGCTCGGCAGCACGGCTCAGGCCGCGGCCGGCGCGAGCTCGGGCAACGGGTTGAGGCCGATCGGCGCCTTTACCTGCTACAGTTCAGGAGGGTCGACGGCTCAAAGCCCCGCAGCTGGCGGCAAGGCCGCGGGCGAGGCGGTGGTCCAACAAGTGAGCGGCCCAAAAGCGAAGCGACGCGCCGGTCGCAAGAAGACTGCTCAATAAGGCCTATTCAGGCCGCGGCGACCCGCACCTTGCCGAGCGTTCTGATTGTCGCCCGCTTCATCTGCATCGGGGCCGTAGCCCACCGTATCCTCGCTGCACCGCGCTCACGCCTCCGCCCGCTGCCCCACCCCTCCCGCCACGTGAGCGCGAGCGTCCGCAGCCGCGCGAAGTCCTCGGCAGTCCAGTCGCGCTCGGGCCGCTCAAAAGCTGTTACCTACGCCCCCACGCGTCGCAGACCACCGTCGTCGCGTACTCGACCCCGCCGCTCGCGCGCTGCATCTCGCGCTTGTCCGTGTGCTCGGCCGTGCACTTCCACGAAGCGGTGTCGAGCATGATGGTCGACGACCGGTCGGCGATGGCGCGGGTGACGGCGAGCAGGCAGACGGCGACGGCGAGAACGGCAGCCAACGCGAGCGGGACGTGGCGTAGGTGACGGAACACCCGGTTCTGCATGCGTGGCCTCCTCTGGGGCGTGCGGAGCATAGTCGGATGTGTTTCGCATTGGGATGACGAGGGTTGCCGCAGCGGCTCGATGCTGCCCGCGTTGACGGCCTTGCGGCGGTCCAGGGCCGATACACGCGGACTTGTCGTTGCAGGCGTGGCGCAGGGAGCCTCACTCAATTCGATTCCGACACCATGCGGCTGATCGGACCGAAGACGTCGATCCAGGGTGTACGGTGGCCGGCGTCGTACAGGTTGCTTGCGAGCCGCTCGAACATGGCACGGCTGCGCTGGAAGGCCGACACCACGTCGGCACCGCGCGCTGCGCATCTCGACGCTCAGGATCGCGCTGCGGAGCACGTGTCACCTCACGAGCTCGTCACGGTTCCTCATGTCGAAGTGGATGCCGAACGTATCGACGACGCCGGGCTGGTCGACGGCGGTGAGCGGCACAAGCGGCTCCGGTTGGGCATCACTCGCGAGATTGGTGGATCAAGGGTCGGGCGCAAGCCCCACAGGATGTCTGCACAAGCACCCGCACCGATGCAGGGTCACAGCAGATCGGGTTCAATGTGCCGCAGGTAACTCCGACGGGCCCGCTCGCGATTTCCGTATGGTGCAGAGATGGCGGACTTCGTGTTTTAATACCGGTGGCCTGGAAGTCCTATATCAGCGGCGCGGTTCACTGGCTGGTGTGAGGTGACGACGGTCTACCGGGGTGGTTCCGTGTATCCGGTGGGCGAAGCTGGAGCGGCACATTGACCCTTGCGATCACGCGGACGGCGCTGACGGGAGAGGATCTGCGGCGTGCTGCCCGGTCGAGCGAGGACGCCGACCAAGTGCGTCGATGTCTTGCGATCGCGTTGATCATGGATGGCCGCGTTGAACGGAGGCGGCGCAAAGCGCTGGGATGCAGCGTCACACGCTTCGGGACTGGGTCCATCGACGCGATCGTCGATGCTTGTTGCAAAGCGTGGACTTTCCCGATCGCAGAACCGAAAACCATCATGTCCATCGCCACCCGCGACCGGGCAAACGTGTTGTCAATCGCCGCCGTTGGTATGAGCTGCTCAGGCTGTTCAAGTCCGAGAGATACGCGTGGGGGTGAAATACAGAGTCCGCTTGACTCGTCTCAGGGGCGCGGTCGGGAAGATCTCCGTCGCGATCTCCTCGGCCGTGAACCCCCTCGGCGGCGTTCTCCACAATTGCGTCCGCCTGCACGCGGGTGCCTTTCACGAGCCAGGCGCCCGACACCTTGCCGAGGACGCTCTCGACATCGGGGCAGCGTGACCAGTCCATCTCTGCTCTCCCCTATCTACCCGGCGAGTTCATCGCCCTCTTCTCCCGCCCCGTTTCCAACTCGTCACCCCCGGGTCCGGCGCTTCCGCCCGCACCGCCCGGCCCAGCGGCCGCTCCGTCGCGCCCGGGCCCATCTCGTCCAGCCCCGGCTTCCGCCCGCGCCCCACGAGCGGCTTGCCCTCGCCGCCCCCGAAATTGTGCGGGCCCATGTCGGCGTCCGTGGGCTTGCGGGCGAGGCGCGGGGTGGGGTCGTGGCCGGGCAGGTTTTTGGGCACGTTGGCGGCGCGGCCGTATTTGCGCTCGCCCGCGTAGCTGCCCGCTTCCAGCTCCACGTCGCGCTGGCGCGCCATCGGGTCGTGGCCCACCGCGAGTTCGGTCTCCTGCAGGCGCTTGAGTTCGTCGCGCAGCCGGGCCGCCTCTTCGAACTCGAGGTTGGCGGCGGCCTCGCGCATGCGCTTCTCCAGATCCGCGACCGTGGCCTTGAAATTGTGGCCCACCAGGCTCGCGGGCGCGGCGAGCCCCGTGTCGACCGTGACGTGGTCGGCCTCGTAGACCGAGCCCAGGATGTCCTGGATGCCGCGCTTGATGCTGGCGGGCGTGATGCCGTTGGCGGCGTTGTAGGCCGTCTGCTTCTCGCGGCGGCGCGCCGTCTCCGCCATGGCGCGCTCCATGGAGCCCGTCACCTTGTCGGCGTAGAGGATGACCCGGCCCTCCACGTTGCGGGCCGCGCGGCCGATGGTCTGCACGAGGGAGGTTTCCGAGCGCAGGAAGCCTTCCTTGTCGGCGTCGAGCACGGCGACCAGCGCGCATTCGGGGATGTCCAGGCCCTCGCGCAGCAGATTGATGCCCACCAGCGCGTCGAACACGCCCAAGCGGAGGTCGCGGATGATCTCGATGCGCTCGATCGTGTCGATGTCGGAGTGCATGTAGCGCACCCGCACGCCGTGCTCGTGCAGGTATTCGGTGAGGTCCTCGGCCATGCGCTTGGTGAGCACGGTGACGAGCGAGCGGTAGCCCTGCTTGCTGACCTGCTTGACCTCGTCCAGGAGGTCGTCGACCTGGGTGCGGACGGGGCGCACCTCCACGGGTGGGTCGATCAGGCCGGTGGGGCGGATCACCTGCTCGGCGAACACGCCCGCGGTGCGGTCCATCTCCCACGAGCCCGGCGTGGCCGAGACGTGGATGGTCTGCGGCCGCATGGCGTCCCATTCCTCGAAGCGCAGCGGGCGGTTGTCGAGGCAGGAGGGCAGGCGGAAGCCGTATTCGGCCAAGGTCGCCTTGCGGCGGAAGTCGCCGCGGTACATGCCGCCGATCTGCGGCACGGTGACGTGGCTCTCGTCGGCGAAGACGAGGGCGTTGTCGGGCAGGTACTCGAACAGGGTCGGCGGCGGCTCGCCCGGCTTGCGGCCGGTGAGGTAGCGCGAATAGTTCTCGATGCCGGCGCAGGAGCCGGTCGCCTCCATCATCTCGAGATCGAACAGCGTGCGCTGCTCGAGCCGTTGCGCCTCCAACAGTCGGTTGCCGCGATACAGCTCGTCGAGGCGCTGCTTCAGCTCGCCCTTGATGCCCTTGATCGACTGCAGAAGGGTCGGGCGCGGCGTCACGTAATGCGAGTTCGCGTAGATCTTCACGAAGTCGAGATCCTGCGTCTTCTTGCCGGTGAGCGGGTCGAACTCGACGATGCCCTCGACCTCGTCGCCGAAGAAGGAGACGCGCCAGGCGCGGTCCTCGTAATGGGCGGGGAACAGCTCGACCGTGTCGCCGCGCACGCGGAACACGCCGCGGGAAAAGTCGCCCGCCGATCGTTTGTACTGGAGCGCGACGAGGTCGGCGATGAGCTGGCGCTGGTCGATCTTCTCGTTGTTGCGCACGGTGAAGGTCATCGCCGTGTAGGTCTCGACCGAGCCGATGCCGTAGATGCAGGAGACCGAGGCGACAATGATGACGTCGTCGCGCTCGAGCAGCGACCTTGTGGCGGCGTGGCGCATCCGGTCGATCTGCTCGTTGATCGAGGATTCCTTCTCGATGTAGGTGTCGGTGCGCGGCACGTAGGCTTCGGGCTGGTAGTAGTCGTAGTACGACACGAAGTACTCCACCGCGTTGTGCGGGAAGAAGCTCTTGAACTCGCCGTAGAGCTGGGCGGCGAGGGTCTTGTTGGGCGCCAGGATGAGGGCGGGGCGGTTGGTGCGGCCGATCACCTGCGCCATGGTGAAGGTCTTGCCCGAGCCGGTGACGCCGAGCAGCACCTGGTCGCGCTCCTGCGCCGCGATGCCGGCCACCAGGTCGCCGATGGCGGTGGGCTGGTCGCCCTTGGGCTCGTATTCCGATTGCAGCTTGAAACGGATGCCGCCCTCGCTCTTATCGGGGCGCTGCGGCCGGTGCGGGGTCCACGGGCGGTCGGCGAGGCGCGGGTCGCCGGTCTCCAGCAGGTTCTTCAGGACCTCGGCGGTGGCCACCGATCCGCTCGGCTCGCGCGGGCCGCCACCACCGCGCGCCTCGGCCCGGCGGTCGAGGGCCGCGAGCGGCTGGGCGGAGCCGGCCTCGAAGGCGGCCTGCGGGGCCTCGGCGAAGCCGCGCCGCTCGTTCAGCGCCGGGTTCAGCAGCGCGGCGAGGTGTTCGTCAAGCGGCGCCACGTCGGGGCGCGAGGCTTTGGCGCGGGCGGAGCGCGGGGCTTTCGGTCTGGGCATGGGCGCAATATGGACCCGCGCGTCCCGGCCGCAAAGGGTGGGGCGGGCGTCAGGTCGCCGGAAGGGCGATCAGCGAGGCGACGGCCGACCGCGTCGGGCGGGGCAGCAGGGCCCGGCGCGCCAGGAGCAGGAAGAACGCCGTGGTCGCGCCGAGCCCCAGTGGGATGTCTGTGGTCTCCGCCACGACCCGCGCCAGGGCGGGCGCGACCCACACGGCCGCCAGCAGCGTCTTCTCCCAGGGGCCGAAGCCCTCCTCCAGGCCCACCGCGACCGCGAAGGCCAGGGCGGGCCCGAGGATCATGAGGTCGTAGTCCAGGCAGTAGGGCGTGGTGAGCAGGCTTGCCACCATGGCGAGCGCGGCCTTGAGGCGCGGGTCGGCGGCGCGGCTGCGCCAGGCGAGCGCCACGACCGCGAAGGCCGCGAGCGTCACGGCCGTCTGCACCGCGTAGGCCTGGCCGATGCCCGCGCCCAGCATGCGGGCCGCCGCGAAGGGGCTCTGGATCTTTTCCCAGCCCGTGTTGCCCTGCTCCAGCACGACCGTGCGGGTGAAAGCGAGGCTGTCGCCGAAGGCGCGCCACGTCGCCACCCCGAACAGCATCACGGTGACGGCCGTCATGGACGCGACCGTCGCGGCCCCCGCGGCGAGCGTCCGCCAGCATCCGCCGGCCAGCAGCGCCACGGGCAGGACGAGGCCGAACTGCGGCTTGTAGGCCAGCAGCCCGAACAGCACGCCCGCCAGCACGGGCCGGTCGCGCAGGGCCAGGAACCCGAAGGCCAGGAGCCCGGCCGATAGGAACCCGTTGTGGCCGTGTGTCAGGTTGACGAACACCGCCGGAAAGGCGGCGGCCGCCAGGACGATCCCGGTTCGCGGCAGGCCCGACCGGCGCAGGATCGCCAGCACGGCGCCGAGATAGAGCGGCAGGGTCGTGGCCTGCCAGACCAGCAGCGCCGCGCCGTAGGGCAGCAGCGCCAGGAGGGTCGCGACCAGGAGGAAGAACGGGGGATAGTGCCAGCCGTAGAACGGCGTGTCGGCCCCGAACAGCGCCCGCTGCGCGGCCGCGTGGGTGGCGGGGTCGAAGGGTGCGGCCGGGTGGCCGCCGAGCACCTGCACGCCCGCCGCCCAGACCTGGCTGAAGTCGGTGCCCAGCGGCCGGTGCATCCAGTCGCGCGTGCCGTCGCCGCCCGCGACCAGGGCCGCGACGCCCAGCAGGGAGGGGATCAGGACGAGCAGCGGGTAGGCCCGCAGCCGCGCCGCCGTGAGCCACGTTCCGTTGCGCAACGCTTCGACCATAGGCCCCAACCCCCGATGCTCCGGACCAGTGTGGGGCCGCGCGGTAAAGGAAGTTTTGGGTCCGGCCTCAGACCCCGGGCAGCAGCACGCCCAGGGCGAGGATGACGTAGGCCGCCACCGCGACCCAGAAGCGGTGGCTCGTCACCGGCGCGAAGGCGGGCGGGAAATGCGTCAGCGCGGACCCGACCGCGAGCAGGAGCAGGAGCAGCGAGATCCCGAAGGTGATGACCTTGGGCGCGCCCAGCGCGAACCCGGAGCGGCGGCGGAACGGCGGCATGAGCGAGCTCCTTCGGGTTTCGGGCGAATCGAGATCGACACGATTGACCTGAGCTTGACCGGAATAGCGGTCGCGCTGCCAGCCGTCGAGACTGGCCCGCTCTTCGGGTTCGGCGTTCGCGGCCGCAGAGCCGGACAGGCTTACGGACTGAGGCAGGCTTTTGTGGTTACGTTCGCGGGCAGGCAATAGGAGCGGAGGTGAGTCGTGCGGTTGTGCATCTTCTGCGGGTCGAATGACGGCTCTGATCCGTTTTACCGCGAAGCCGCTTCGGCCCTTGGCCGAACGCTGGCGCGCGAAGGCATCGGCGTCGTTTACGGCGGGGCCAAGGTGGGGCTGATGGGCAGTGTCGCGGATGCCGCGCTCGCCGGCGGTGGCGAGGTGATCGGCGTCATGCCGCGGGCGCTCGTGGACAAGGAGATTGCCCACCCGGGGCTGACCGAGCTGCGCGTCGTCGCCACCATGCACGAGCGGAAGGCCCAGATGTCCGACCTCGCCGACGGCGGTTACGTCGGCCTTCCCGGAGGGCTCGGCACGTTCGAGGAATTGTTCGAGGTCTGGACTTGGGGGCAGCTGGGCGACCATCGGAAGCCCGTGTCGATCCTCAACGTCGCCGGCTTCTACGACGGGCTGCTCGCGTTCCTCGATGGCGTGGTCGGGCGCGGCTTCCTCCGCCAGGAGCATCGCGGCATGGTGATCGTCGCGCGCGAGCCCGACGACCTCGTCGGGCGCCTGCGCTCGTACGTCCCGCCGAGCGGGCCCAAGTGGATCACGGCCGGCGAGCGATGATCGAGATTGCGCGTCCCCGTGCCGTTGTCTCCCGGACGTCATTGCGAGCGCAGCGAAGCAATCCAGGCCATTTCCGAACCGGGCTGGATTGCCGCGGCGGCTGCGCCGCCTCGCAATGACGGAGAGAATGCCGCTTCCCTCGAAACGGAACTTGCGGTGTCGACGCGATCGCCGAGCTACCGCTGCGCCACGGCCCAATCCCGCGCCTCGTAGAACGGCGCGTTCGACGCGGGAAGCGCCGGGCGGCCGAGGATGAGGTCGGCGGCCTTCTCGGCCAGCATGATGGTGGGGGCGTTGAGGTTGCCCGTCGTGATGGTCGGCATGATGGACGAGTCGGCCACGCGCAGGCCGTCGACGCCGATCACCCGGGTCTCGGGGTCCACCACCGCGAGCGGGTCGTCGGCGGCCCCCATGCGGCAGGTCGAACAGGGATGGTAGGCGCTCTCCACCCGGCGGCGGACGAAGGCGTCGATGGCCTCGTCCGACGTGGCGGCCGCGCCCGGCTCGATCTCCTCGCCGCGGTAGGGCGCGAAGGCGTCCTGGGCAAAGATCTCGCGCGTGAGGCGCACCGCGGCCCGCATCTCGGTCCAGTCGTCGGGGTGGCTCATGTAGTTGAAGTGCAGCGCGGGTTTTTCGCGCGGGTCGGCAGAGCGTAGCAGCACGTGGCCGCGGCTCTTCGAGCGCATAGGGCCTACGTGCGCCTGAAAACCGTGGCCTTCGGCCAGGTCCTTGCCGTTGTAGGAGATGGCGGCGGGCAGGAAATGGTACTGCAGGTCCGGCCAGCGCACGCCCGGCCGCGAGCGCACGAAGGCGCAGCTCTCGAAATGGTTGGTGGCGCCCAGGCCGTCGCGGCGTAGCAGCCAGCGCGCGCCGATCAGCGCCTTGGGGAGCAGGCCCAGCGAGGAAAAGAGCGTGATCGGCTGCGTGCAGGCCATTTGGAAGTAGACCTCCAGGTGGTCGGTCAGGTTGGCGCCCACGCCCGGCCGGTCGGCCACCAGCGGGATGGCGTGGCGCGCCAGTTCCGACCCGGGTCCCACGCCCGACAGCTTCAGGAGTTGCGGCGAGTTGATGGGGCCGCCCGCCAGGATCACCTCGCGCCGGGCGCGGGGCTCTTCGACCGCGCCGCCGCGCGACACGCGGACGCCAACCGCGCGCCGCCCCTCGAACAGCACGCGCTCGGCCAGCGCCTCCGTCCACACCGTCAGCGTCTTGCGGGAGCGGGCGGGGTCGAGGTAGGCGCGCGCCGCGCTCCAGCGGCGGCCGCCGCGGATGGTCCGGTCCATGCGCCCGAAGCCTTCCTGCTGAAAACCGTTCACGTCTTCGGTCACGGGATAGCCCGCCTGCCGCCCCGCCTCGATGAAAGCGCGGTAGAGCGGGTTCTCCATCGGGCCGTAGCTGGTGTGCAGCGGGCCGTCGCCGCCCCGGTAGCCGTCCGCGCCTTCCTCGCGCGTTTCCGCCCGCTTGAAGTAGGGCAGCACGTCCCGGTAGGCCCAGCCCCGCGCGCCCGCCTCCTCCCAGGCCTCGAAGTCGAGCGGGTTGCCGCGGATGTAGACCATGCCGTTGATCGACGACGACCCGCCCAGCACTTTTCCGCGCGGCGTGGAGATTCTTCGGCCGTCCAGCGCGGGCTCCGGCTCGCTCTCGTAGTTCCAGTTGGCGCGGGAAATGTTCATCGCCATGGCGAGCGCGGAGGGCATGGCCATGAGCACGTGGCGGTCGTGGCCGCCGCCCTCGATCAGCAGCACGCTGGTGCGGCCGTCGGCCGTCAGGCGGTTGGCGAGCACGCAGCCCGCCGAGCCCGCCCCCACCACGATGTAGTCGAACTCAGCCATGCCCCCGCGCCCGCTCCTCGCCGCGCGGGCGCCGGTCCTGCGAGGGCGTGCGCGCGAAGTGCTCGCTGTAGCACTTGGAGAAGTGCGAGGCCGACACGAATCCGCAGGCGAGCCCCACCGACAGGACGGGCATGCTGGTCTGCAGCAGCAGGTGGCGGGCGCGCTCCAACCGCAGCCCCAAATAGTAGCGGGTGGGCGCCTGGCCGATGTACTTGCGGAACAGCCGTTCGAGCTGGCGCGTCGACAGGCCGACGCCGCCCGCCAGCGCCGCGCAGGACAGGGGCTGCTCGATGCGCCGCTCCATCTCGCCCACCACGCCGATCAGCTTGGGGTGGGCCACGCCGAGCCGGGCGCGCAGTTCCATGCGCTGCCGCTCGTGGGCGTCGCGCATGCGGTGGTGGATGAGCTGGTCGGTGACCTGGGCCGCGACCTCCTGGCCCTTCTGCCGGGCGATCACCGACAGCATCATGTCGATAGCGGCCGTGCCGCCCGCGCAGGTGAAGCGCGCCCGGTCGATCTCGAACAGCTCCTCCGTGACGGTGAGGTCGGGGAATTCCTCGACCAGGGCGTCGTGGTTCTCCCAGTGGATGGTGCAGCGGTGCCCGTCCAGCAGCCCGGCGCGTGCCAGCACGTAGGAGCCGGTGCACAGCGCGCCGAGCGGCACGCCGCGGGCCGACAGGCCGCGCAGCTTGGCGGACAGGTCGCGGTGGTCGACCGTGTGGACGTCGACGCCCGCGCACACGATGGCGGCGGAGGCGCCCGCGCCGTCCGCGTAGGTGCCGTCCGCCGCCACGGGAACGCCGTTGGAGGCCGTGACCGGCCGCCCGTCGACTGTGAGGACGCGCCAGCGGTAGGCGTCGTTGCCCATGGCCCGGTTGGCGAGCCGCAGCGGCTCCACCGCCGACGCGAAGGCGATCATCGAGAAGTGCGGCACCATCAGGAACAGGATGGTGTTCTCGGCCGCCGCGGCCAGCAGGTCGGAAACGGGCCGGGCGGGCGACGGCGCGGGGACGGCGGAGTGCTTGATGGCGGGCCTCGACCCTAGGGGCGTCCGGAGCCGCGCCCGAACGCGACATGGATGTCGAGATTGCGATACTCGCCCGAGTCCTGTCAAATGATGGTGCGCGGGGAACGGGGCCGTCCCGGCCGCCGGCCCGCGCGGGAACCAGGGCACCCATGATCGTCACCACCACCAACGAGGTCGCGGGCTACCGCATCATCCGCCACCTCGGCATCTGCCGCGGCATCACGGTCCGCTCGCGCAGCGCGCTGGGCAACTGGGCGGGCGGGCTGCAGAGCTTCTTCGGCGGACGGCTCAGCGTCTTCGTCAAGCTGGCCGAGCAGGCGCGCCAGGAGGCCTACGATCACATGGTCAAGCACGCGGCCCAGGCCGGCGCGGACGCCGTGATCGGCATGCGCTACGACGCCAACGAGATCACCGACGGCATCACGGAAGTGCTCGCCTACGGCAGTGCCGTGACCCTGGAACGGGTCGGCTGACGCGGGGCGCGGTCGCGCCGTCCGGAGCGCGTTGGTTCTGCGCGGAAACGGCCCCATGTGATGGCGCAGGCGGTTCGAGGAGGAAGTCCCATGTTCATCGCGATGAATCGGTTCAAAGTGCTCAAGGGCGAGGAGGGTGCGTTCGAGCACCTGTGGCTGTCGCGCGAAACCCACCTCGGGACGGTGCCGGGCTTCGTGGAGTTCCACATGCTGCGCGGGCCCGAGCGGGAGGACCACGTGCTCTACTCGTCCCATACCGTGTGGGCGAACCGGGACCTTTTCACCGACTGGACCAATTCGGAGGCCTTCCGGGCCGCGCACCGCGGCACGGGGCAGACCAAGCCGATGTACCTCGGCCACCCCGAGTTCGAGGGGTTCGAGGTGATCCAGACCGTGAAGCGGCCAGCGCGCGCCGACGCCGCCTGAAACCGCGCTCACGCGATGTTAACCGCGCCGCGCTTGGCTCGCGGCAGCGCCCGATGTCGCGAGGGCGAGGAGGGGAGACACCCGTGCTGATCGAGCGAGCCGACCATCGCCCCACGCCCGCCCCGGATCTCCGGGTGCCGCGGATCGTGGTGTTCGACTCGGGGCTCGGCGGCCTGACCGTGCTGCGCGAAGTGGTGGCCGCGATGCCGGGCGCGGCCTTCAGCTACGCGGCGGACGACGCGGTCTTCCCCTACGGACGGCTCGCCGAGGACGTGCTGGTGGCGCGCGTCGCCGACGTTGTTGGGGGCTTGATCGCGCGGGTCGCTCCCGACGTGGTGGTGATCGCCTGCAACACCGCTTCCACCGCCGTGCTGGGTCCCCTGCGGGCGCGCTGGCCGGAGGTGGCCTTCGTGGGCACCGTCCCAGCCATCAAGCCCGCCGCGGCCCTGTCGCGTTCCAAGCGGATCAGCGTGCTGGCGACCCCGGGCTGCGTGGCGCGCGAATACACCCGCGACCTCGTGGCCCGCTTCGCCGAGGGCTGCGCCGTCACGCTCGCGGGGTCGCCGCTGCTGGCGAGCCTGGCGGAGGCGGCGCTTCGGGGGGAACCGGTCGCGGACACGGCGGTCGAGGCCGAGATCGCGCCCGCCTTCGTGGACGACGGCGCGGGCCGCACGGATGCCGTGGTGCTGGCCTGCACGCACTATCCCCTCCTGCTCGACCGCCTGGAGCGGCTCGCGCCCTGGCCCGTCGCCTGGGTCGATCCCACGCCGGCCATCGCGCGGCGCGTGGTCCACGTGCTGGCCGAGCGGGGCGGGTTCGATGAACGCCCGACCGCGGGCCAACCCGCGCCGGTGCAGGTGTCCTTCACGGGCGGCACGATTCCCGCTCGCGCGCTCGACATCGTGCTGGACGCGCGCGGGATCGCCTGGATGCCCGACGAAACCGCGTCCCGGTGACGGTCAACCGCGGCGGTGCGGATGGGCAGCGATGCGGCGGGCAGCCGAGGGGCGTCTCGATGAGCACTCCGGGCGGGTGCTCGGGCTCGAAGGCCATGACTCAGGGCGGGCCACTGCGGTGGCGGCGGATCGATGGCCGCAGCCAAGCGCGGCATGGCCGCCCGCGTGGACGAGGCTCCGCTGGCTGGCGCGCGGTTTGTCAATGGTCATCGCATGCGGCCTCGCACGCGCTCAACGCGTCGGCGCATACCCGTGCACACGCGCGATACTTGTTGTTGTCGTTCCGAACGATCAGGCAATCGTTGTAGACACAGTAGCGATCGAGTTCTTCGCAGTTCTCACGCTTGATCCTGGTGCAGACCGACGCGATGCGCGTGACAGCTGGACGACCGACTCGAGTGTCTGCGAGGGCTGAAGCGCAAACCGTCGGCACGACGATCGCCGCCGCCATCGCCAGCCTTGCAGAAACGCTCATCATGTTCCTCTCGATTCCCAGCGCACCCGCGGTGGACGACGGCGCACTATAGCGCACGCGAGAACCGTCCACTTGCCGCGAACCGAAACGCAATCCCTGCTCCCGCTCTCCAACCTCGCTCAGCACAGCGTCACGCTCGACAGATGCCTGAAGAGGACGCCTCAGATCACCTCGGCCTTGAGCAGGGTTTCGAAGTAGGTGATCGTCTTGACCAGCCCCTCGCGCAGCGCCACCGTCGGCTCCCAGCCGAGCACGGCCTTGGCCTTGGCGATGTCGGGCCGGCGCTGGCGCGGGTCGTCGGGTGGCAGCGGCTGGTGGACGAGCGGGGACGACGAGCCCGTGAGCTCGATCACCAGCGCCGCGAGGTCCCGGATCGTGAACTCGCCGGGATTGCCGATGTTGATGGGGCCCGTGACCTCGGGGCCCGTGTCCATCATGCGCATCATGGCTTCGACCAGGTCGTCGACGTAGCAGAAGGAGCGGGTCTGCGAGCCGTCGCCGTAGAGCGTGATCGGGTCGCCCTTGAGCGCCTGCACGACGAGGTTGGACACGACCCGCCCGTCGTTGGGGTGCATGCGCGGCCCGTAGGTGTTGAAGATCCGGACCACCTTGATGGGCACGCCGTGCTGGCGATGATAGTCGAAGAACAGCGTTTCGGCGCAGCGCTTGCCCTCGTCGTAGCAGGAGCGGTAGCCGATCGGGTTGACGCGGCCCCAGTAGTCCTCCGTCTGCGGGTGCACCTCCGGGTCGCCGTAGACCTCCGAGGTGGACGCCTGCAGCACCTTGGCCTTCACGCGCTTGGCCAGGCCCAGCACGTTGATGGCGCCGTGCACGCTGGTCTTGGTGGTCTGCACGGGGTCGAACTGGTAGTGGACGGGGGAGGCCGGGCAGGCGAGGTTGTAGATCTCGTCCACCTCGACGTAGAGCGGGAACGTCACGTCGTGGCGCATCAGCTCGAAGCGCGACTCGCCCATCAGGTGGGCGATGTTGCGCCGCGTGCCGGTGAACAGGTTGTCGACGCACAGGACCTCGTGCCCGCGGGCCAGCAGCCGCTCGCACAGGTGCGACCCGAGGAAGCCCGCGCCACCGGTGACCAGGATCTTCTTGGTAGTGCCGTAGCGCATGCGAGGACAATTCTCCCAGATCCTGGCGCCTCGGGACTTTCGAGCCCCTTCCGAGGCAACCCGGACAGTGACGTGGCGCTCCCCGCAACGAAAGCGGAACACCGCACCGAAGGTCTCGTCGCGGCGGCGCGGAGCCCGGCACTATCGCCTGCGGCGGTGCGGTGTCAAAGAAGACCGCCGGGTCCACGGGTGCGACGAGCGGTGGGCGCCTTCAGGCTCACCCGCCCGCACCGCACGAGCTTCGTTGGGCATCGGCCTCCGTGGACCCGGGATCGGTGCAGGATTCCAGCGGCACCAGCCTCTGCCGGACCTGCACTCCCGTCCACCAACGGACCTGCCAGACCCAACATGCGCCTCTCGGTCGCGATCCGCGGCACGGCTTGCCTCATCCAACGGTCGGGAATCAGAGGAGCGGCCGCTGTCAGGGATGCTTCGGAACGGTGCTCGGCTGACCGACAGGAAAGAAAAGCTCCGACCCCGTTATTCCGGGACGTCTGTCCGGCGCCACCGCGGACAGCAGGGCAGTCCCCCTCCGACGGGAGATCGCTCCCTCCACCCCCGCTCCTCCGTCCACTCGGCTCAGAACGGGGCTGCGATCCTTGCTAAGAGGGTGAATTCTGTTATGCGTGGATCGATGGATTCCGCGCGGATCCTGCGTTGGCGATCTGCCGCAATAGCTCAGCTGGTAGAGCACCTCATTCGTAATGAGGGGGTCGGGGGTTCGAATCCCTCTTGCGGCACCAATGACTTAGTGCCGATCCTGCTTCCCGGAACCTGCGGGTGGGAAGCGCATGGTAAACCAGAGCGAGGGATTGGGTGTGCTGGCCGGTGCCGGGACGCTCACGCCGGGTCGGCGGCCCTGTCTCGTGTGTTCGCGGCGAGCCAGTCTACCACCGCGCCCAGCGCCGACTGGTGATCGGCGCCCCGGCCCCGCTCGACGTCGTAGGCCGCGACCTGAAGGTCCGCGCTCGTGCCGCGGGCAATGATCCCGCGCGCGTGCTCGCATTCGGCCCGGCAGCCGAGCGCGTCCGCGTCTTCGGCCGTGCCCGCGAGAAGCTCGTCCACGACCTCGGCCATCGGCACGGCCCGGTCCTGGGCCTCGTCCACCATCTCGGCGCGCACGCCGTCCCGCTCCGCGCGCCACAGGTTCTCCTGCACGAGCGCGTGCGACACGGCGTCGAGCCGCGCGTTGACCTCCGGCCGCCGCTCGACGAGGCGCACGAGGCAGCGGAACAGCGCCGCGACGGCGAGCGCGTCGTCGAGGCGGGTGCAGCTGTCGGCGACGCGCAGTTCCAGCGTCGGATATTTGATGGACGGGCGCAGGTGCCACCAGAGGAAGCTCGCGTCCTCGATCGCACCGGCGCGCGTCATGATCCGCACGTAGCGCGCGTGGTCGTCGGCGCTGGCGAAGACCTCCGGCAGCCCCGTGCGGGGCATCTCGCCGAACGCGCGCAGCCGGTAGCCCGCAAGTCCCGTGCGGCGGCCCTGCCAGAACGGCGACGACGTGGAGAGCGCCAGCAGCGGCGGCAGGAACGGCAGCAGGCGGTTCATCAGCCCGACCCGCGCCTCCGGCCGCGCCACCTCGACGTGGACGTGCAGGCCGCAGATGAAGGCGCGCCGCCCCACCATGCCCAGCGCGCTCAGGATGGCCTCGTAGCGCTCGGCCTGCGTGCCCTCCTGCTCGGCCCAGCGCGCCGTCGGGTGCGTGCCGGCGGCGAAGACGAGCAGGCCGTGCTCGTGCCCCACCTCCGCCAGGCCGGCGCGCAACGCCCGCAGGTGGCGGCGGGCCTCGGCGACATCGGTCAAGGGCGGCGTGCAGATTTCGACTTGGCTCTGCAGCAGCTCGTGGCTGACCGCCTCGAGACGCCGGGCCGCGGCGTCGTGGAAGGCCGCGACCTGGCCTCCGGGCATCCCACGCGTTCCGGCGTCGGCGAGAAAGAGCTCTTCCTCGATCCCAAACCTGTAGGCGTCCGACATGGCGCGATCCCGATCTGTGCCCCGGCGCGGACCGGGCACGACGGGATAGTGAGAGGGGCCATGTGGGATGACAAGCAGGCCGCGTCGGCGCCGGCCCGGGACTTTCGCGAGGACCATGGCGTGGCGGCACCGCGTCGGATGCTCGGGTGCGTCGAACCATGGCGCGACCCGAACTCACACCGGAGCAGCACCAGGTCCAGCAGGAGATCAAGGCCGTCGAAGCCAGCCTCGCCAAAGCCAGCGACCCCGCGAAGGCCAGCTTCGAAATCGAGCGAGGCCGAAAGCTGATCGAAAAAGCCGGCAAGATCGGCCTTCCCGAGGAAGCCTACGCGGACCTCCGACGCCATATCGCGAGTGACGGGAAGGCGGGCGTAGCAGGGAGGTAGACCGCGGGTGCCCGGGGCACTCGCCCGAGAGCCAAGTTGATGCGAGCCATTGGCTTTACAAAGCCAGTCACGGCTTTCAAGGCACGGACCAGGTCGTTGTCAGGGCGACGGATCAGTCGGCATCAAGTAGAAGTTTAACATACATCAAGGTGATACCAACATCACCTATGACGTGGACGTCTCAAACTGAGAGTGTTTCGTAGCTTTACCTTCGGCACTGTCGAGACGTTCGGTTTACGTGGGTCGCTTCACCCAACACTCGCCTGGGCGGAGGTCCGCGCCGCGATGAACCTGCTCGGGCCGCCGCGCAACCTGCGGCCCCGGTACAATCGTACCCACGACGAAGCTCGACGTCGTGCGCCTGGGAGGCAGCCGGCCGCTGCGAGCTGGTCGGCATGCGCTGGGGCCTGATCCCGATCCGGTCGAAGAAGGGCGCCAAGGACGGGCCTGGCACCTTCAACGCTCCGGACGAGAGCCCGGCCTCGGGCTTCTTCGAGGGACCGGCGGTAAGGGCGGGAAGGTCCCGCACCTGTTCACGGCCGCCGACGGTTTGCCCATCCGCGAATCCTTGTTGCCAATTAATTCAATTATGTTTCAATAAACGGCGCAACCCTCGTGCACTGCCTGGCCGATGGCCACCTCCATCGAGCTTCGTCGCGCTAGAGGCAAGCGAGGGGTGAACTGCCGGAGGAGACCGCTCGTGACGAACACCCGTTCCGTTGTCGTCGACGAAACCGTTGCGGACGCAATGCCTCCGGAGACCACCGACGCATTGGCCGTGACCTCCGCCTCGGACAGCACCGCCACCGCTGGCTCGACGGGCAACCCTGTCGCCGCGTCCGGTGCACCGACCAGAACGCGCATCACCCTTCCCGACGGATCACGGGTCGTCGATGACGATCGCGCGGACGGGACCCTGTCGGATCAGGGCGTCTACGACGCGTCGGGAAAACTGATCTTGTTCAAGGTGTTCGACGCTTCCGGAAGGACGCTTCGCGCGACGGCCTTCAACGCCGACGGCTCGACCATCACGAGCGTCTACGCGAACGGGGTGCTGACCAAGACCTTCACTCCGGCTGCCGACGGCTCCCGAACCATCGACGACTACAACGCGTCCGGCATCTACGTGCTCGACCGGCGGACCTACGACGCAACCGGCGCCCTGGTGAGCTTCACCAGCCTCGGCCCGAACGGCCACAATCCCGTCGTGACGGAGACCATTGGAACACCGGCGCCGGGCGCCGACCTGGTCGAGGCCGGGTCCGTGGCGTTCAACGCTCCCGCCTCGGCCGGCGCGCACACCGTGTCGGTCAGCTTCGACGCCGCTGCCAGTGGCACAGCCGCGCCACTCGGCACGCTGGTCCCGGTGGTGGCCGCCGATACCGCGGGCGGTGCGGCGGGCGAGGTGGACTGGACCTACGTGGTGCCAGCCAGCCAGCTCGAGAGCTTGAACGTCGGCCAGAGCCTCAAGGAGGTGTTCGACCTCACGCTGACGGACGCGCACGGCGGCACGGTGGTCAAGCCCGTGACGATACTTTTGGCCGGCACCAACGACGCGCCGACGCTGGGGCAGAACGATGCCGACCTTTTCCGCGGCACGGTCGTCGACGCGCCCGGCGCCCTCTCCCTGGGCAGCTTCCTCGAAATCAACAAGCGATACGTCATCAACGATCCCGACCAGGGGGACATGCAGTTCACGTCCGCGACGTTCGACGCGGCCGCGAGCAGCGACGCCGCACCGATCGGAGAGGTGAGCGCTGGCGTGTACCCCAATCCGAGCGCGGGGTCGTACACCGTCAACTGGTTCTACACCGTGAGTTATGCCGAGCTGCACGCCCTGGGCGCCGGCCACACCGTGACGGAGGTATACGACGTCACGGTGCAGGACGCCCACGGCGCGACGCTCGTCACGCCCTTGACGTTCACGGTGACGGGTTCGGACGAACATCCGCCCGTCCTGAGCGTCGGCGCGCAAAGCTCGCCCCTGGTCGAGGCGGGCGCCAATACGCCGGGAACGTCGTCGGCCACCATCCAGCTCACGACGACGGACCCGGACTACGGCGAACAGGTGTCTCTGACCCCGGAAGGTAGCGACTGGAGCTACGAAGGATTCAACACCTTCGCCCAGCAGGGCCGGTTCGGTACCGCCCTGCTGGACGCGAACACGGGGCTGATCACCTACACGCTCGACGACACGAAGCTCGCCACGGACCAGCTCGGCAGCGGTGAAACAGCCACGGAGGACTTCTCCGTCACGGCCACCGACAGCAGCGGGGCGTCCGTGTCGGGAACGGCCCGCTTCACCATCGAGGGCTCGAACGACGCGCCCGTCTTCGTCGAAAGCGCCGCGCTGGGCGGCCTCGTCCGGGCCTCGAGCGGGTCGGGGGGCACACCGATGAACGGTGCCAGCCGGGTGTTCGCCCTGTCGCCGGACGGCTCGGAGGTGGCATTCATCTCCGACACCAGATACGTGGTGCCCGGGGACACGGACAGCCCCGCGGACGTGTTCGTGAAGAACCTGGCCACGGGCGCGACCACCCTTCTATCAAGCATCCCTGACAGCGAGTCTTATGAGCAACTGCGTTTCTCGCCCGACGGCGTGCAACTGCTGTTCTCCTCCTATGCGTCCAACCGCTACGACCTTTTCACGGAAGACTTGTCCACCGGTGCGGTCACCGAGGTTTCCACGGGCTCCGAAGGCCAGCAACCGAACGGCGACAGTTCCGACGGGGTGTTCTCGGCCGACGGACGCGTGGTCGCGTTCGAGTCCCTGGCCGGCAACCTCGGCGCCCCCGCCGCGCAGAGGATCCAGCAGGTCTACGTCAAGAATCTCGCGACGGGCGCCCTGACCCTCGCTTCGGTTGCCGCCACGGGCACCCCGCCCAACGGGGAAAGCGAGGGCCCCAGCCTGTCCGCCGACGGCACCGAGGTGGCCTTCACCTCCCGGGCCACCAACCTGACCACGGGTCCGACCCTCGACACCGGCAACACCTACGACGTCTTCGTTAAGGACCTCTCGACGGGCGCGGTGACCTCCCTGTCCAGCCTGATCGGTGCACCCGTCGACGCGCTGGACCCCGTAATTTCGCCGGACGGCACCAAGGTGGCCTTCACGGCGACGGAAGCTAACCTGCTGTTCGGTGACAAGTCGTACGACGACAACGCGTTCGTCGCCGACCTGCGCACCGGCACCCTGACGCTGCTATCGAGCGCGCCGGACGGGACACAAGGCAACCGCGACAGCGAAGCGCTCGCCTTTTCGCCGGACGGCACGAAGGTCGCCTTCGAGTCGCAAGCCTCGAACCTCATCCCGGGGGAGACCTCGACGGAGGGCGGCCTGTTCGTCAAGGACCTCGCCTCGGGCCTGGTCACGCGGGTGAGTACGGGTACCGGCGACACCCAGGCCAACGTTGCCGACAGTAGCGGTGACTTGTCCTTCGCCGCGGACGGAACGACCTTGGCGTTCATCTCAAACCTAAGCGACCTGGTCGCGGGCGACACGAACAACACCTACGACGTCTTCGTCAAGGACCTGACCGGCGACGTTGCGGCCGTCTCGACGGGTTCGGTGACGGATGACGGGCACCTGGCGACGGTCTCAACCACCGGAACGCTGCCCTTCATCGACGTCGATTCGAAGGACACCCACGCGGTCGCCGTGTCGTCCGCCAAGGGGGACGTGGGCACGCTGGTCGCCAACCTGGCCCGGGACTCGTCGGGCAACACCACGGGCGTGATCGACTGGACTTACACCGTCACCCACGCGGCCGCCTCGGCGGCGCTCACGGCCGGACAGGCCAGGACGGACGCGTTCACCGTGACGGTGGGCGACGGGCACGGTGGCACGGCCGCGCAGACCGTCTCGGTGACGCTCACGGAAGCCGCTCCCGCACAGGCCGCAAGCGCCGCCGCGGCGGTTGGGCCATCCATTCCCTCGCAGCCATTTGCGTCTACGACCGCCAGCCGCCCCGGTGAGGTGGACGGCTTCGACGCGTCCGGCCACCAGCTGTGGGCGGAGCTGTACAACAGGATGAGCGGGGCACTGAACGAGACGGACAACTACGCCTACAACGCATCCCTCAAGCTCACCGAAATCGACAAGCGCAATGCGGCGGGCACGCTGACCGAGTCGGACCTCTACAGCCCCACCCGCGCCATCGAGGTCGGCTCCTACCTGTACGGCACGCCGGGCACGGTCACGGAGGTGGTCGACCTCGTGGGCAACCACGACTGGCTGCGGGGCGCCAACGGCAGCTACACGGACAAGGCCACCGGGGCGGCGTCGGGCGCGCAACCCGTTCTGAACCACGCCTGACGAACAGCCCGAACCCCGCCGCTCAACCGACGTCAAAGTCCTCAACAGCCCCTGACCGCCGCACCGGTGAGAGATGCCCGCAGGACTCGCGCTTGATCAGACGGGGAGCGAGCCGAAGGACTTCGGGCCGGCCCTCCGGCTCGTCGATCCGTCGTTTCAGCATGCGCGCGGCCGTGAGGCCGATCTCCCGGCACGGCTGCATGATGGCCGTCAGCCGGGGCTGAAAAGCATCGGCCCAATCGAAGTCGTCGAAGCCCAGGACCGCGACGTCCTGCGGTATCCGCAAGCCGCGGTCGCGGACCGCGAGCATGATGCCGATCGTGGCCATGTTGTTGCCCCCCACGAGAGCCGTCACCCCTCGGGGACCGCCGAGAATGCTGACCGCGGCATCGTGGCTCGCGGCCAAGTCGGTGAGGTCACGCGCGGTCGGGCAGGCTTCGCTGGACAGCCCGTGCCGGCGCAACCCGTCTTGAAAACCTTCGAGCCTCTCGACCGCGGTGGTGAAGGACGCCTGGCCGGCCAGGAAGCCGATGCGGCCATGCCCGAGCGCAACCAGGTGCGACACGGCCGCGCTCACCGCTTCCCTGTTCTCGACGCCGACGCCGTCGAGCGGGACGTCGGGCAGCCGGTCCAGCATGACGGACGGGATCCGGTGGTCGCGGAGGTAGGTGAGCGCATGGTGGCCCGGCTCGCAGCAGGGCGCGATGATGATGCCGTCGACGCGCCGCCCGTGCAGGGCCGTCACGACCTCGAGTTCCCGCTCGGCGTCGTCCCGCGTGTTGGCGAGCAGGACCATCATGCCGAGCTTGGTGCACTCCTCCTCCACGGCGTTGATGACGTCGGCGAAGTAGCGGTTGCGCGTGGAGGACACGGCCAGTCCGACCGTGTTGCTGGTCTGCCGTGCCAGCGCGCGCGCCAGGACGTTGGGCGTGTAGCCTACGGCGCTGACCGCATCGCGGACCGCGCGGGTGGTCGCGGGGCTGACGAAGCGGGTGGCGTTGATCACGTGCGAGACGGTCGAGGTCGCAACTCCCGCCAACCGCGCTACGTCGCGGATCGTCGCCATAGGCCCCCCGTCCTCCGAGCACGCGTGCCACACGTGAGCCCGCCGGCGCCCCACCGCGGGCCTTAGCAAGATTCGCGGCAGACCATTCGCCCGCGAAACAAGACAAGCGCTTGCTTGCGATCTTTTTTGGACTAAGCTGCCGGAAACGGCGAAACAATTCGCTGCGATCCGGGAGGGTGGGAAGCGTGGTGCAAGCCCGAGCCGAGTGCCGCAGGTCATGACGCCCGCGCTGCTGCAGGTCAGGGGCGTGCAGAAGCGTTTCGGCGGCGTCCACGCGCTGAGGGGCGTCGACTTCGACCTCGCGGGTGGCGAGGTCCACGTCCTGCTCGGCGAGAACGGGGCCGGCAAGTCAACTCTCATGGGCGTGCTCTCGGGCGCCGTGGCGCCGGACGCCGGGACCGTCGTGCTCGACGGGCAGGCGGTGCGGTTCGCGAGCCCGCGCGACGCGCACGCGGCGGGCGTCGCGATGATCCCGCAGGAACTCGACCTCGTGCCCGGGCTCGACATCGCCGCCAACCTGTTCCTCGGCAACGAGGTCACCCGCGGCGGCGTGCTCGCGCACGGCGCCATGCGGGCCCACGCGCAGGACCTGCTGCGGCGCGCCGGCGTGTCGCTCAACGCGAGCCTGCCCGTGGCGAGCCTGCGCATGGGCGAGCGGCAGCTCGTCGCCATCGCCAAGGCGCTGTCGGCCGACGCGCGGATCCTCATCATGGACGAGCCCACGGCGGCGCTGTCCGCCGTCGAGGCCGACCATCTCTTCACCGTGGTGCGCGAGCTCGCCGGGCGCGGTGTCGGCATCGTCTACATCTCCCACCGCCTGGAGGAGGTGGCGCGCGTCGGCGACCGCGTGACGGTGATGCGTGACGGCGCGGTGGTGGGCACCACGGGGCCGGACGCCCCGCAGGCCGAGCTCGTGCGCCTGCTCGTCGGCCGGTCGTTCGCGGACCTGTTCCCGGCGCGCGCCGCGGCCGTGGGCGAGCCCATCCTGCGGCTGGAGCACGCGAGCTTCGAGCCGGACGTGCCGCGCCCCGGCTGGCAGGCGCCCCGCGACGTTTCGCTGACCGTGCGCGAGGGCGAGATCGTGGGTCTCGCGGGCCTCATGGGCGTCGGCCGCACGGAACTCCTGTCGGCGCTGCACGGCTTCGGCGCGAGCGGGCGCTGGCGCGGCACCGTGGAACTGCGGGGCCGGCCGGCCAAGCTCGGCACGATCGCGGCCGCGCGCCGCGCCGGCATCGCCTACGTGACGGACGACCGCCGCGGCACCGGCCTCGTGCTCAACCACACGGTGGCGCAGAACACCCTCATGTCGACGCTCAAGCGCGTGACGCCCTTCGGCCTGGTGTCGCGCGCCCGGGAGCGCCGCGCGGTCGCGGCCGCGATGGACAACTACGACATCCGCCCGCGCCTACCCCAGGCCAGGGTGGTGAACCTGTCGGGCGGCAATCAGCAGAAAGTGGTCTTCGCCAAGGAGCTGATGATCGGCCCGGGCCTGCTGCTGCTCGACGAGCCGACGCGCGGCGTCGACGTCGGCGCCAAGGCCGAGATCTACCGCCGCCTGCGCGCGCTCGCGGGCACCGGGCTCGGCGTGCTGGTGGCTTCCTCCGAACTGCCCGAGCTGATCGGCCTGTGCGACCGCATCGTGGTCATGCACGCCGGATGCACCGTCCGCGAGTTCGGCGGCGGCCCGAGCGAGGAGGACGTGCGCCGGGCCAGCGAAGGGGAGCGCTCGGCCGCATGACCACCGTCTCGGCACCTCTCGCGCCGGCCCGGCCGCGCCCGAGCCCCCTCGCCTTCCTGGTGCGCTTCCAGAGCCTGCTCGGGCTCGTGATCGTCATCATCGCCGGGATCATCTTCTCGCCGCGCCGGCACGGCCACATCCTGTTCCTGCAGACCGACAACGTCGCCAACATCATCCGCTCGATCTCCGAGACCGGCATCCTGGCGCTCGGCATGACCTTCGTGATCATCGCGGCGGGCATCGACCTGTCGGTGGGCGCGGTGCTGGGCCTGTGCTCGGTGCTCACGGCGCAACTGCTCGTCAACGAGGGCTGGGGCCTGTGGTCGACGCTGCCCCTCGTGGTGGTCGCGGGCACGCTGTTCGGCGCCGTCCAGGGCGCGATCTCGACCCGGGCGCGCATCCAGGCCTTCATCGTCACGCTGGCGGGACTGCAGGCCGCGCGCGGCCTGTCGCTGATCGTGTCCGACAACAGCTTCATCAACATCAACTACGGCGAGGGCCCCGGCAACGCGCCGCCCGCCTTCGCGGTGCTGGGCGAGCGCATCGGCGGCGTGTTCCCCGTGGCGACGCTGGTGTTTCTGGTGCTCGCGGCGGCGGCGGCCTTCGTGCTCAACGGCACGCGCTACGGCCGCTACGTGTTCGCGGTCGGCGGCAACGAGAAGGCCGCGCGGCTGTCGGGCATCCCGGTCAACGCCGTCAAGGTCTCGGTCTACGCGCTGACGGGCTTCGTGTCGGCGGTGGCGGGCATCGTCCACGCGGGCCAGTTCGCCTTCGGCAGCCCCAACGACGGCACCGGCTACGAGCTCAACGCCATCGCGGCGGTGGTGATCGGCGGCACCGACCTGTTCGGCGGCGCCGGCTCCATGGTGGGCACCATCGCGGGCGCCGTGATGCTGGGCGCGCTCGCCAACATTCTGCAGCTCAACGACATCAGCGCCGCCATGCAGCTGCTCGCCACCGGCGCCATCATCGTGGCCGCCGCGGCGCTGCAGACGCTCGTCGCGGGCCGCGGAGGCGGCCGCTAGGACAACCAGAAGAGGGAGGATCAGATGAGGACGCTTCTCACCACCGCCGCCGTCCTGACCGGCGCGGCGCTCGCCACCGGCGCCGCCCAGGCCGCCGACGGCAAGCCGCTCTACAAGGATTGCGGGGCCAACAACGATTTCGTGATCGGCTTCAGCCAGGCCAATTTCAAGGAACCCTACCGCGAGCACGTCAACCACGAGCTCGAGCGGCTCGTGAAGGCCTACCCGAAGTTCAAGCTCGTGATCGCCGACGGGCAGGCCAGCGTGAACACGCAGGTGAGCCAGGTCGAGACCTTCATGACCCAGCAGGTCGACCTGCTGATGATCTCGCCCTTTGAGGCGGCGCCGCTGACCCCGGTGGTGAGCCAGGCCTACAAGAAGGGCGTGCCGGTCATCGAGCTCGACCGCAAGACCACGGGCGACGATTACACGGCCTTCGTGGGCGGCGACAACCGGCAGATCGCCAGGGAAGCGGGCGAGTGGGCCGCCAAGACGCTCCTGCCCGACGGCGGCGAGGTCGCGATCCTCGAGGGCCTGCCCAGCTCCTCGCCCGCCATCGAGCGCATGGAAGGTTTTGAGGCGGGGATCGCGGCCAATCCGAAGGTCAAGCTGGTCGCCACCCAGCCGGTCGACTGGATGGAGGACAAGGCCGTGACCGTCTTCTCGGCCATGCTGCAGGCCCACCCCGACATCAAGGTGGTCTACACCTCCAACGACCTCGCGGCCGCGGGCGCCTACATCGCGGCCAAGCAGGCCGGCAAGCAGGACCAGGTGAAGATCATCGGCACGGACGGGCTGCCGGGCCCCTCGGGCGGCATCCGCTCGGTGTCGGAAGGCCAGTGGGCCGCGACCTTCACCTATCCCACGGGGGCCGCCCAGGCGCTCGACCTCGCCAAGAAGATCCTGGTCGACTGCGCCACCGAAGTTCCGCGCACGGTCACCGTGCCGAGCCAGCGCATCGACGCGGACAACGCCAAGGAGCTCTACGGCAAGGAGCAGTTCTGAGGCGCGCTCGGCGAAAAGGCGGGTGGAACCCTGGGCATGTCCCTAGCGACGGCGGCCGACCTCATGGAGCGCCAGGGTTTTTCGGGGTCATCACGAGAGCCGACGTGGCCACGCTGGACTTCTCGGACGGCGGCTCCGAGCGGGGACGGCGGCTCGCGGTCGCGCTAGCGAGGCTCGCGTCCACGGGTTACGCTCCCGCTTGAGGGTCCACGCAGTTTCCGCACGGGCATACTGACGCCGTCGCGGCTTACGCGAAACTTTCCACCATCTCCGCCCCCACCTGATCCAGCGCCGTCCCCGCCCCCGGAACGAGCCGGTCCAGGGCCAGGAAGTTGTGGATCATTCCCGCATGGCAGGTGTGGCGCACCGCGACGCCCGCTGCCGCGAGGCGCGCCGCGTAGTCCGCCGCCTCGTCGCGCAGGGGGTCGAACTCGGCCGAATGGATCAGGGTCGCGGGCAGGCCGTCGAGCCGCTCGGCCCGCAGGGGAGAGACGCGGGGATCTGCGGGGTCCACGCCCTCGGGCAGGAGGTCGGCCAAGTCGCGCGCCATCGTGGTGCCGTCGAGCAGGTAGCCTCGGCCGTAAAGGTGACGGGACGGCCGCAGGTGGGCGTGGTCGAGCACGGGGCAGAGCAGGAGCTGGAAGCGCAGCGGAGGGCCGCCCGCCTCGTGCAAGGCGCTCGCCACCCCCGCCGCGAGCGTGGCCCCGCCCGAATCGCCGCCCACCGCCAGGCGGGCGGGGTCGATCCCGAAAGACTCCGCGTCCGCCGCCACGGCGCGGGTCGCCGCGAGCGCGTCCTCGGGCGCGGCGGGAAAGCGGTGCTCGGGCGACAGCCGGTAGCCCACCGCCACCACGCGGGCACGGCCGCGGGTGGCGAGGTGGCGGCACAGGACGTCGTGGGTGTCGAGGTCGCCCGCCACCCCGCCGCCGCCGTGGAAGAACACCAGGCCGGGGCTCGGCGGGGCGGGCGCGTCGGCCGGCGCGTAGACCCGCAGGGGGATGGGTCCGCCCGGCCCCGGCACCGCGCGGTCCCCCACGGGGCAAGCCGGGGCTCGGCCTACTCCCAAGGCCATCAGCGCGCGGAAGGAGCGCCGCCGCTCGGCCGCCGTCACCTGCCCCGCGTCGGCCGGCGCGCCGAGCGCCACGGTGTCGAGCAGGCGCTTGGCGTGCCGGTCGAGCGGCACCCGCCGCCTACGCGAAGAAGCGGTTGGCGGGCCGGGGCAGCCCCAGGTTCTCGCGCAAGGTCCGCCCCTCGTAGTCGCGGCGGAACACGCCCCGGCGCTGCAGTTCCGGCACCACCGTGTCGACGAAGTCGTCCAGGCCCTCGGGCAGGGTGTGGAACATGATGTTGAAGCCGTCGCAGCCCTCCGCGTGCAGCCATTCCTCCATGGTGTCCGCGATCGTGGCCGGCGTCCCCACCATCTCCAGCCCGCCGTAGCGGCCCGCGATCTGCGCGAGCTGGCGGACCGTGAGGTTCTCGGCGCGGGCCTGGTCGACGATGCGCTGCCGGCCGCTCTTGCTGGCGTTGGTGTCGGGCAGGTCGTCGGGCAGCGGCCCGTCGAGGTCGAGGTTCGACACGTCGGTGCCGAGCCGCATGGACAGGTTGGGCAGGCCGCTGTCGGGGTGGACGAGGGCGTCGAGCCGTTCCTTCTTGGCGCGGGCCTCGGCCTGCGTGGCGCCCGCCACCACCAGGGCCCCGGGCAGCACCTTGAGGTGGTCGCGGTTCCGGCCGAGCCGGTCCATGCGCCCCTTCACGTCGGCGTAGAAATCCCGCGCGGCGCCGAGCGTGTTGGAGGCGCCGAAGATCACCTCGGCGGTTTCCGCCGCGATCTGCCGGCCCGCCTCGGACGCGCCCGCCTGCACGATCACGGGCCAGCCCTGGATGGGCCGCGCCACGTTGAGCGGTCCCTTGACGGACAGGAACTCGCCCTTGTGATCCAGCACGTGCATCTTGTCGGGGTCGAAGAACACGCCCGACTCCGGGTCGCGCACGAAGGCGTCGTCGGCCCAGCTGTCCCACAGCCCCGTCACCACGTCGTAGAATTCGCGGGCGCGGCGATAGCGCGTGGCGTGCTCGACGTGCTCTTCCAGGCCGAAGTTCATGGCCTCGTGCGGGTTTCCCGAGGTGACGAGGTTCCATCCCGCCCGGCCTCCCGACAGGTGGTCGAGGGAGGCGAACTTGCGGGCCACGTGGTAGGGTTCGTTGTAGGTGGTGGACGCGGTGGCGACCAGACCGATGTGCTCGGTCACCATGGCGAGCGCGGGCAGCAGCGTCAGGGGATCGAAGGAGGTCACAGTGGCGGAGCGCTTCAGCGCGGCCATCGGCATGTTGAGCACCGCGAGGTGGTCGGCCATGAAGAAGGCGTCGAACCGCCCCTGCTCCAGCTTCTGGGCAAACCGCTTCAGGTGCGCGATGCTGAAATTGGCGTCCGTGGCGGCCCCGGGGTAGCGCCACCAGGCCGTGTGGATGCCGACCGGGCGCATGAAGGCGCCGAGCCTGAGCTGCTTCTGCCCTGCCATGGGGATGATCCGCTGGGGCGCCGGTGCGGCGCGGTTGAGGGCAAGGTGGTTGCCACCCGTCCCCGCGTCAACCGCGCCCCTCGTCCGGAGCGGGTGTCGTCCCGTCTGAAGCCGCGACTCGGTTGAGGTTTCGCGCGCTTGCGGCAGGGGCGTCGCCGTTTATGGTGCCGGGACCGACCTGACGCTCGACCGAGGGAGCCATCGCCTGCCGCGCGCCGAACGTTTCTCCATCGACGCGCTCGTCGGCTCGCCTTCGGCGTTTCGGGTCGTGGCCGTGGTGGCGCATCCCGACGACGAGGTGCTGGGCTGCGGCGTGCTGCTGGCGCGGCGGCCCGACATCCAACTGGTCCACGTCACGAGCGGGGCACCGGCCGACGGGGCCGATGCGACCCGGCTCGGCTTCGGATCGCCCGCGGCCTACGCCTGGGCCCGCCGGGGCGAGTTGGAGGCCGCGCTGGCCTTGGCGGGGATCGGGCCGGGCGCGCCCGTGTCGCTCGACATCCCCGACCAGGCGGCGTCCCTGCACCTCGCCGCCCTCGCGCGGCGCCTCTCACCCCTGATCGAGGGCGCGGACGTCGTGCTGACCCACGCCTACGAAGGCGGCCACCCGGACCACGACGCGACCGCCTGGGCGGTCCACGCCGCCGCTCGCCGGCTCGGCGCGGCCGCCCCGGTCCTGGTCGAGATGCCGTTCTACCGCGCGTCGCCGGACGGCTGGCTGCGGCAGGAGTTTTGCCCGGAGCCCGGTGCCGGGCCCGAGGTCGTGCTGGTGCCGACCGCGGCCGAACGCGCCCTGAAGACGCGCATGGTGGCGGCGCACGCGAGCCAGGCTTCCGTGCTGGCCGACTTCCCCGTCGGTGTCGAGCGGTTCCGGCTCGCGCCGCCCTACCGCTTCGACCGCCCCCCCAACGGCGGCCTCGCGCTCTACCACCGCTATCCCTGGGGCACCACGTCGGCCACCTGGGCCGAGCGGGTGTGGGCCGCGGACGACGCGATGCGGGCCGCAGCCGCCGCATGAGCCTGACGGTGCTCAGCGTCAGCTATCCGCTGGCGGCCGTGTCGCGCGACGCCGCGGGCGGCTCGGAGCAGGTGCTGGCCCGGCTCGACCGCGCCCTCGTCGAGGCGGGCCATGCCTCGGTCGTGGTGGCGCCCGAAGGGTCGCGGGTCGCGGGCACGCTGCTCCCCATCCCGGCCGAACCCGGGCCGCTGGACGAGGCCGCCAAGGCGCGCGCCGCGGGCGCCGCGGCGGCGGCGATCCGGGACGCGCGGCAGCGCTTTCCGGTCGACCTCGTTCACCTGCACGGCATCGATTTTTCCACCTACCTGCCCGCACCGGGCGTTCCCGTCCTCGCCACCCTCCACCTGCCGCCCGACTGGTACCCGGCGAACGCGCTGCACCCCGCCCGGCCCGACACCTGGCTCAACTGCGTGTCGCGCAGCCAGCACGCGTGCTGCCCGGCCGGCGCGCCGCTGGTGGAGCCGATCGACAACGGCGTGCCCGTGGACGACCTCGCGGGCCCCCACGCCAAGCGCAGCTTCGCGCTGTTCGTCGGCCGCATCTGCCCCGAGAAGGGCGTCCATCTGGCCATCGAGGCCGCCAAGCGGGCGGGCGTGCCGCTCGTGGTCGCGGGCGAGGTCTATCCCTACGAGGCGCACCGCCGCTATTTCGCGGACGAGGTCCGCCCCCGGCTGGACGGGTTGCGGCGCTTCGTCGGCCCGGTCGGCTTCGCGCGCAAGCGGCGTCTCATGAGCGCCGCGCGCTGCGTGCTGATCCCCTCGCTCGCGGCCGAAACCTCCTCCCTGGTGGCTCGCGAGGCCGCGGCCTGCGGCACGGCCGTGGTGGCCTTTCCCAATGGCGCCCTCACCGAGGCGGTGGAGCACGGGCTGACGGGCTTCCTCGCGGACGGCGTCGACGCCATGGCGGACGCGGTCGCGGCCTGCGCGGCCATCGACCCGGCCCGCTGCCGCGCCGCGGCCCGCGCGCGGTTCTCCGACACCCGCATGGCGGACGCCTACCTCGCGCTCTACGCGCGCCTCGCTCGCCGCGAGGCCGCGTGAGCGGGCTCGAGACCGCCCTGGTCACGAATGAGCCGGCGCTGCGGGCGCTCGCTCCCGCCTGGGAGGCGCTGTGGCGGCGCTGCCCGGCCGCCACGCCGTTCCAGCATCCGGCGTTCCTGCTGCCCTGGTGGCGTACGTTCCATCCCGGCGCGCTGCGCGTCGTGGTCGTCCGCGCGGGCGACGACCTGGTGGGGCTCGCGCCGCTCTACCTGGAAGAGGGTCCGCACGGACGCCGCTTGCTGCCCCTCGGCATCTCGCTCGGCGACTACCTCGACTGCCTCGTCGATCCCGCACGCACGACGGCCGTGGGCGAAGCGATCGCCGACGCCTGCCGGGGAGAGGCCGTCCACTGGGAAGCGCTCGCGCCCGGCGCCTGCGCGCTGGCGCTGCCGGTGCCGCCCGGCGCGCGCGACCGCGTCGAGTCGCAGGACGCCTGCCCGGTCCTCGTCCTGCCGGAAGGCGCGGACCTGGGCGCGGCGTTGCCGTCCGGCAAGGCGCGCAAGCTCCGCATGGCGCGCCATCGCGGCGCACGGCGGGACGCCCGGATCGAGACCGCGGCGCCCGACACCGGCGCGTCCCTGATGGACCACCTCGTGCGCCTGCACGGCGCGCGCTGGACCAGCCGCGGCGAGCCGGGCGTGCTGGCCGACGCGCTCGTCCAAGATTTCCACGCCCTCGCCTGGCCGGGCTTGCTGGCCGCGGGGCTGCTGCGCCTGCACGCCCTCCACCTCGATGGTCATGTGGCGGGCGTCTACTACGGCTTCGCGCACGGGTCGCGCGCCTACGCCTACCTGGGCGGGTTCGACCCGGCCTTCGCGTTCGAGAGTCCCGGCACGCTGCTGATCGGCCACGCGATCGCCGAGGCGCTGGGGCGCGGCGCCCGCGAGTTCCATTTCCTGCGCGGGCAAGAGACCTACAAATACGAGTGGGGCGCGGTCGACCGCTGGAACAGCCGGCGCGTCACGGAGCCGGACGCGTGAGCGGCGCGGACGAGGTTTTGCGCGACGGCGCGGCCGGGACGGCGCCCGCCAACATCGTCCTGATGCGACTTCTGATCGCGGCCGACTCCCCGGAAGCGGTCAACCGCGCCCTGACCGGAGCCTTGGCCGCCGCGCCCGACGCGGACGCGCGCGCGCGGCTCGACGCCGTGGCGGCTCTGTGGCGCGATCATCGCGGCGCCTGGAACGTGGTGCGGCGCGTCGCGGCCTCGGCCGACCATGCGGCCGGGGCACCCTCGGCCGCGGACGCCGTCGCTCGCTGGACCGCGGTGTTCGACCGGCTCGCCGCCGAGGCTCCCGACGCGGGCGTGGCGCTCTACGCCCTGGGCGACGCCGACCTGACCGCGCGCGCCACGGCCGAGATCGTAGACCGGCTGGACGGATGGAGCCTGCTGGGCGCCTACCGCGACGCCCTGGAGATCGGCTGCGGCAGCGGCCGCCTCGTCCGCGCCCTGGCGCCCCGCCTGCGCGCCGTCACGGGAACCGACGTGTCGGGCGGCATGGTGGCCGAGGCGCGCCGCCGCTGCGCCGGCCTGCCCAACGCGCACCTGCACCAGGGAACGGGGCACGACCTGGGGAGCATCGCGGACCGCGCGGTCGACCTCGTGCTGGCCGTGGACGTCTTCCCCTATCTGGTGGAAGGCGGCGACGCCCTGGCCGACCGTCACATGGGCGAGGCCGCGCGCGTGCTGCGGCCGGGCGGGTCCCTCGTGGTGCTGAACTGGTCCTACCGCGGCGACGCGGCGCGGGACCGGGCGGAGGCGGTGCGGCTCGCGGCCCGGCACGGGTTGGCGGTGGAGCGGTTCGCGGCCGGTGACTTCGCCCTTTGGGACGGCGCGACGTTCCACTTCGTGCTCGCGTCGCCGACCGTGTGATCTGGGTTGCGTCGCCCCGCAGCCTCGATGCCGTCGGCCCCCGCTCTCACCCTGTGACGTCGAGGCTCGCCGCCGGCGCCCGGACCCGGAGCAGGGTGCTGCGACGAGGACCCGTGTGGATGCGGAGATAGCCCGCCAGCGCGGCGTCGGTGGCGGGGTCGCCGGTGTCGGCGAACAGGCCCTGGGGCAAGGAGGCCACCTTGGCGGCCCCGGCCAGCACCAGCAGCCGGTCGGGGCCGATGCGGTTCACCACCCTGCCGCTGATCGGCTGGTTGCCGCGTCCGAGCAGGCACCCCTGCCCTCCGAGAAGGCCGAGGACGATCCGGCCGGGACCCGTCTCGGTGAGGGCCAGGAGCTGGCGCTCGCTGCAATCGGCCTCCACCAGCGCTCCGTCGCGCATGGCGTCGACGCCGAGCAGCGTCTTGGGCAGGCCGCAGGCCGCCATGAACAGGCGGGTCGTGCGCCCCGGACCCACGACGTACAGGCAGCCGGGCTCCAGGCGGCGGGCCAGGTCGGCGCACAGCGCCCCGACCTGGCCGTCGTCGTCCACGACCACGGACGCCTTGCTCCGCTGCACGGCGGGCGACACGGGCGCCAGAACCGTGCCATGCAGCCTGACGGCGGGCTCGTCGCGTCGGAGGGAGGCTTCGTCGACGTCGAGGAGTTCGACCTCGGCGACCCGTCGCGAAGCGGGGCCGAGGGCCAGGAAGCGGGCGGCCAGCCGTCCGGCCAGGGCGGGCGTCGCGGCGAAGACGCCCGAATACATCTTCACGCCCGCCGGAATGCCGAGCAGGGGCGTGCCCGCGGCCTGGGCCGCGACGTCGCGCGCGGTGCCGTCGCCCCCGGCGAACAGGATCAGGTCGGCACCCGCCGCCACGAGGGCCGCGGTGGCGGCCCGGGTCTCGGCGCCGGATGTTTCGCCCGCGCCGAAGCGCGCCACGACCCGGTGCGCCAGACCGTGCTCGCGGCACAGATCCTCGCCCATGGCGCCGCCGGCCGTCAGCAGAGCCGTCCGGGGGTCGAGCGCGGCCAGGGCCGCGGAGGCTCGGGCTCGCGCGGCCCCCACCGCACCCAGGCTCCGGGCCCTGGCCTGGACCTCGCTCCCGTCCGACCCCTTGAGGCCGACGGGGCCGCCCAGCCCTGCCACGGGGTTGACGATCAGTCCCAGCACGGCACCCTCGCGCGGTCGGTTCGGTTCGCATCGTAAACGCAAGTTCGCCCACCGCACAAATCTTGACAGGTCTTCGGCGGCAACGGCACAGTCGCGACCGCTCGAAGCGGCGTCGGCGAGGCGGCATGACCTTTTCCCATTCCTACATGGCCAACGCGGTCCCGGGTGTGAAACAGGCCATGCTCGACGCCATCGGCGCGGCCTCGCTGGACGAGCTTTTCGAGCAGATCCCGCGCGAGCACCGCCTCGCGCGCCCGTTGCGGCTGCCGCCGACGCTTCGGTCGGAGGTCACCCTGCATCGCCACATGGCGGAGCTGCTGGGCCGCAACGCCCATTGCGAGGACAACCTCAGCTTCCTCGGCGGGGGATGCTGGCAACACTACGTGCCGGCGATCTGCGACGAGATCGCGGGGCGCAGCGAGTTCCTCACCTCCGTCTGGGGTTCGCCCTCCTCCGACCACGGCCGTAACCAGGCCTGGTTCGAGTTCACGAGCCAGCTCGGCGAACTGGTCGACATGGAGCTGGTGGGGCTGCCGGTCTACAGCTGGGGCTGCGCGGCCGGCCACGCCCTCCGGATGGCGAGCCGCCTTACGGGGCGGTCGGAGGTCATCGTCCCGCACGTCATCGACCCCGACCGCCTGTCGGTGATCCGCAACTACTGCCAACCGGTCGAGATGGAGAGCCACATCGCGGTCCGCGGCGTCGCGGCCGATCCCCGCACGGGGCGTCTCGACCTCGACGCCCTCCGGGCGGCCCTGTCGGACCGGACCGCGGCCGTCTACATCGAGAACCCCACCTTCCTGGGCGTGATCGAAACGCAGGGCGAGGCCATCGCCCGCCTGGCCCACGCCGCGGGGGCCGAACTGATCGTGGGGGTCGATCCGCTGTCCCTGGGCGTGCTGGCGCCTCCGCCCACCTACGGGGCCGACATCGTAGTGGGCACCACGCAGCCGCTCGGCAATGCCATGAGCTGCGGGGGCGGCACGGGCGGCTTCATCGCCTCGCGCGACGAGGAGCGCTATGCGCGCCAATATCCCACGCTGCTGGTCAGCATCACGGGCACCACCGCACCGGGCGAGGTCGGGTTCGGGCTGAGCCTGCTGCACCAGAGCTCGTACGGCTCGCGCGAGGACGGCAAGGACTGGACGGGGAACTCGGTCTACCTCCACGCCATCGCCAACGCGGTCTACATGGCGCTGCTCGGCCCGCAGGGTTTCGCGGAGCTGGGCGCCACCATCCTGCAGCGGGCGCACTACGCCGCCCAGGCGCTGGGGGCCGTCCCGGGGCTTTCGGTCGTGTTCCCCGCGGGCTTCTTCAAGGAGTTCGTGGTGCGCTACGACGGCGGCCGCACGGTGCGCGACGTCAACGCAGCCCTGCGGTCCCGCGGCATCTTCGGCGGCCACGACCTGTCGCCCGACTTCCCCGAACTCGGCCAGAGCGCGCTCTACTGCGTCACCGAGCTCCACAGCCAGGCCGACATCGACCGGCTCGCCGCGGCCCTGACCGAGGTTCTCGCGCGATGAGCGACCGTCCTTCCCTGCGCCGCTACCACGCCCCGGTCTGGGACGAGCCTGTGGTGATGACGATGGGCGCTCCCGGCCGCCGCGGCTTCATGGCGCCCGCCTTCGAGCCGGCCGAGGCGGGCGCCGTGCCGGACGCGGCCGATCTCGTGCCGGCCGGCATGCGGCGCCGGACGCCGCCCGCGCTGCCCGAACTGTCCGAACCCGAGGTTCTGCGCCACTTCCTGCACCTGTCGCAGGAAACGATGGGCATGATGGGGGTCAGCCTGTTCGGCACCTGCACCATGAAATACAGCCCCCGGGTCAGCGAGATGCTCGCCGGCCGGCCCGGCCTGGCCGCCCTGCACCCCCGGCAGGACGAGACCACGCTGCAGGGCGTGCTCCAGATCTTGCACGACTTCGACCTGATCCTGCGCGAGCTGTCGGGCATGGACCGGTTCGCCTTCCAGGCCGCGGGCGGGGCCGACGCCGCCTACACCCACACCTGCGTGACGCGGGCCTACCACGCGGCGCGGGGCCAGCTCGGGCAGCGCGACGAGATCATCACGACGATCCAGGCGCACCCCTGCAACCCGGCGACGGCCGCCACGGCCGGGTTCAAGGTCGTCACGCTGCAGCTGGAGGAGAACGGCTATCCGTCGCTGGAGGCCCTCAAGGCCGCGGTGTCGGACCGCACCGCCGCCCTCATGGTCAACAACCCCGACGACATGGGGGTCTACAACCCGCAGATCAAAGCCTGGACCGATATCGTGCACGCCGCCGGGGGCCTTTGCTTCTACGACCACGCCAACTTCAACGGGGTGATGAGCAAGATCCGGGCGCGCGAGCTCGGCTTCGACGCCTGCATGTTCATGCTGCACAAGACGTTCGGGGTGGCCAAGGGCGGCGGGGGTCCGGCGGTCGGCGCCTACGGCTGCACGGCCGACCTCGCGCCCTTCCTGCCCCGGCCGCTCGTGGTGAAGGACGCGACCGGCTTCCGGCTCGACGACGACCGGCCGCAGAGCGTCGGCAAGGTCCGCGAGTTCCTGGGCAACGTGCAGCAGGTGGTCAAGGCCTACGCCTGGACGCGCGCCATGGGGGCCGAGGGCCTGGCGGAAGCGTCCGACCTGTCGGTGCTGGCCAACAATTACATGGAAAAGGCGCTGCTCGCGATCCCCGGCGTCACCCGCTCGCATCCCGAGCAGACGAGCCACCGCATGGAGATGACCCGCTACAGCCTGGGCGCCCTGTTCGAGCGGACCGGCGTCACGGCCGTCGACGTGCAGAACCGCATGGTGGACTACGGCATCGATGCCTTCTGGCTCAGCCACGAGCCCTGGGTCGTCCCGCAGCCCTTCACGCCCGAGGCTGGCGAGATGTGGTCCAAGGAAGACATCGACACCTGGGTCGCGGTGCTGGCCAAGGTGTGCGAGGAGGCCCACGCGGACCCCGACCTCGTGCGCTCCGCGCCCCACAACCAGGCCATCCACCAGATCGACCCCGCGCCGCTGGAAGACCCGGCGCGATGGGCCATGACCTGGCGGGCGCACCTGCGCAAGAACGGCGGCGTCGTGGGCCGCCCGGCAGGCGTAGCGCCCGGCGAGGACGTGGTGTCGCCGCAACCCTTCGGGTAGCGAGCTGCCGCCTCGACACGGTGAAGCGTCGCCGCGGTCCGACCGGCGTGTTGCACGCGAACAAGTGTTCGCTGTAGACGCTGAGGGGGGACTGAGACGGGTGGCGCGCGGGCGTTTCCTTACGGGAGCATGGCGTTGCGCAAGAAAGGGGCCCTGGCCGAGATGGCCCTGGAGGACGAGGGCGCGAGGCCGGGGGCCGCCGGGCCCGGCGAGCCGGAGGGCAGCGACCGCGACTACGTCAATTCCTTCGCGCGGGGCCTCGAGGTCATCCGGGTGTTTTCCCGCTACCGTCCGAAGATGACGCTCAGCGAGGTCGCGCAGGCCACGGCCATGACGCGGGCCACCGTCCGCCGTTTCCTGCTGACGCTGGTGCGGGATGGCTATTGCGACAGCGACGGGAAGTATTTCTCGCTTCGCCCAAAGGTCCTGGAGCTCGGCTATTCCGTCCTGTCGTCCATGGACATCTGGGACGTGGCGCAGCCCATCATGAACGACCTCGCCGGGCACCTGCAGGAATCGTGCTTCGCAGCGGTCCTCGACACCGACGCGGTGATCTACGTCGCGCGGGCGCACTCGAACCGCTTCGTCAACGTGGGGATCACCATCGGGAGCCGGGTGCCCGCCCATTGCGTTTCCACCGGCCGGGTCCTTCTGGCCGCCCTGCCCGACGCCCAGCTGCACACCGTGCTGGACCGGGCCAAGTTCCCGAAATTCACGCCCAATACCGTGACGTCCAAGGTGAAGCTCCGCGGCCTGATCGAGGAAACGCGCCTGCAGGGCTGGTCCATCGTGGACCAGGAACTGGAAGTGGGATTGCGCTCGCTGTCGGTGCCGATCCGCGACCGCGCCGGCGCGACCGTGGCGGCCCTCAACGTGTGCTGCCCCAGCATGCGGATCACGCCCGAGGACATGCGCACCCGCGTTCTGCTTGCCGTGATGGACGCCTCCACCCGGATCACGCGCGCCACGCAGGCGTGAGGCGCGATCGGGCGGTCACGGTTAAAGGCGCGCGAGGTCCTCGATCGCCACCGGCTTGACGGGAACGCGCGGCGCGAACCCGGAAAACTCGTCGCGGCCGCGTCCGAAGCGGGCCGCCATGAGGCTGTCGAGGACGGACGCGCAGTAGCGGCCCTGGCAGCGGCCCATGCCGACCCGGGTGCGGCGCTTGACGGCGCCGATGCCGCTCAGGCCCTCGCTCAACGCCTGCTCGATCTCGCCAAAGGTGACCTCCTCGCAGCGGCAGAGGAGGGTGTCGGGTTCGCTCAAGGCCGGGTTGAACGGCGGGGCCGCGTAGAGCGCCCAGAGCGCACGCTGAAAGCGCCGGTGCCGCTCGAGCCCCCGTCGCGTCGCGGCCGCGGAGGCCGAAACGGACCTGAACCCGAGGTCGGCGGCGGCCGCCCAGCCCGCGAGGGTGCCCTCCGCCAGGGCGGCCCTGGCGCCGCCGAGCCCCGTGCAATCCCCCAGCGCGAACACCCCGGGCAGGTCGGTGCGGCCGTCCGGGTCGCGCCGGGTCACGAGCTGCCGCCGCACGGGATCGAAGTCGTGCCCGCAGCCCAGCGCCCGGAGGATCTCGTTGGAGGGCTCGAACCCGTAGCCCAGGCAGACGGCGTCGACGCTGAAGCGATGCGCGATCCCCTCGCCCTGCGTCGGCCCCAGGGTCACGGACAACCCGTCCGCGGACGGCTCGATCCGCGTCACCACCAGCCCGTGCAGCATCGCGCCCCCGCCACGGCGGCGGGCCGCGTGGTAGCGCAGCCCGTCGACCACCAGGCGCGGCGACGCCGCCGCCAAGGCGAGCAGCGTGCGCCAGTCCCGGGCCGCGGGACGCGGGGCCGCTTCGGCGACCGCCACGACTTCCGCGCCGCCACCGCCGAGTTCGGCCGCGAGCTGAAGGTTCAGCGGGCCGTTGCCCGCGATCAGCACCCGCCGCCCGGGCAGGCGGCGCGCCGTACGCCACAGGGTCTGCGCCGCGCCCGTGGTCATCACGCCCGGGTTGGTCCAGCCCGGCACCGGCCAGGGCCGCTCGTAGGCGCCCGTGGCCACGATCGCGGTCCCGGGCTCGAAGCGCACCGTGCCGGCCCCGCCGCTCGCCACGAACTCGCGCGGCTCGAACGCCCCCCACACCACCACGTCCGGCCGCAGGTCGACGCCGAGGCTTCGGGCGGTCGCGATCAGGGCCGCCCCTTCGCGGTGCTGGGCGTCGGGCGGCGTCACGCCCTCGGCCGCGACCTGCTTGTAGTACTGGCCGCCCGGCTGCGCCCGTTCGTCGAGCAGCACCACGTCCGCACCGGCCCGGCGCGCCGCGACCGCGGCCGACAAGCCGCCGGGGCCGCCGCCGATGACCAGCACGTCCGGCCGCTCGACCCGCATGGCCCCGATGGCTGTGGGAGGCGTCCCGCTGCGCGGGGGAGGCAGGGGCCGCAGGTGGGCCTCGGCGCACACCGTGAGGGGGCCGTCGACCTTGGTCATGCAGGCGCGCTGGTTGGGCCGGCCATCCACCTCCACCAGGCAGTCCTGGCACACCCCCATGCCGCAGAACACGCCGCGCGGCCGGCCGCTTCGCGTGGTGCGCAGCGCCGTCACGCCGGCCGCCGTCAGGGCCGCGGCGAGGCTTTCGCCGCGTCGCGCCTGCACGGGCCTGCCATCGAAGGTGATGGTGACGGTGTCGCTCATGCGTCGTCGTCGGTCTGGCTCTGGCGGTGGCGGACGAGCGCCATGAGGCGGCGGTCGCGCCAGGCCGTGCGCGCCTCCCATCGCTCGAGCGGCAGGCGCGCGCGGCGCTGGGCCGCCACGCCCTCCACGAGCTCGGGCGTCCAGGGATCGTGCTGCCCGCGCTCGGCGCCCATGCGCGCGTAGGCCGGCCCCATCTTGAGCGCGTGGGACGCGATGCCGCCCCGGGTGTTGAGGTCGGCGGTTTCGAACGGACCGACCACGGACCAGCGCATCCCGAGCCCGTCCCGCACGATGGTGTCGATGTCGTCCACCGTCGCGACCCCGTCGCGGACGAGGCAGTAGGCTTCCCGCAGCAGCGCGCCTTGCAGCCGGTTGAACACGAAGCCCTCGACCTCCCGCATCACCCGCACGGGCGCCATCCCGGCCTTCTCCAGGAAACGCGCGGCACGGTCGACCACCGCGGGATCCGTGAAGGGTGCGGGCACGAGCTCGATCACCCGGATCAGGAAGGGCGGGTTGCCGGGGTGGGCGACGAGGACGCGGGCGCGGCCGGCAAGGTGCCCCGCCGATTGCGACGCGGGGATGGCCGAGGAGGCGCTCGCCAGGATGGCGGCGGGCGGGGCCAGCGTGTCGAGATGCGCGAACAACTCGCGCTTGAGGTCGAGTTGCTCCGGCCCGCATTCCTGGACGTAGTCCGCGCCGGCCACGCACTCCTCGAGGCTGGCGACCGCGGCGACGCGGTCCAGGACCGCTTCGGCGGGTTCGGCGAGCAGGCCGAAGCCGGCGAGATCGTTCAGGCGGGACAGGATGCCGTCGCGCACGGCGTCGCGCTGGCGGACCTCGGGATCGTAGAGCCGCACCGCGGCGCCGGCACGGGCGAACACCACCGCGAACGCGAGGCCGATGCTGCCGGCCCCCAGGATCGCGACGGGAGCGCTGCGGGCTGGATCCACGACGAGCCTCGGTCAAAAGTGATCGGATTCGCACATTGTGTTCGCACAGCGCACGCGTGTAGAGGTGATAGCATCGGCGGCACCCCGCGCAAGGGGCTGGCCGCCACGCCGACCGCACCCGACGAGGACACCAGGCATGGCGGGGTTGCTGGAAGGCCGGGTCGCGCTGGTGACGGGCGGCACGCGCGGGCTGGGCCGCGCCATCGCGGCCTGTTTCGCGGACGCGGGGGCGACCGGCCTGCTGCTGGACCGCGCCCCGGAGGTCGAGGCGGCCGATCCCGTGCCCGGCTTCCCGGCCGTGGCGGGCGACGTCACCGACGAGGCGGCCCTCGCCGGGGCGGTGGCGGCGGTCATGGGGCGCTTCGGCCGGCTCGACGTCGTCGTGGCCAACGCGGGGGTGGTGCCGCCCTGGCGCGACACCGCATCGCTCGACCTCGGCGAATGGGATCACGTGATGGCGGTGAACGTCCGGGGCGTGGCCGCCACCCTCAAGCACGCCGCGCCCGCGATGCGCTCCGGCGGCTCGATCGTCGCCATGGCATCCGTCAATGCCGTCGCGGCCCACGCGAGCCAGATGGCCTATACGGCCTCCAAACACGCGGTGCTGGGGATCGTCCGGGCGGCGTCCCGCGACCTCGGGCGGAGCGGCATCCGGGTCAATGCCCTCGCGCCGGGGCCGATCGCCACCGCGGCCCTGCTCGACCGCGTCAGGACGCGGGCCCGCACCGGCCCGCCCGAACCCGAAGCGCTGGCTTCGATGGCGGCAGGCAACGCGCTGGGGCGGCTCGCCACCGAGGGGGAGGTCGCCAAGGCCGCCCTGTTCCTCGCCAGCGATCTCGCCAGCGGCATCACCGGAGCCCTGCTGCCGGTGGATGCGGGCTTTCTTTGACCGCCAACGCGAAGGGGAACGCATGCTCGACCTCCAAGGCAGGACGGTCCTGGTCACGGGTGCCTCCAAGGGCATTGGGGCAGCGACCGCCCGCATCCTGGGTGAGAACGGCGCGGCCGTGGTGGCGCATTACGGCACCGACCGGGCGGGCGCCGAAGCCGCCCTCGCGGCCGTTCCGCCGAACCGCAAGCACCTGATCGGCGCGGACCTCCGGGACAAGGGGGCCGTGGACGCGCTGTGGGCGGAAGCCGAAGCCTGGCGGGGCGGCCTCGACGTCTTCGTCAACAACGCGGCCCTGATGCGATGGCACGGCGGCTTCGCGGCGCCCGACGAGGACTGGGACGCGGTGTGGGCCGAAACGCTCGCCGTCAACGTCCTGGCCCCGGCACGGCTGATCCGGCGCGCGGTGCCCCATTTCCGGCAGCGCGGCGGCGGCATCCTGATCACCCTGTCCTCCTGGGCGGCCCAGCGCGGCGTCACCAATCCGGACACCATCGCCTACGCGGCCTCCAAGGCCGCCGTCAAAGCCATGGCGCAAACCGTCGCGCGCGCCTACGCGGCCGAGGGCCTCCTGGCCTACGTGATCGCGCCCGGCGTCGTGCGGACCCGAATGTCGGAGGACTTCGCCGCGACCCAGGGCGGCGAAGCCCAGGTCAGCGCGGGTCTGGCGATGAGCGAATGGGTGCCGCCGGACGACATCGGCCACCTCGTGGCGTTTCTGTCGACCGGCAAGGCCCGGCACCTGTCGGGCGCGACGCTGGACGTCAACGGGGCCAGCTACGTGCGCTGATCCGCTCTGCCCACGGGGTGGCCATTCCGCCGACGCGAGCGGCATCGGCGACCGGGATCGGGGGTGTTTTCGTACAACCGTTCGCTATACGAACAAAACGGTTGCTGAAACGGACTTTCTGCCACAGCATGTCTGTCGTCAGCCTGGCCGCGCCCGCCCCCGTCCGTGGCGCTGCTCGCGAAACGGACCGGCGCCGCCGGCCATCAGTTGAAGGAAGAGGGACATGCTGGGTCGTCTCGCCACATACGCCTGCGCCGCCATCCTGGGCGTCGTCGTCGCGACCGGGGTCGCGGACGCGCGGTCGATCGACGACGTCATCAAGGCCGGCACGATCCGGATCGGCGTGAACCCCAACTTTCCGCCGATGAGCTCCTACGGGGACACCAACGAATTCCAGGGCTTCGACATCGACATCGGCAACAGGATCGCCACGGCCCTCGGGGTGAAGGCCGAGTTCGTGCCCACCGAGACCGCCCAGCGCGTCCCCTACCTGGTCGCCGACCGGATCGACATCTCGCTCGGCGCGCTGACGCGCTCGGCCGAACGCGCCAAGCTGATCGACTTCACGGTGCCGTTGCACACCGAGACCATGGCGGTGCTGACCACCGACAAGGAGAAGGCCACCAAGTGGACCGACCTCAACAACCCCGACACCACGCTGGTCAACATGCGCGGCAACTGGTCGGTGGACTTCCTCAAGGGTAAGCTGCCCGAAGCCAAGACGCTGCTGGTCGACAACATCGCCGACACGGTGCGCGCCGTCGCGCAGGGACGCGGCGACGCCATCATCGAGAACATCGACTTCTTCATGAGCTTCACGAAGAACTACCCCGACGTGAAGTGGAAGACGCTCGACGACAAGATCTTCGTCAACTACGACTGCATCGGCGTCGCCCGCAACAACGACGGCCTGCGCAATTTCCTCAACGTCCTTCTTTACGAGATGCACTCGCAGGACGTGGTGAACCAGACCTGGATCAAGTGGTACAAGGCGCCGATGCTCGTGCCCGTGGTGGCGACCCCCTATTTCTGAGGGCCGAGCCGTCCTGAGCGGCCTCGCGCGGCCGAAGCCGCGGTGGCGCGCACCGCCCCATGTCGGCAGGCTGAGGGAAGCCCGCTCGGGCCATCGTGACGAGGCCGCCGCGTGACCTACACGTTCCAGTTCTCGGTGGTGCTCGACAAGCTGCCCTACCTGCTGGGCGGAGCAGCCGTGACGCTGGAGATCGCGGTCCTCGTCTTCGCGATGGGCGCCGTCATCGGGCTCGCGGGCGCCATGGCCAAGGTCTACGGCAGCCCCGCGTTGCGCGCCCTGGTCAACGCCTACGTGGTGTTCTTCACCAACACGCCCGCGCTGGTGCAGATCTCCTTCCTGTTCTACGCGCTGCCCGATGCGGGCCTCCTGCTGTCCCCGCTGACGGCTGTGCTGATCGGCATGACGCTGAATGCGGGTGCCTACCTCACCGACATCCTGCGCGGCGGCATCATCTCGGTCCGCCCGGCCGAACTCGAGACGGCCGAGGTGCTCGGCATGTCGCTGATGCAGTCGATGCGCTACGTGATCCTGCCGCATATCGCCAAGACCATCTACGCGCCGCTCAGCAACTTCTTCATCTGGCAGGTGCTCGGCAGCTCGCTCGCGGCCGTGTTCGGGATCGAGGAACTCACGGGGCGCGCCATCAACATCTCGACCGCGAACCTGCGCAGCATCGAGACCTTCACCGTGACGGCGGCGATCTACATCGTCCTCACCTTCGTGGCCTCCTACGGGCTGGCGCTGGCCGGCCAATCCGCCTTCCGGGTCAAGGCGAAGGTGTTCTGATGCTGGAGCACATCCTCGCGCAGGCCCCGCGCTTCTTCACCCACTACACCCTGGTGTTCCTGCTGCAGGCCATGGGGCGCACCCTCGCGCTCACGCTGCTGGGCTGCGGCTTCGGCTTCGCGTTCGGCCTGGGCGTCGCGGCGCTGCGGCTGACCCGGGCCGTGTGGCTGCTGCCGGCGCGGGGGCTCGCGATCCTCTTCGTCGAGGTGTTCCGGCGCATCCCGTTCCTGGTGATCCTGTTCATCGTCGTCTTCGCCGTGCAGGTCGTGAACAACGACGTGTCGCTGTTCACCATCGCGCTGGTGGCGATCTGCCTGGTCTCGACCGCCTTCATGTCCGAGATCATCCGGGCCGGGTTGGAGTCCGTGCCGAAACAGCAGGTGGAGGCCGCCGAGGTGCTCAACTTCGGCTTCTGGCGCACGCTGCTGACCGTGCAACTGCCCCAGGCCTGGCGGGTCATCCTGCCGCCGGGCTTCGCCTACATCGTGATGTTCATCAAGGACACCTCGCTGGCCTCGCAGATGGGCGTGGTGGAGCTGACCTTCACCGGGAAGGTCCTGATGAACCGCGGCTTCTCGCCCTTCCTCGTCTACGGCGCGATCCTGCTCTGCTACTTCATCCTGTCCTACCCGCTCAGCCGCCTGGGCTCCTACCTGGAGGTCCGTCTTGCCTCACCTCGAAGCCGAGGGCCTCTCAAGCTCCTATGGACGGCTCCCCGTTCTGCGGAACATAGCGCTGTCGGTGGACCGGGGTGAGGTCATCAGCCTGATCGGTCCCTCGGGATCGGGCAAGAGTTCGCTGCTGCGGCTGCTGGTCGGACTGCTGGCCCCGACCGAGGGCGTGGTGCGGATCGACGGACAGGCCATCAATTATAAATCGCGGGCCGACGTGCGGGCGCTGCGCGACAAGACCGCCATCGTGTTCCAGCAGTACAACCTGTTCCAGAACATGGACGTGATGCGCAACGTCACGATCGCGCCCATCGCGATCAAGAAGCGGCCCCGCCACGAGGTCGAGCGCGACGCGGCGGCGCTTCTCGCCAGGGTCGGGCTGGCCGACAAGCAGCACGCCTATCCCGACCAGCTCTCGGGCGGCCAGCAGCAGCGCGTCGCCATCGCGCGCGCTCTCGCGCTGCGGCCCCAGATCCTGCTGCTCGACGAGGTCACGGCCGCGCTCGATCCGGAACTCGTCAACGAGGTGCTCGACACCATCCGCGAGCTCGCGGGCGCCGGCATCACCCTGCTGCTCGTCAGCCACGAGATGGCGTTCGTGCGCGAAGTCTCGACCCGCGTCGTGATGATGGACAAAGGGCAGGTCGTGGAAACCGGCAGCCCCGACCAGATCTTCCGCGACCCGAAGGAGCAGCGCACGCGCGACTTCGTGAGCAAGATCCTGCGGCACTGACGGTGCCGCCCGCCGCTCCGTCAGGTCGGCAGGAACGGCGCGAGGTCCATGTCGACCGGCGGGGTCCGTCCCTGCACGAGGCTCGCGACGATGCGGGCCGCGATAGGGGCCGCCGTGAAACCCATCCAGGGAAAGAAATCCATGAAGAAGCCGGGCATGCCCGCGACTTCGCCCAAAATGGGTTTCCAGTCCGCCGTGCCGTTGACCACGGCGGCCCAGCTGCGCACCACGCGGATCTCGGCCAAGGCCGGCACCACCCGCATGGCCAGGGCGAGGTTCTGGCGCAGCGACGACGGGTCGACCGTGGGATGGCCGTGCCGCGACACGCGGGCCGGCCAGCCGCCGCCGATCAGCAGCGAGCCGACGCGGTTCTGCTTCAGGGTCAGCTTCTCGCCCGTGTAATAGACCAGGTGCGGGATCAGCGGCGCCACGGGCTCCGTGACGGTGACCTGGATCGGGTGGCCCTCGATGCCGAAGCGCAGGCCCAGCATCGCCGCGATCGCGCCGGCTTGCGTTCCGGCCGCGTTGACCAGCCTCCGGGCCCGCAGCGGCCCGCCCTCGGTCGCGACCACGTAGCCGTCGCCCTCCCGCGCGAGGCCCGTCACGGCACGGTGGCGCAGGATGCGGGCGCCGGCCCGGACGGCCGCCGCCGCGAAGGCGGGCGCCGCCGCGAACGGATTGGCCTTGCCCTCGTCCGGACAGAACGCACCGCCCGCGGCGTCGGCCGCGAGGTAGGGGGCGAGCCGGTGCAGGGCGGCGCGGTCGAGCAGCTCAACGTCGAGCCCTTGCGCGCGCTCGACGATGACCTTGCGTTCCAGCACGGCCATGTCCTCGGGGCTGGCCGCCACCAGGAGCCCGCCCTTGAGCGACACGTCGAGATCGGCGCCGAGCAGCGCCGGCAGCTCTCGCCACAGGTCGATCGAGCGGACGAGCAGCCCCACCGTGGGGGCGAAGACGGCCGCCCAGGCCGCGCCGTTCCTGGCGAAGGGTTCGTGGGGGATCTGGGCGTGGAGGCTGCCCGCGTTGGAGCCGGACGCGCGGGTGTTGAGGTCGCCCCCCTCGACCAGGGTCACATTCACGCCGTCCATCGCCAGGTAATAGGCGGTCGCGCAGCCCGTCAGGCCGCCCCCGATCACCAGCACGTCCGTCATGCGCGTTCAAAGCCTCGGCCCGAGCGGATCGTGTTTACACGCTCCTGTTCGCTATGCTAACTTTTGTTCGACAGGTGAACAGATCCGGCGCAGCCGTCCGCCCTCGAAAGCCGGTCTGCTTCGGCCGTCCCCCATGCCGCGCGGCCGCCTCACCGGGCCGGCGGTGGGCGGCGCCTTCCAACGACCGATCGGGTTGATGCCATGACGACGCAGTTCCGGGGAAGCCACAGCGTGATCGTGACGCCGTTCACGCCGGACGGCGGCGCCATCGACGCGGTGGCCCTGAAGCGCTTCCTCGACTGGCAGATCGCCTCGGGGGTTCCGGGCGTGATCATCCTGGGCACCACGGGCGAATTCCTGACCGTCACCGACGAGGAGCGTCGCCGCTACGTCGAGACGACCGTCAAGCATTGCGCGGGGCGCATGCAGGTGATGGTGGGAACGATGAACGCCCACACGCCCCACGCGGTCCGCTATTCCAGGGAGGCGGAGGAGCTCGGCGCCGACGGGCTGATGATCGCGCCGCCCTATTACTACACGCCGACCGAGGACGAGATCTTCACCTACTACCGCAGGATCACCGAAGCGGTGACGATCCCGATCATGCTCTACAACAACCCCGTGACCACCAACGTCAAGATGCGGCCGGCCCTGGTGGCGCGCCTCACCAAGGCGTTCGACACCGTGCGCTACATCAAGGAGGCCAGCCTCGACGTGGGCTACGTCTACGACATCGTCGAACTCACGCAGGGCGTCATGAACGTCTTCGCGGGCGAGCGCATCGTGGAAAGCTTCCTGCTGGGCGCCGTGGGCTACGTGAACCCCTACGGCAACTACATCCCGCACGCCTCGTCGCGGATCTGGGACTACCTGACGATGGGCCGGATCGACGACGCGAAAGCCATCCAGGCCCTGATCGGCAGGATGGACCACATCATCGCCCAAGGGCATCCGACTTACGGGCACCAGTGCTATTCCAAGGCCCTCGCGGCCGCGCGCGGCTACCCGGTGGGCGATGTCCGGGCGCCGTTGACGACCTTCGCCGAGCTCGGGCAAGAGGGGATCGAGCGTCGGGCCAAGCTCGTGCCGATCATGAACGAGATCGACGCCCTGATGGATCGCCTGGACGCCAAGGCGGCCTGAGCGGCCGACGCGGCCCGTTCTCGCGCGATCAGGCCGAACGCCTTCGTGGAGGTCCGATGTACCCGAGCACCCAACTCTTCATCGACGGACGCTGGCGCGATGCCGGCGACCGTCGCACCCTGGACGTCCTCGACCCCGCGACCGGCGAGGTGATCGGCACCGCGGCCCATGCCACGGCCGACGATCTCGACGAGGCCTTGACGGCGGCCGCGCGCGCGTTCCGCCTGTGGCGCGCCACGTCGCCCCTGGCCCGTTCGGACATCATGCGCCGCGCCGGCGCGCTGCTGCGCGACCGGGTCGACGCCATCGCGCACGCCCTCACGCTGGAGCAGGGCAAGCCGCTCGGCGAGGCGAAGATCGAGATCCTACTGTCGGCCGACGTCCTCGACTGGTCCGGCGAGGAGGCCCGCCGCGCCTACGGCCGCGTGATCCCCGCCAGGACGCCCGGCGTGACCCAGATGGCCGTCAAGGAACCGGTCGGCCCCGTGGCCGCCTTCACGCCCTGGAACTTCCCCATGTCGCAGGTGGTGCGCAAGATCGCGCCCGCGCTGGCGGCGGGCTGCTCCGTGATCGTGAAGGCCGCCGAGGACACGCCGGCGACCGCCGCGGCCCTGGTGCGGGCGCTCGCGGACGCGGGACTGCCGGCGGGCGTCCTCAACCTGGTGTTCGGCGACCCGGCCGCGATCTCGGGCGCCCTCATCCCGCACCCCGTGATCCGGAAGATCTCGTTCACGGGCTCGGTGCCGGTGGGCAAGCAGCTGGCCGCGATGGCGGGTCTGCACATGAAGCGGGCCACCATGGAGCTGGGCGGCCATTCCCCCGCGATCGTGTGCGACGACGTCGATGTGGAGGCCGTCAGCACCCTGCTGTCGGCGGCCAAGTTCCGCAACGCGGGTCAGGTGTGCATCTCGCCGACCCGCTTCCTGGTGCAGCGCAAGGTGTACGGTCAGTTCGTCGAGCGCTTCGCGTCCCAGGCCGCGGCCGTGACGGTCGGCCACGGCCTGGAGCCCGGCAGCCGCATGGGCCCGCTCATCAGCCAGCGCCGCCTGGGCGCCGTGGAGGAGCTCATCGCGGACGCCCGCCAGCACGGCGCGCAGCTCGCCACGGGCGGCCAGCGCATCGGCAACACCGGCCATTTCCTGGCGCCCACCGTGCTGACGGACGTCACCGCGGGCATGCGTGTGATGAACGAGGAACCCTTCGGGCCGATCGCCCTGATGCAGCCCTTCGATGACCTCGACGAGGCCGTGGCGGAAGCCAACCGCCTGCCCTACGGGCTGGCGGCCTACGCGTTCGCGCGATCGGCCAAAACGGTGGCGACGCTGTCGGCGGAGGTGGAAACCGGCATGATCACCGTGAACCACCTCGGACTCGCCCTGCCGGAAGTACCCTTCGGAGGCGTCAAGGACAGCGGCTACGGCGCGGAAGGCGGCCTCGAAGGCATGGAGCCGTACTACGTCACGAAATTCGTCACCCAGGCGTCCTGACGCGACGCGCGGCAGGAGGCGATCGGGTGGGGGAGGTCTTCGGCCTCAGAACATTCACATTGGCCCACGGACCGCTGATCGGGTCTGTTGACGCGAAACCGGGCGGCTGCTAGGTCTCATGGTAGTCAAATGAAGCCATGGTTCGAGCTGTGACGATCATTCTCGTAGTATCGCAGGCGCCAGGAGCGGGACGAGGTTAGCCTCGATCATCCCACGCACCGGCGCTTGTCCCGAAGGCCCCCTCAGGGGCCTTTTTTATTGCCCAAAATTCCTCGAACCAACCCCAACGGAGGACCCCATGTCGCGATCGATGACCGGCGCCGAAATGGTCGTGGAGGCGCTGAAGGACCAGGGCGTCGACACCCTGTTCGGCTATCCGGGCGGCGCGGTGCTGCCGATCTACGACGCGATCTTCCACCAGAACAGCCTGCGCCACGTGCTGGTGCGCCACGAGCAGGGCGCGGCCCACGCAGCCGAGGGCTACGCCCGCTCGTCCGGCAAGGTCGGCGTGCTGCTGGTCACCTCCGGGCCCGGCGCCACAAACGCCGTCACGGGGCTCACCGACGCCCTGCTCGACTCAATCCCGCTCGTCTGCATCACGGGCCAGGTGCCCACCCACCTGATCGGCTCCGACGCCTTCCAGGAATGCGACACGACGGGGATCACCCGCCATTGCACCAAGCACAATTACCTCGTCAAACGCGTCGAGGACCTGCCGCGCATCCTGCACGAGGCCTTCTACGTGGCCTCGCACGGGCGGCCCGGCCCGGTGGTGATCGACATCCCCAAGGACGTGCAGTTCGCCACCGGCCTCTACACGGGTCCGGCCGACATCCAGCACAAGACCTACCGGCCGAAGGTGAAGGGCGACGCGGATAAAATCGCCCAACTCGTGGAACTGATGGGCCAGGCCCGGCGACCCGTCCTCTACACGGGCGGCGGCGTCATCAACGCGGGGCCGCAGGCCTCCGCGCTGCTGCGCGAACTGGTGGGGCTGACCGACTTCCCCGTCACCTCGACGCTGATGGGCCTGGGCGCCTATCCCGCCTCGGGCAAGAACTGGCTCGGCATGCTCGGCATGCACGGCACGTTCGAGGCCAACCACGTCATGCACGACTGCGACCTGATGATCGCGGTGGGCGCCCGCTTCGACGACCGCATCACGGGCCGGCTCGACGCCTTTTCGCCGGGCTCGGCCAAGGTGCACATCGACATCGACCCGTCCTCCATCAACAAGATCGTCAAGGTCGACCTCGGCATCGTGGGCGACTGCGCCTCCGTGCTGGCCGACGTGGTGGCCGAGTGGCGCAGGGTGCAACCAGCTTTCGACAAGGGCGCGCTGGCGCCGTGGTGGCGGGCGATCGAAGGCTGGCGGGGGCGGCGCTCGCTGTCCTACGGGCCGTCGGTCACGACCATCAAGCCCCAGCACGCCATCCGCCGGCTCTACGAGCTGACCAAGGACCGCGACACCTACATCACGACGGAAGTGGGCCAGCACCAGATGTGGGCCGCCCAGCACTACGGTTTCGAGGAGCCCAACCGCTGGATGACCTCGGGGGGCCTGGGCACGATGGGCTACGGCCTGCCGGCCGCGGTCGGCGTGCAGATGGCGCATCCCGGCGCGCTCGTGGTCGACATCGCGGGCGAGGCCAGCGTGCTGATGAACATGCAGGAGATGTCGACCGCGCTGCAGTACCGCCTGCCGATAAAAATTTTCATCCTGAACAACAGCTACATGGGCATGGTGCGCCAGTGGCAGGAGCTGCTGCACGGCGGCCGCTATTCCGAATCCTATTCGGAGGCCCTGCCGGACTTCGTCAAGCTCGCCGAGGCCTACGGCGGCCACGGCATCCGCTGCGACGACCCCAAAACCCTCGACGACGCCATCCGCGAGATGATCGATACGCCGAAAGCCGTGATCTTCGACTGCGTGGTGGAGCAGGCCGAGAATTGCTTCCCCATGATCCCGTCGGGCAAGGCCCACAACGAGATGCTGCTGCCCGAAGGGCTCGACGACTGGGGCACGCCGGACCTGGGCAGCGTGGTCGACGAGAAGGGCAAGCTGCTGGTGTAGCTCTCAACCCTCCCTTCTCCCGCACTGCGGGAGAAGGTGGCGCGCCAGCGCCGGATGAGGGGAACCACTCTCTACGGACGTGTCCCATGCCGCCCAGGGTTCCAGACGAGCAACTCGCTTTCTCGCGCAAGCTCCGCCAGGCGACGACCGCGGCTGAAACCATGCTGTGGCGAAGCCTTCGTGATCGAGGGCTGAAGGTGAAGTTCCGGCGTCAGATGGCGATCGGCTGCTATGTCGCCGATTTTGCCTGCGTCGAGGCGCGCTTGATCGTCGAGTTGGACGGCCAGGCGCATGACGGTGCTGACCAACGCGAACACGACCGGACGCGGGACGCTTGGTTCAAGGATCAGGGGTGGACCGTCCTCCGGATCGCCGGCGACCTCGTGCTCGGCGGTGGCGACATTGCAGTCGATCAGATCAGACGGGCGCTTCGGGCGTCCCCTCATCCGACCCTCGCTGACGCGAGGGCCACCTTCTCCCGTATTGCGGGAGAAGGATTAGAACCCCGTCCCTGAGGACAGATCCATGAACGCCCCCCTCCCCCCGCCCTCGCCGCCCTCGCCCTATTCCTCCGTCCTGGTGCGTTCCAACACCGAGGCCCACACCCTGTCCGTGCTGGTCGACAACGAGCCCGGCGTGCTGGCCCGCGTGGTGGGGCTGTTCTCGGGGCGGGGCTACAACATCGAGAGCCTGACGGTCGCCGAGGTGGCGCACGCCGAGCACACGAGCCGCATCACCATCCTGACGTCGGGCACGCCCGAGGCGATCGAGCAGATCCGCCACCAGCTGGAGCGGCTCGTGCCCGTCCACCGCGTCACCGACATGACGACCGAGCACCAGTCGGTGCAGCGCGAGCTCGCCATGATCAAGGTGCGGGGCCGCGGCGAGAACCGCGCCGAGGCGCTGCGGCTGGCCGACGCCTTCCGGGCGCGGGTGATCGACGCCACGGTGGAAAGCTTCGTGTTCGAACTGACGGGCGCTCCAACCAAGATCGACCAGTTCGTGGAGCTGATGCGGCCCATCGGCCTCGTGGAGGTGTCGCGCACGGGAGTGGCGGCGATCGCGCGCGGACCCGAGGCGATCTAGCCGCCGCCCGCGCCGCAGTCTCCGAACGGAACCCACCATGCTGCCCCTCCTGCCCGCCCTGCTCCTCTTCGCCGTCGTCAGCTCCGGCACGCCGGGGCCGAACAACCTCATGCTCATGACCTCGGGGGTGAACTTCGGGATCCGGCGGACGCTGCCGCACTTCTGGGGCGTCGACCTCGGCTTCGCGACCATGACGCTGCTCGTCGGCCTGGGCCTGGCGGAGATCTTCGTGCGCGTGCCGGCGCTGCTCCTCGTGCTCAAGTGGCTCGGGGCCGCCTACCTGCTGTGGCTCGCCTGGAAGATCGCGCGGTCCGGCCCGCTCAAGGGCGGCCGCGTCCGGGCGCGGCCCCTCACCTTCCTCCAGGCCGCCGCCTTCCAGTGGGTGAACCCGAAAGCCTGGATCATGGCGGTGACGGCCTGCGCCACCTACGCGGACCCGAACCGCTACACGCTGAGCGTGTTCGTCATCGCGGCGGTGTTCGCGGTGGTGACGGCGCCCTGCAGCGGCGCCTGGGTCGGGTTCGGCGCGGCCCTGCAGCGCTGGCTCGGCCACCCGCGCAACCTCGCGGTCTTCAACTACACCATGGCGGCGCTGCTCGTGGCCTCGCTCTACCCGCTGTTCACCGAATGAGGCGGGTTGCCGCAGTTCGGCCGCGAGCCTAGAAGCCTCGCCACACTCTATCCTTTCCCTCCTCGCCACGAAGGACCGACCATGCGCGTGTATTACGACCAGGATGCCGACCTCAACCTGATCAAGGGCAAGAAGGTCACTGTCGTGGGCTACGGCAGCCAGGGCCACGCCCACGTGCTCAACATGCGCGACTCCGGCGTGGTGGACGTGGCCGTGGCGCTGCGTCCGGGGTCGGGATCGGCCAAGAAGGCGGAGGGCGAGGGCCTCAAGGTGATGGGCGTGGCCGAGGCCGCGCGCTGGGCCGACATCGTCATGATGCTCACCCCCGACGAGCTGCAGGCCGACATCTACAACGCCGATCTCGCCGCCAACATGAAGAACGGCGCGGCGCTGATGTTCGCGCACGGGCTCAACGTCCACTTTAACCTGATCGAGCCGCGCGCCGACATCGACGTGCTGATGGTGGCTCCCAAGGGCCCCGGCCACACCGTGCGCTCGGAATACCAGAAAGGCGGCGGCGTGCCCTGCCTCATCGCCATCGCGCAGGACGCCAGCGGCAACGCGCACGACCTCGGTCTCAGCTATGCCTGCGCGATCGGCGGAGGCCGGGCGGGCGTCATCGAGACCACCTTCAAGGAGGAGTGCGAGACCGATCTGTTCGGCGAGCAGGCGGTGCTGTGCGGCGGCCTGGTGGAGCTGATCCGCGCCGGCTTCGAGACCCTGGTGGAAGGCGGCTACGCGCCCGAGATGGCCTATTTCGAGTGCCTGCACGAGGTGAAGCTGATCGTCGACCTCATCTACGAGGGCGGCATCGCCA
>CAXTFJ010000008.1:30501-68131 GCA_964243405.1 uncultured Lichenihabitans sp. | reverse complement strand
GCCATGCCGCGCTCGCCCGCCTCGAACTCGACCATCTCGCCGGCCTGGACGTTGTCCAGGCCGTAGATGCGCGCGATGCCGTCGCCCACCGACAGCACCTGGCCGACTTCCGTCACCTCGGCTTCGTTGCCGAAATTCTGGATCTCCCTCTTCAGGATATCGGAAATCTCAGCGGCGCGGATATCCATCAGCCGACCTCTTTCATGCGGGTACGGAGTGCGTTCAATTTCGTGCGGAGCGAGCCGTCGATCATGCGGCTGCCCATCTGAACCGTCAGGCCGCCCAGGATGGCCGGGTCGACCGAGACCTTGACTTCGACGGACTCGCCGGTCGCGCCGCGCAGGGCGTCCTTCAGGGCACCGAGCCGATCGTCCGACAGCGCTTCCGCAACCGTCACGGTCGCGCGTCGAACATGCTTGTCGGCGTCGTTCAGCTTGGCGAAGTCGGCGATCATGCCGCGGACAGCGAAAAGGCGCCGCTTGGACGCCACCAGCTTGAGGAAGTTCGCCGCGATACCGCCGATCTCGGCGCTCTTGAGCACCTCGCCCAAAGCGCGCGTCTGATCCTCGGCCGAGAAGGCGGGACTGCGGATGAGCAGTTGGAGGTCCGGGCTTCCATCGATCATGGCCGAGAACCGGTCGAGGTCGGAAGCGACCGCGTCGACCGCCCTGTTGTCCTTCGCAAGTTCGAACAGGGCCAAGGCGTAGCGACCGGCCATTCCGGAAACGATGGTCTCGACAGGGGCCAAGCCGATTGTTCTCCCAACGCGGATTGTGCCCGTCAGCTTTGCCGGGCCGCCGCCGATCCGATCTGACGCCGATTGAAGCAGGAAGCCGGTGCTGGTGCCGCAGCCTTGAGCAGCGCCCTCCCCGAAATCCGCGCGTCAGGTAACATAGGGTTTTTTATGGTGCAAGCGAACAGCCCGGCGTTTCCCCGGCCGTCGTCAGGTGGCCGGGGACTGCTGCGATCCCCGCCACCCTCGGTTCCGAACCACGTCGACGCTAGCCCCGAGGTTTCGAAGCCGTTACGTGTCGGAGAACAGCCTTGAGGCGGCGGGACCAGGCGACCGCCGTCCGCCGTCCGCCCTTGAGAACGTTCCGGCACAGTCCGCCCGCGCGCAACACCCAGGCGGCGCGGTCGATCAGGTGCTGCGGGGTCTCGGGCGCGCCCACCAGGACATCGGCGACCTCAATCCGCTCGGGCCAGAGCCGGTCGATCATTGGGTGGTCGGGAAGTGCGCAGGAGTCGGTCAGGATGACGTCCGGATCAAGCACCTGCCCCGACGTCAGCGCGAGGGTGAACTGCCGGCCCGGCGAGAGGGCCGCGAACGCCTCGTCGAAGGCCGTCTTCCAATAGTAGGCGTGGTCGCGGCTGCGAAGCAGGATGCCCATCGCGATGGGGCGGCCGTCCAGTTCCAGGCTGTCGATCCGGCAACGGCCCTCGCCCGCGAGCCCTCCGACCAGGGCGCGCACGAACGCGGCAAGCGCCGGGTTCTGGCCGAGCGCTGTGCCCCGCCGCCCCTTCCAGCCCGCCGCCTCCAGGACGAGGAAGCGTTCCAGGACGCCGCGCGCGGCCTCGATCCCACGCGCCGAGCGGAACGCGACGGTTCCACGGTCGAACAGGCGCCTGGACTGCCGGCGCCATTCCTTGGCGTGGCGTCCCCTGGCGCCACCACCCTCGCGGGTCAGGACGGCGCGCGACCGCACGCCGACGACGGCGTGCGGAACCGTCGGACCGGTAAGCACGCGCCCCAGCGGGCCGTCGAGCGGCACACCCTGGCAGAGCAGGCCCGCGCGGCCGCGTCCGGAACGGGCAAGCCACGCCAGCATGGCGGCAAGCGCCTCGACGGCCCGATCCGCGTCGAGGAGTGGGGCGGCCGCGACGGCCTGCTCGTGCATCCAGGCTCGCGTCACGGGCACGCCGGGTCCAAACCGGGCGGGGCGGACCGCGCATAGGCCGACCAGCGAGGACTGCCCGTCGCCGCACGACGCCCAGACCAGCAGGAATGTCGGCTGCAGAGCGGGCGGGAAGCGCCGAGCGGCGGGAAGCGCGAAGAGCGGGTCGATGAAGATGTCCGGCGCGACCGCGCGCCGGGCGAGGTCGGCCCAGGCCTGTCGGTGCGCGGCCGCCCCGGCGGTGTCGAGGGCTTCGACGCGGAGCTCGGCATCGGATCGCGACGGGGAACGAGGCGGCGCCGGCAGGATGACTTGCATTGACGGCTCGCGGTCCGCGGCGAGGACGCCGTATCGCTCGTCAGTGTCGCGCCCAATCCTTAGCCGACCCTTGCGGGTCCGAGCGGGCGTTGGGGGTGAAGCGTTTCAGAACAGGCCGGGGCCGCGCTCGCCAACTGCGAGCGAAGCGACATCGGGCCGGTCCACCGCGGGTGGCCCGAACGCCGCCCACAGCCGCTCGACGGCGGCGCGGTCGAGGTCGCGGCCGATCACTACGAGGCGGGTGCGCCGGTCGGCATCGGGCCAGGCGGGCAGACGTCGCGGCGGATGCGCATAGTGCTGCACGAGTTGCAGCAGCAGCGGCCGCTCGGGATCGTCGGCGAGGGCGGCCAATCCTTTCAAGCGCAGCAGCGCGGGCCCGTGCCCGGCCCGCAGCAGATCGAGGAACATGTCGAGGGCGGAGGCCGCCGTGGGGACATCCGCGGTGAGCACGAAGGAGGCGATGCGGTCGTGATGGGCGTGGTGCCCGTGATGGTCGTGCCCGTGGTGATCATGATGGTGATGGTCGGCCTGCAAGGGCTGCTCGGCGATCCGGTCGGCGTGCCGGAACAGGCTGGCGGCGAGCAGCGTGCCAGCGGACGCCTGCCGTCCCTCCACCCTATCGGCCAGAGGGTTCAGGGCCGTCAGCCGCTCCCGCAGGGCGGCGACCGCCAAGCCGTCCGGGCACAGGTCCGTCTTGGTGAGGACGAGGCAGTCCGCCACCGCGACCTGGCGGACGGCTTCGTCGTGCGCGTCGAGAGTGGCGATGCCGTGCAGCGCATCGACCAGGGTGACCACGCCATCGACGCGGTAGCGCAGCATCAGGTAGGGATGCAGCACGATCGCGTTGAGGACCGGGCTGGGATCGGCGAGGCCCGTCGTCTCGATCACGACGCGGTCGAAAGGCGGCATGCGGGCGTTGTCGCGCCGCCGTAGCAGATCCTCCAGCATGGCCACGAGGTCGCCCCGGACCGTGCAGCAGATGCACCCCGAGGCGAGCGTGAGCATACCGCTCTCGGCCTTTTCGACCAGAAGGTGGTCGATCGACACCTCGCCGAATTCGTTGACGATCACCACCGCGTTCGCCAGCTCCGGCGACGCGACGAGGCGGTTGAGAAGGGTCGTCTTGCCGGCGCCGAGAAAGCCCGTGAGCACCGTGATCGGCAGCGGCTCGGGCGCGCGGCGGGCTGGACGGGACCCCGTCTCGCCCTGTGGGTCGGAGACCATCAGGACCTGGCAGTGGCCGTTGCGCGCTTACCGCTCTTCTTGGGCGGCGCCGCTGCCGCCTTGTGCACCGCGGGCTTACGATGCGCGTGAGCGGTGGCTGCGGGGGTCGCCTCGGCGGAAGCCACGGCCTTGCGGGCACCGCGACGCCGGCTCGGGCCTGTGGCGAGGCTCAGGGTCTTGGTCGACTTGACCAGGCGCCCGGTCGCGAGTGCGGCAGGCGCCACGGGTGTCGCGCCGACCAGGGCCAAGGGCGATTCGACCGGTCCGGCCGAAGCGCTGTCGGTGGCCGAAGCCTGCTGCCCGGCTCGGCCGTACACTTCGCTCACGGCGCTTGGTATCGGTGTTGGCGTCGGTGCCGGAATCAGTTCCTTCGCGCTGCCGCCGATCGCCTGGGCAACCCGTCCGGTCCAGCCGGGCACGGGCCCGATGAAGACGCGGACGGGCGTGAAGGCCGCCCGGACGGGCGACAGGCGAGTCGGCGGCCGCCCGGCGGACGGGGTGCCGGGCGAGGTCCCCTGCGCGAGGCTGGTGTCGTCCTCCTCGGCCTCCTCGACGGCGACGCGCCGGCCCCGCCCGCAGGCGGTCTCGTGGTTGTCGGAGGGGCTGATCACGTCGCTGGACGGCAGCGAATCCACTTTGCCGACGCTCTGGCCACCCCCGGGCAGGAAGCGGTCGAACAGCACGGCGGCCCGCAGGTCGCGTTCGGCGGTGGACGGCGCGCCCATGATGACGGTGATGAGGTGGTGGCCGTTCTCCTCGGCGGTGGCCACCACGTTGTAGCCCGCCGCGCAGGTGAAGCCGGTCTTCATGCCGTCCACGCCGGGGTAGCGGCCGAGCAGCCCGTTGTGGTTGTTGATGAGCTTGCCGCCGTAGGCCAGCACGCCGATGCCGAACAGGCCGCGCTCCTCGGGAAAATCGTGCAGCAGGGCGCGGGCGATCATGGCCATGTCCCGCGCCGAGCTCATGTGGTGCTCGTCGGGCAGGCCGTTGGGGTTGACGAAGTGGGACTCGTGCAGGCCGATCCGGGTCGCGTAGACGTTCATGTCGTCCGCGAAGGCCTCCACCGAGCCCGAGACGCCTTCCGCGACGGTGACCGCGATGTCGTTGGGCGACTTCACCATCAGCATCTTGAGCGCGTTGTCGAGCGTCACCAGCGTGCCGGGCCGGAAGCCCATCTTGGAGGGCGGCATGACGGCCGCCCGGGCCGAAACCATGAGCGGCGTGTCGAGCGTGATGCGACCCTCGCGCACCGCGCTCAGCGCCACGTAGACGGTCATGAGCTTGGTGGTCGAGGCGGGGAACCAGGGATCGGTCGCCTTGTCCTGGTAGAGCACGTCGCCCGAGTCGGCGTCGATCACGAGGCTCGGGCTCGCGACGGCCAGTCCCGACGTGGCGGCGAGCGCAACGCCGACCGCGATGCCCGCGTGCAAGATCCTGCGGAAAAAATCCATGCCTAACCGTCGTCCTTGAGCACGCTCCGCGGCCAGACTGGCGCCTCACCCTTGAGCGACGCTGACCGGGAGATCGGGACCGAACCAAGCCCCGCTTAACCGCGTGCCGCGCGGCGATTGTAAGGCATGGACGGTCGGCCACGGGGGACGGGGCGCGGGAAAACCGTTCCTCTGTGGCAATCGAACCACTATCGTCCAGGGTCATGCCCATGCCGACGGTCCCTCTTCCACGTCTCTTCGGCCGGTCGGCCAAGCGCGGCCTGCTGGCGGCGGCTGGCGTTGTCCGCGACCTCGTCTACCCGCCGCACTGCCTCGGCTGCGGCGCCGCGACGGGCAGCGCCGACGCGCTGTGCGCCCGCTGCTGGCGCGGACTGGCCTTCATCGAGCGACCCTATTGCGACCGGCTCGGCATCCCCTTCGAACGCGACCTCGGGCCGGGCCTGCTGTCCCCCGAGGCCATCGCGCAACCGCCGGCCTTCCGGCGCGCCCGGGCGGCCGTGCTCTTCGACGACGGCGTCGCCCGGCGGCTCGTGCACGGGTTGAAATACGGCGACCGGCACGAGGCCGCCGTGCTGATGGGTCGCTGCATGGTGCGGGCGGCGAGCGATCTGGTGGGCGACCGTCCGGTCCTGCTGCCCATGCCGCTCCACCGCGGCCGGTTGTGGCGGCGGCAGTTCAACCAGGCGGCGCTGCTCGCCCGCGAGGTGGCCCGCGCGACGGGGCTCCGGGTCGATCCCTTCCTGCTCGACCGCATCAAGCCCACCGCACCCCAGGTCGGCATGAGCCGGCGCGCGCGGGCCGCCAACGTGCAGGGTGCCTTCCGCGTGCCGCCGGCCGTCGACGCGCGAGACCGGGCCGTGCTGCTGGTGGACGACGTGTTCACGACGGGCGCCACCGCGAACGCGGCGAGCCGGGCGCTGCTGCGCGCCGGAGCGGCCTCCGTGGACCTCCTCGTCTTCGCGCGGGTTGCGGGGACCGGAGCGATCGCCATATAAAAAGCAACCCGGAATGAGCGACCGACGATGTCCTCGATCACCATCTACACCACGCGCTTCTGCCCCTACTGCGTGTCAGCCAAGGAACTGCTGCGCAAGAAGGGCGCGGGCTTCGACGAGGTCGACGTCACCGGCAACTCGGCCGGGCGGCGGGCGATGTCGGAGCGGTCCCACGGCCGCACGACGGTGCCGCAGATCTTCATCGGGGATCGGCACGTCGGCGGCTGCGACGACCTCTACGACCTCGACGAGGCCGGCCAGCTCGATCCGCTCCTGACGACCGCCTGAGCCGCTCGAGCTGCATGATCAAGTTCACGCTGAGGTGCGAGGGCGGACACGCGTTCGAGAGCTGGTTCCGCGACGGAGCAGCCTACGACGCACTCGCTCAGCACAATGGGCTGTCCTGCCCGGAGTGCGGATCCGCGGCGGTCAGCAAGGCCATCATGGCGCCCTCCATCCTGCAGGGCCGCGCGGTTCAGCCGCGTCCGGAGCCGGCAGCCCCGGCCCCCCAGCCCGTGGCCATGATGGCGCCCGAGGAACGCAATCTGCGCGACATGGTGCGCGCGCTCCATCGCAGGATCGCTGAAACGTCGGAGAACGTCGGCAGCGCGTTTCCCGAGGAAGCGCGCCGCATCCACGAGGGCGAAGCGCCGCAGCGCTCCATCCACGGCCAGGCCAGCGGCGAGGAGGTCAAGGCGCTGCTGGAGGACGGTGTTCCCCTGATGCCGATCCCACCGCTGCCCGATGAGCGCAACTGAGGCGGAACCCTGACCGCCGCGGCCGTGTTTGCTGCGCAGCAAACGACGGAGGACAATATGGCAGGTCAGAACAGCGACGACCACAAGAAGGTCATGGAGCTCATCAAGGACCTGAAGATCGCGATGCTGTCGACCCGCGGGCCCGACGGCAAGACCAGGAGCCGCCCGATGGCGGTGAGCGACACGGCCTTCGACGGAACGCTCTACTTCCTGACCGGCGAAGCCTCCGGGAAGGTGCACGACCTGGAGAACGATTCCGAGACGGTGGTGACCTTCGCGGATGCCGGCAAGAATTCATATGTCGCCCTGCGCGGCGAGGCGAGCGTCAGCACCGACCCGGTGGACGTGAAGAAGCACTGGACGGAGGTCGCGCGCGCCTGGTTTCCGAAGGGTTCGGACGACCCCAACGTGTCGGTCATCAGTGTCAAAATCGACGAGGCCCAGTATTGGGACCAGCCCAACGGCAAGATGGTCGTGGCCTACGGCTACGTGAAGGCGCTGCTGACCGGTGAGCCCGTCAGGGCGGGCGAGCACGGGTCGGTCAAGCTCTGAGCGCGGCCGAAGCTCCGGCAGTCGCGACCCTGACGCTGCCCGCCGGGGACGCCGTTCCGCTGCTCGGCCAGGGGCTGTGGCAGATCGGCGACCGGGCGGCAGTCCGGGCGAGGGAAATCGAAACGATCCGCCGGGGCCTGGACCTCGGCTTGACCGTGCTCGACACGGCCGAGATCTACGGCGATGGGGCTTCCGAGCGCTTGACCGCGGAGGCCATCCGCAGCCGACGCGATCAGGTGTTCCTGGTGAGCAAGGTTCACCCGGACAATGCCGGGCGGCACGACCTCGCGGCGTCCTGCGAGGCAAGCCTTCGCCGCTTGGGGACCGACCGGCTCGACCTCTACCTGCTGCATTGGCGCGGTCTTATCCCTCTCGCCGAGACCGTCGAGGGGTTTCACGCGCTGCTGGCGGCGGGCAAGATCCGCCATTGGGGCGTCAGCAATTTCGACGTGGCCGATCTGGAGGAGTTGTGGGCCGCGGACGGCACCAACTGCGCGATCAACTAGATCCTCTACAACGTCACCCGCCGCGGCCCGGACTACGATCTGCTGCCCTGGATGGAGGCGAAAGGCATGCCCGCCATGGCCTACAGCCCGATCGAGCAGGGCCGCCTACCCCGTTCGCCGGTGCTCCGGGCGGTCGCCGACCGGCATGGTGCGAGCGTGGTGCAGGTCATGCTGGCCTTCGCGACCCGCTCGGGACGGGTCATGGCCATCCCGAAAGCCTCATCGGTGGCGCATGTGGAGGACAACGCGGGGGCCGCGGGGCTCGAACTCGATGCACGCGACCTGGATGAGATCGACCAAGCCTTCCCTCCGCCGCGCCGGAAGCAGCCGTTGGAGATGCTTTAGAATCTGACATCGGTGCGGGTGATCCGGAACACGGACGCGCCCGTGTAGCGGTGCCAGTGGTGGCGCGGGATGTTCGCTTCCTCCAGCATGGCGGTGGGAAAGCGGCGCGTGAGGTCGTAGTCGGTAGGAAGGGTGAAGACCATGCCGATGGTCCGCTGCAGGAAATCCGCCCCGAAGCGGCGGACGTGGATCATCTCGCCGAAGCGCGCGACCTTCTCCTCCGCGGTACCATCCATCAGCTCGTCCGTGAACGGTCCTGGCAGAATGGGCATGCTGAACAGCATCGTGCCGCCGTCCGCGAGTGCTCGTACCAGACCCAGCAAGACGGCCGTGTAGTTGCACTCGACGTGTTCGAGCACGTGGTTGTGGACGATCAGGTCGTAGCCACCGCGCGGCAGGTCGAACACGTCGCGGCAGAGGTCGAAAGCTTCCGCACCGAGACCGGGGTAGCGATCGGGATCGATGTCGAGGCACCGGTAGGTCGGCCCACCGATCCCGCGCAGCAGGGCCTGCAGCCCGGGTTCGGGAGCGAAATGCAGGATGCGCGACCCGGGCGCGAGGTCCAGGTCGCGCACGTGGAGCGCGGATACGCGGGTGCGCTCCAGCGATCCGCAGTCCTCGCAGCGAACCGCGGGGCGCTTGGGCATGTCCGTGAAGCGGGGACAGCCGCAGAGGTTGCACCTCATCGAAGGCCCCTGATCGAGCCGGTCCGGGTCGGGAAGCGGCGCTGAAAAAACAGCTTGGGATGCCGCGTGAAAGCGGTGAGACTGCCGCCAAATGTCAACCCGAGCTCACCGTCCATGCACTTCATCTATCGCCCCTGCGTCGGGATCGCGGTGTTCAACCGCGAGGGCCTCGTCTTCATCGGCCGCCGCAAGAACCGGCGCAACCTCGACAACGCGGCGCCGGGCTACGAATGGCAGATGCCGCAGGGTGGCATCGACGCGGGCGAGCAGCCGAAGGACGCGGCCCTGCGCGAACTCAAGGAGGAAACCAGCATCTCGTCCGTGACCATGCTGGCCGAGGTGCCGCAATGGCTCAGCTACGACCTGCCGACCGACCTGTCGCGCAAGGTGATGAAAGGCCGGTTCCGCGGGCAGACGCAGAAGTGGTTCGCGTTCCGGTTCGAAGGCGAGGACAGCGAGGTCAACATCGACACCCCGGAAGGTGGCCACAGACCGGAGTTCGACGCGTGGCGGTGGGAGCGGATCGAGCGGTTGCCCGAGTTGATCATCCCGTTCAAGCGCGAGGTCTACCTGACGGTCGTGGACCATTTCCGGCCGCTCGCCTCGGCCGCGACGCCCGCGCACGGTTGAGGATCGCGTTCCGTTCCGATCAGGGCGGTTGGCGCGGGCTACGAGGTCAGGCCTCGTGCTTGCCGCCCGCCATCCGGTCCATGAAGGCGAGCAGGACGCTGGAGACCACGAAGGTGAGGTGGATGCCCACCGACCAGCCGAGCGTGCGGTCGCTCACCGCATCCATGTTCATGAAATTCTCCAGGAGCTGGATGCCCGAGATCGCCACGATCGAGCTCATCAGCTTCAGTTTCAAGCCGGTGAAGTCGATCGCCGCCATCCAGTCCGGCCAGTCCGTGTGCCCGGCGGCATCGATCTTCGAAACGAAGTTCTCGTAACCCGAGAAGATGACGATGACGATCAGCGAGCCGGTCAGCGTCAGATCCACCACCGACAGGGTGTTGAGGATGACGCCCGACTCGGTCTCGGTCCAGAAGTGGAGCGCGAACTCGCCGAGGTGCTGCACGGTCTTGACCAGCAGGCCCACCAGCGCCAGCACAAGGATGAGGAAGAAGGGCGCGAGAACCCAACGGCTCGCCACGATGAACCGTTCGATCGCCCGCTCGACCATGCCCACCCTTCTTCGATCGGCGGTCGCTACTCGGCCGCGACGCCAACGCCCACCGGGCAGCTAACCCCCGTGCCCGCCAGCCCGCAATAGCCGTTGGGGACCTTGGCGAGGTACTGCTGGTGGTAATCCTCGGCGTAGAAGAACGCGGGCGCCTCCCGGATCTCGGTCGTGACCGGTCCGAGGCCGCGCTTGGCCAGCGCCTCGCCGTAGGCCGCCGCGGTCGCCTCGGCCTCGCGCAGTTGCGCGGGCGTCGTGGTGAAGATCGCCGAACGGTACTGCGTGCCGACGTCGTTGCCCTGGCGCATCCCCTGGGTCGGGTCGTGGCTTTCCCAGAAGATCTTCAGTAGCTGGGCGAAAGGCACCACCTTGGGGTCGAACACCACCTTCACGATCTCGGTATGCCCGGTCAAGCCGGAACAGACCTCCTCGTAGGTCGGGTTGGGCGTCACGCCTCCCTGGTAGCCGACCGCAGTCACCTCGACACCGGGTCCCGCCTGCCAGAACAGGCGTTCGGCCCCCCAGAAGCAGCCGAGGCCGAAGGACACGCTTTCCAGGCCGTCCCGCACGGGTCCCTGCAGCGGACGCCCGTTGACGAAGTGCTTCTCCGCGGTGGGGATGACCGACGAGCGGCCGGGAAGGGCTTCGGCGGCGCTCGGCAGGGCTTTGGGCTTGCGGAACAGGAACATGGATCAGGTCCTTGCAGGTCGGGTCGAGGAAGATGTGGGGTGCCGCCCCCTCGCCTGAAAGGCTCCCGCGAGACCGATCAGATGCCCCCGTACCACTGGTAGCCGTTGTCCTCCCAGTAGCCCCCCTTGCCGTTGCCGATGTCGGAGAAGCCGTCCACGAGTTCGATCCGGCGGATATACTTGGTCATCTTGTAGCCGAGCTGCCGCTCGACGCGCACCCGCAGCGGCGCACCGTATTTCACCTCCAGCGGCTTGTCGTTCATCGCGTAGGCCAGGATGGTCTGGGGATGGGTGGCGGCCTGCAGGTCGATGGAGCCGTAGAACGGCGTCGGCCCCGACAGGCTGCCGTCGTCCATCGCGTCGAAGCAGCGGAACAGCACGTATTTGGCTTGCGGCTTCACCCGGGCCTTGTCGAGCACGAGCGACAGGGGCGTCCCGGTCCATTTGCCGATGCAGCTCCAGCCCTCGACGCAATCGTGCCGCGTGATCTGCGTGCGGAAGGGGAACTGCTCGCGCAGGTCCTGCAAAGACAGGGTCAGGGGGGTCTCGACGAGGCCCGCGACCTCCAGGCGGTAATCCTTGAACCCGTCCTGGGCCATCGTCTTGTAGTCGGGGGCGTCGGGGTCGGTCGAGCCGTTGGCGTAGAACATCGGCGACAGGTCGGCTTCCGTGTATTCGCGCGCGAGTTGCTGGCCGCCGAGGATGGCTTCCTGGACCCGGCGGGTCAGGGCCTCGGCCTGACCGTAGGCCGACTGCGCGGCGTCGCTGCCGATGAGCTTGTCGCAGCCGCCGAGCGCCAGTGCGCCGAGCAGGGCGCCTCCGCGCGCTAGCAGACCGCGCCGGGTGGACGAATCAGGCATTGCGCTCGCGCTCCCGGCCGATGTTGTACCACCCCGTGATCATCGACCGCATGTTGTTGAACACCCCCGACACGAGAACGAGGAGGACGTGGACGACGAAGAACAGGACCACGCCGGTCGCCGCGATGAAGTGCACGGAGCGAGCCGTCTGGCGGCCGCCGAACAGGTCGAGCAGGACGGGGAAAGCGGCGTCGAGGCCGGGCGACAGGGCCCAGCCCGCGACCACCAGGGCCGGCAGAAGGACGAACACCACGGCCAGGTAGGTCAGCTTCTGGATGGCATTGTACTGCCGCGCCTCCTCCCCTTTGGGAAGGCGCAGCAGCAGGTGCTCGCGGACCGAGGCCCCGAAATGGCGCAGCTGGGGGCCGGTCGGCACGAAGTCGCGCCGGAAATGGCGGGTCGCGAAGCCCCAGACGAGATAGGCGACCGCGTTGAGCACCAGCAGCCAGGCGAACAGAAAGTGGATGGCCCGTCCCGTCCCGAGGTCCTGGTAGGAGGGCAGGGTCGCCCAGGACGGAAAGGCCCGCTCGGTCGGCTGCCCCTGGACATCGGACAGGCCGAGCACGCCGGTGGTGTCGAGATGGTGGCCCGCCAGCTGCACGGAGCCGCGCTTCGGGCCGCCCTCGTCGCCGTCGGCCTGGATGGAGAACAGGGGATGGTCGAAGTCGGTCTTGCTGCCGAAGTCGAGCTGGGGGCGCGCGTTGAAGATCTGCAGCCCGCTCATCAGCAGCACGGTCAGGCACAGCGCATTGATCCAGTGCGTGATCCGCACCACGAGGCTGTGGCGTTTCACGAGCGTCGAACTCCCCGCGGCCCGACCCTGCGGCACGGCCCGATCGTTCGGCACGCGGTCGTCGTCCGGCACCGCCCCGCCCTGTGACATCGATCCTCCGATCGTCTACCTTCCACCTCCAAGGTACGTGTCCGCGTCGGGAGAGGTTGCACGGTGAGCGAAAAACCCGCGAACGGCGGCGCGAGCCGCGCGGAGATGGACGCGCTGCCGTTCGAGACGGCGCTGGCCCAGCTCGAGGAGATCGTGACCCGTCTGGAGAAGGGCAGCGTGTCCCTCGAAGAGTCGATCGCCATCTACGAGCGGGGCGAGGCGCTGAAGAAACGGTGCGAAGGCCTGCTGCGCGACGCGGAGATGCGGATCGAGAAGATCACGCTTGGCGCGGACGGAACACCGACCGGGCTCGCGCCCCTCGACCTCGAATAAAGGGAACCGGGATGCCCAAGGCCTACATGGTGACGCAGTATCATTCGATTTCCGAGCCAGCCAAGCTGCAGGCCTATTCGAAGCTGGCGGGAACCGCGATCGCGGCCGCGGGCGGCCGTTTCATCGCGCGCGGCGTGGCGGCCCGCGCCATGGAGGCCGGCGTCAAGGAGCGCACGGTCGTGGTGGAGTTCGACAGCCTGGAGGCCGCGCTGGGGTTCTACGACCGTCCCGACTACCAGGAGGCCATCAAGGCGCTGGGCGGGGGCGCGGTCCGGGACATGCGGATCGTGGAGGGCGTGGCCTGAGGCTTCGAGGCTCGTCCCCGACGCAACGCCGCCGCAGGGTCGACCAGAGCGTGAGGCACGCGAGGCCGAAGGCTAGCATGGCGGCGGCGAGCGCGACGGACAGAACGGGGTCGCCGATGGCCGACGGGATGAGCGGGACGTCGCAGGCCTGCCCGCGCGGCACCACGGCGAGCGTGCCACCCACCTGCGGAAACTCCTGACCGGGCTGTCCCGCGACCGTCACGTGGCACGTGTCGTGGCTTCCGGCCGGCACGAAAGCGATGTCCGCGCTCGGGACGGGACCACTCCGCCCCCCGGCGCGGATCCGGAGCGCCTGCAGTGTCGCGTCGAGGGGCCTGTGGCTGGCCGCGAAGGCGCGGTCGTGCCATTGCGCCGAAGCCACCCGGCCCTGCCTGAATGCCATCAGGGGCGCCACGATGCTGAAGCCGGCGCTCAGGTCGAGCACGAAGCGCACGCCTGCGCCTTGCGGGCGCGCGATGGTGCCGGCCTCGCGGTCGCGGCGAGCCAGCTCGGCCACCTGGCGCACCAGCCACCGGACGAGGTCGTCGGCGTCGACCGGGACATAGGCGACGCCAACGGCGTCCAGCAGCCGGACCCGATGGCGAGCATAGGTCCGCGCCAAGGTAGCGCTTGCGAGGATCGATTCGTGCAGCAGGGCCACGCGCGGGCTAAGGTGCGGGGCGTCACCGGCGAGGTCGTCGAGGAGGCGGATCGTCCGGAGGTCGCGGGCGAAGTCGAGCGACAGGGGAAGGGTCTGCCGCTTCCGCTCCGCGAGGAGCCGCAGCGCCGCGGCCAGGTCGGTCCCGACCCGGTCGAGCGAGGACCAGGCCCGAGCCGCGGATGAAGGAGACGAAGCGTCCGGGCGGGCGAGCATGGCCATGTCAGACCCGGAAGGTGAGGGGCGTGGCCGACAGCGCCACAGACCCGGGCCGGCCCTCGGTCTCGAAGGCGGCGAAGCGCAGCGCGTCCCGCTGCGTCCTGAACAGCCCCCCCGCCAGGCCGTGAGTTTCCAACGCGAGCCAGTGGCCCGCCCCGTCCTGGCCGACCACGAAGGCCGCATCGTGCGGACTGGCCTTGCCGGCCGTTTGATTCTGATCGTCGTACATCGTCGAGACACCGAAAGGTTGTCCCCGACATGTCTGCTTCCGCGCGTATCAATGCGATGCGGTTTCGCGGGCCGGCACGTAAACGGATCGTAACGTCGCCAGAGGGCGGAGGACCTCGGCAAACAATCCGGGTCTCGGTCAGCCGCCGACCTTGGAGAAGTCGGCCACCGTCAGCGTGGTGCGGCGCAGGGCGCCCAGCAGGCGCAGGCGGTTTAGGCGCAGCGCGGGGTCGGGAGCATTCACCGTGACCCGCTCGAAAAAGGCGTCCACGGAGGGTCGCAGCGTCGCGAGCGCCCGCATGGCGCCCTCGAACTCCTCCCGGTCCACCGCGGCCATCGCGTCCTCCCCGGCGCGGGCAAGGGCATCGGCCAGCGCCCGCTCCTCCGGCTCGTGCAGCAGGTCCGGATCGTGCGCGCCCTCGAACGTCCCTGCCCCGTCCTTCTTCTCCTCCGCGCGCAGGATGTTGGCGGCGCGGCGATAGCCTGCCAGCAGGTTCCGGCCATCCTCGGTATCGAGCAGGCGGCCGAGCGCCTCCACGCGGCGGACCACCATGATGAGGTCGTCATGGCCGGGCAGCGCGAAGACGGCGTCGATGAGGTCGTGCCGTGCGCCCTTGTCGCGAAGATAGATTTTTAGGCGGTCGGCGAAGAAGGCGAGGAGATCTCTGCCTAAACTCTCAACAAAATCATCTCGCAAGCTGAGTCGCTTGTGGCTCGGAGACAGGCGCTCGACTTCGTAACTGTTCGGCTGTTCAGAAATTTGATTGATGGTTCGAACATGCCGATCGAACACGGGTAAGAGGGCGAACCGGAACTGGTTCTCAATTGCCGTCCTGATCACGCCCAGCGCCGCCCGCCTGAGTGCGTAAGGGTCCTTACTCCCCGTCGGCTTCTCGTCGATCGCCCAGAACCCTACCAGCGTGTCCAGCTTGTCAGCCAAAGCCACCGCGACCGCGACCGGATCGGTCGGCACGCGGTCGGACGGCCCTTGCGGCTTGTAATGGTCCTCCACCGCGGTCGCGACACTCGCATCCTCCCCCTGCCGCGTCGCATAATAGCGACCCATCAGACCTTGCAACTCGGGAAACTCCCCAACCATCTCCGAAACGAGATCGGCCTTGGCAAGGGTGGCCGCCCGCTCCGCCTTGTCCGGGTCCGCGCCCACCAGCGGCGCCAAGTCCCGCGCCAGCGCCGCGATGCGCTTCACCCGCTCGCCCTGCGTGCCGAGCTTCTCGTGGAAGACGATCGCGTCCAGCTTCGGCACCCGGTCGGCCAGCGGCACCTTCAGGTCGGATTCCCAGAAGAACTTCGCGTCCGACAGCCGCGCCCGCACCACCCGCTCGTTGCCCGCCACGATCGCGTCGCCGCCGTCGCGCGCCGCCAAGTTGGCGGTGAGCAGGAGGCGGTTGGCGAGCTTGCCGTCCGCGCCCCGCACCACGAAGCACTTCTGGTTGGCGCGGATGGTGGCGCGGATCACCTCCGGGGGGATGTCGAGGAAAGCCTCGTCGAAGCGGCCCATCAGCACCACGGGCCATTCGACCAGCCCGGCCACCTCGTCGAGCAGGCCAGCGTCCTCCAACACCTCCAGACCCTGCGCGAAGGCGAGGTCGCGCGCGTCGTGGGCGATGATGGCTTTGCGCCGCTCGGGGTCGAGCACCACGTGGGCGTCGCGCAATGCCGCGGCGTAGTCCTCGAAGCGCCTCGCGCGGATCGGGGCGGGCGCCATGAAGCGGTGCCCGCGCGTGGTGTCGCCCGCCTCGATCCCGCAGGCGGAGAACCGCACCACCTCGGGCTCTTCCGTGTCCGAGCCGAAGGTGCACAGGATGGATTGCAGCGGCCGCACCCAGCGCGGCGCTTCCGGACCGGCCGAGGCGCGGCCCCACCGCATCGACTTCGGCCAGGGAAAGCTGCCCACCACAGCGGGCAGCACCTCGGCCAGCACGTCGGGCGTGGGCCGACCCGGCCGCTCGATCACCGCCACGTAGAACTCCCCCTTCTTCGGGTCGCTCACGACCGTGGCGCCGTCGAGCGAGGCCAGCCCCGCGCTCTTCAGGAAACCCTGGATCGCGGCGTCGGGCGCCCCCACGCGCGGCCCCTTGCGCTCCTCGCGCGTGTCGGGCTGCCGGGCGGGCAGGCCCACGACGTGCAGCGCGAGGCGGCGGGGGGTGGCGAAGCTCTGCGCGCCTTCGTAGGTGAGGCCGCGGTCGACCAGGGCGTTCGTGACCAGCCGCTGCAGGTCGGCCGCGGCCTGCCCCTGCATGCGGGCCGGGATTTCCTCGGAGAAGAGTTCAAGCAGCAGGTCGGGCATTGCGTTTCGCTTCGGGCGCGCGGGGAGTGGCCGGCTTGGTAGAAGGACGGGCTCGGAATGTCACGCCGGCCGTGGTAGGCATGATCACCGCGCGAGCGTCGGCGCATCACCATCGTCAGGGAGGCGAGATGCAGGAGCAGCCCGACCTCCTCAACCGGATCACCGTTGACCCGGCCGTCTGCGGAGGCCGACCCTGCCTCCGGGGCCTGCGCGTTCGCGTGTCCGACGTCGTCGCGATGGTGGCGGACGGGATGACCTTCGGCGAGATCCTGTCGGAGTTCTCCTACCTTGAGGAACCGGACATTCGGGCGGCCTTGCATTACGCCGCCTTGGCCGTGGATCACCGGGTGATCCGGGCTGCATGACGCGGCGCTTCCTCGTGGATGCGCAGCTTCCTCCCCGTTTAGCAAAGCAGCTCGTCGAGGCGGGGTACGAAGCGATCCACGTCGTCGACCTCGGTCTGGTCGACGCGACCGACCTCGCCATCTGGCAGATCGCGACCGACCGCGAGATGACGATCATCAGCAAGGACGAGGACTTCGTCACGCTGTGCCTTCGAACCCGGGCTGGCCCTCAATTGCTCTGGCTCAGGGTCGGAAACGTCGGCAACGGCCCTCTATGGGTGCGTTTATCCGAGATCCTTCCGCAGATCATCGCGGCGCTGGACGCGGGCGAACGGGTCGTCGAGTTCAGGTAGCCGCGGCCCCGCCGCCCGCCGTCTTCAGCCACGCCGCGCCGCAGGCCCTGGCGAGGTCCCGCACGCGCCCGATGTAGCTTTGCCGCTCGGTCACCGAGATCACGCCGCGCGCGTCGAGCAGGTTGAACAGGTGCGAGGCCTTGATGGTCTGGTCATAGGCAGGCAGCGCCATGAGGTGGCGTTCCCCGGCCTCGCCCGCCTCCAGCAGGTGCCTGGCCTCCCCTTCGGCGTCGCGGAAATGCTGGAACAGCAGGGCCGTGTCGGCGTGCTCGAAATTGAAGCGCGAATATTCCTGCTCGGCCTGCTTGAACACGTCGCCGTAGCTGATCCGCTCGTCGCCCTCGCGGCCGTTGAAGTTCAGGTCGTAGACGTTCTCGACGCCCTGCACGTACATGGCGAGCCGTTCCAGCCCGTAGGTCAGTTCGCCTGCGACGGGCGCGCATTCCACGCCGGCTACCTGCTGGAAATAGGTGAACTGGCTCACCTCCATGCCGTCGCACCAGCATTCCCACCCCAGGCCCCAGGCGCCCAGCGTCGGGCTTTCCCAATCGTCCTCGACGAAGCGGACGTCGTGCAACGCGAGGTCGATGCCGATCGCATGGAGCGAGCGGAGGTACAGGTCTTGCAGGTCGGGCGGCGACGGCTTCAGGATGGCCTGGAACTGGTAGTAGTGCTGCAGCCGGTTGGGGTTCTCGCCGTAGCGGCCGTCCTTCGGCCGCCGCGACGGCTGCACGTAGGCGGCCCGCCAGGGCAGCGGCCCCAGGGCCCGCAGCGTGGTGGCCGGATGGAAGGTGCCCGCCCCCACCTCCATGTCGTAGGGCTGGAGGATCACGCAGCCCTGGGCGGCCCAGAACTGCTGCAGGGTGAGGATCAGGTCCTGGAAGGACCGGCTCGGGTCGAGGCCGGTGGGCATGGAGGTCCGCTGCTGGAGGTGATCTTGGAGGCGGCCGGACCCTAGTGACGCCGGCCCGGAGGGTCAACGCGCGGGGCTTCCTGCGGCGGGGGGCGGGGGCCACAGTGGCGCGGCGCGAATCACCCCTGCCCCGGACCGCCATGCCCCGCTTCCTTTCCACGACGGACGCCGCACCCGCGGGCAGCCGCACCGTCCACGCCGTGCTGACCGGCCCGGCCTACAAGCGGCTGGTCGTTTCCGCCCTGCCCGGCCTGAGACCCGACGGCAGCCTGGCCGAGGGCGAGGCGGCCCAGGTCGAACAGGCGTTCGACACCCTCGCGGGGCTGATCGCGACCGCAGGGCTCACGCGCGACGACGTGGTCCGCATCGCGGCCTTCGTGACCTTCGCGGACTCGCAGGGCCTGGTGGCTGCGGTGGCGGCGGCGCGCCTGGGCGGCCTCCGCCCGGCGCTCGCGGTTCGGCAGGTCGTGTCCCTGAGCCACGCGGGCTCGCTGATCGAGATCGACGCCGAAGCGGTGCGCGAAGGGTAGAGGCGCCGAACGGCTTGCGCGACGGGCACCATGCGCTAGGGTCGCGGCCCAGAGCAATTCCCGTCACGTTCCCGAGAGCGCCATGCCCTTCTCCGCGGCCGCCCGCCGACCCGAAGCCCCCAACGACCTCGACGCCTTCTGGCTGCCCTATACCGCCAACCGGGCCTTCAAGCAGAACCCGCGCATGATCGCGCGCGCCAAGGACATGTTCTACTACACCCCGGAGGGCCGCGCCGTGATGGACGGCACAGCGGGACTCTGGTGCGCCAACGCGGGCCACACCCGCGAGCCGATCGTGCGGGCCATCCAGGAGCAGGCGGCCGAGCTCGACTTCGCGCCGACTTTCCAGTTCGGCCATCCCAAGGCCTTCCAGCTCGCCTCCCGCATCGCCGCGCTGGCGCCCGCCGACCTCGACCACGTGTTCTTCACCAATTCCGGCTCGGAAGCGATCGACACGGCGCTCAAGATCGCCATCGCCTACAACAACGTGCGCGGCGAAGGATCGCGGCAGCGGCTGATCGGGCGCGAGCGGGGCTACCACGGCTCCGGCTTCGGCGGCATCTCGGTGGGCGGCATCGTGTCCAACCGCAAGCACTTCGGCTCGATGCTCGCGGGCGTCGACCACCTGCCCCACACCTACAGCCGCGAGCACCAGGCCTTCACGAAGGGCGAGCCCGAATGGGGCGCGCACCTGGCCGACGACCTCGAGCGCATCGTGGGCCTGCACGATGCCTCCACCATCGCGGCCGTTGTGGTCGAGCCGATGGCGGGCTCGACGGGCGTGCTGCCGCCGCCCAAAGGCTATTTGCAGCGGCTGCGCGCCATCTGCGACAAATACGGCATCCTGCTGATCTTCGATGAGGTGATCTCCGGCTTCGGCCGCCTCGGCGCGCCCTTCGCGGCCGAGCGCTACGGCGTGGTGCCCGACATGATCACCTTCGCCAAGGGCGTGACCTCGGGCGCCGTGCCGATGGGCGGGGTGATCGCGCGCAAGCACATCTACGACGCCTTCATGCGCGGGCCCGACCACGCCATCGAGCTGTTCCACGGCTACACCTATTCGGGCCACCCGCTCGCGGCCGCGGCGGGCCTCGCGACCCTCGATCTTTACCGCGACGAGGACCTGTTCGCCCGGGCCAAGGCGATGGAGCCCAAGTGGGGGGAGGCGATCCACTCGCTGCGCGGCGCGCCCAACGTGCTCGACATCCGTTCGATCGGGATGGTGGCCGCCATCGACCTCGCGTCCAAGCCCGACGCCGTGGGGGCCCGCGCCTTCTCGATCATGGACCGCGCCTTCCACGAGGAGAACCTGATGGTCCGCATCACCGGCGAGACCATCGCGCTCACGCCACCGCTCATCATCACCGAAGCGCAGATCGACGAGATCGTGGACAAGCTCGGCCGCCTGCTGCGCACCGTTCACTGAGCGTTTTCGCCGCCGCCCTTTGACAATCGGGTGACAAGTCTCACATTGACATGACGTCCCGGTACCGCGGGCCGCCCATCGGCGGACGCGGGCCGCGGCCGAACCTCGAACGTGGTCGGGGCGCGGCCGTTCCCGTTCTCATCCCGCGTGGCCCCGCATGCCCTTCGCCAGCGCCGTCCCGTCCACCGCTCCCGGCCTCACCCCGAGCGCGCCGGCTTCACCCGGGGACGGGCGGCAAGTCCCGCACGTCGTCCATTCCCGCCTCGACAACGGCATGGACGTGGTGGTGATCCCCGACCGGCGGGCTCCCGTCGTCACCCACATGGTCTGGTACCGCAACGGCTCGGCGGACGACCCGGCCGGTAAATCGGGCATCGCCCACTTCCTCGAACACCTGATGTTTAAGGGCACCGCCAAACATCCCCAGGGCGAGTTCTCGGAGGTCGTGGCCGAGTTGGGCGGACAGGAGAACGCCTTCACGTCGAACGATTACACGGCTTATTTCCAGCGCGCCGCCAAAGAGCACCTGCCCGTGCTGATGGGCTTCGAGGCCGACCGCATGACCGGCCTCGTGCTCAGCGACGAGGTGGTGGACCCGGAGCGCGACGTGGTGCTGGAGGAGCGCCGCATGCGCACCGACACCGACCCGAGCTCGCAGCTGAGCGAGGCCATGCAGGCCGCGCTCTACGCCCGCCACCCCTACGGCACGCCCATCATCGGCTGGGGGCACGAGATCGAGGGCCTCGGCCGGACCGACGCGCTCGCCTATTATCACCGCTTCTACACGCCAGAGAACGCCATCCTCGTCGTGGCGGGGGACGTGGAACCCGACGACGTGCAGAGCCTCGCCCGTGACACCTACGGCCGGGTTCCCGCCCGCGGCGAGGCCCCCATCCGGGTCCGCCCGCACGAACCCGAGCCCCGCGCGCACCGCCTCGTGACGCTCGCCGACGACAAGGTCGAGCAGCCGAGCGTCCAGCGGCTCTACATGGTGCCCTCCTACGCGACGGGGCGGAACAACGAGGCCGCCGCGCTCGAGGTCATGGCCCACCTGCTGGGCGGCGGCCCGACCAGCGTGCTCTACAAGGCCCTCGTGCTCGACGGGAAGCTCGCGGTGGCGGCGGGCGCCTATTACATGGGGACCGCGCTCGACGAGACGCGCCTCTACGTGTGGGCCGTCCCGGTTCCCGACGTGACACTGGAAGCGCTCGACGCCGCGATCGAAATCGCCATCCGCGACATGGCGGCGACGCCCGCGGACGAGGCCGACCTCGTCCGCGCGCAGACCCGCCTCGTCGCCGACTCGGTCTACGCGCAGGACAGCCAGGCTTCGCTCGCGCGCTGGTACGGAGCGGCGCTCGCCACCGGCCTGACGGTGGAAGCCGTCGAGCGGTGGCCCGCCGACATCGAGGCCGTCACCGCCGAGGCGGTCCGCGCTGTCGCGGCCACCTACCTTCTCAAGCGCCGCGCCGTGACCGGTTTTCTCGTCGCCGACGAGGTCGCCTGATCCTCTTTCCCTAGCTGGGGCGCGGGCCCGCGCGGGCCCGTGACCCCGCGTCGCGTTTTCGGACAGCAGCAATGACATCGATGGTGACAACCAGGCCGACGTCGCGGGCGGACACCGTCCAGAAGGTCGTGTCTCCGGGCGGTGTGCAAGCCTGGCTCGTCGAGGACTACGCGGTTCCGCTGGTGGCGTTCGACATGGCCTTCCGGGGTGGGGCCGCGCAGGACGCCGAAGGTCGCGCGGGCACGGCCGCGACGCTGACCAGTTTGCTCGACGAGGGTGCGGGCGACCTCGACGCCGCGGCGTTCCAGCGCGCGCTGGACGACAGGGCCATCGAGATCTCCTTCTCCGCCGACCGCGACCATCTGGCCGGCCGGGTCAAGACGCTCGCCAAGCACGTGGACGCGGCGGTCGATCTTCTGCGGCTCGCCGTCACCCTGCCCCGCTTCGACGCGGACGCGGTGGAGCGGGTGAAAGGCCAGATCTCGGCCGGCCTGAAACGCGACCTCAAGGACCCCGACGCGCTCGCGGGCCGCGCGTGGCGCGAGGCCGCCTACTCCGGCCACGCCTACGGACGCCCGGTGCGCGGCACGATCGAGTCGATCGCGGCGATCACGCGCGAGGACCTGATCTCCGCCCACCGCGCCCAGCTGGCCCGCGACAGCCTGAAGATCGCGGTCGTGGGTGCGATCGACGCGACCCGGCTCGGGACCCTGCTGGACAAGGCATTCGGCGCCCTGCCCGCCCGGGCCGCGCTGAGCGCGATCCCGGACGTCACCGTAGCGGCCGGCGGCGCGCGCGAGGTGGTCGACCTCGACATCCCCCAGACCACGATCCGCTTCGGCCTGCAGGGCATCGCCCGCCGCGACCCGGACCACATGGCGGCCGTGATCCTCAACCACATCTTGGGCGGCGGCGTGTTCTCGGCGCGGCTGTTCAAGGAGGTGCGGGAGAAGCGCGGGCTCGCCTATTCGGTCTATTCCCAGCTCGGCACCTTCGACCACGGCGCGCTGTTCTCCGGCGGCACCTCCACCAAGAACGAGCGGGCGGCCGAGTCGCTGTCGGTCATCGAGGACGAGATCGCCAAGCTTGCGGCCGACGGTCCTTCCCCCGAGGAACTCGCCAAGGCGCAGCGCTACCTGACCGGCTCCTACGCGCTGCGCTTCGACTCGTCCTCCAAGATCGCGAGCCAGCTCGTCCACCTGCAGCTGGAAGGGTTCGACGTGGGCTACCTCGACGAGCGCAACGCCATGATCGACGCGGTTACGCTCGCCGACGCGAAGCGCGTGGGCCGCAGATTGTTCGGCGACGGCAAGCTGCTCGTCACGATGGTGGGCCGCCCGGTCGCGGCCTGAGCTTCCGGGCGAGGCGATCCGCCGACCCGAATGCTTCCCGCCCGCCAGTCAGAGCAGCGTCGAATCAACGGAACGAACTGAGTAACCGCCACGAGACAATCCATGCCGGTCCGTCGCCTCGATCCCGTCCTCATCGACCGCATCGCGGCCGGCGAGGTCGTCGAGCGGCCGGCTTCGGCGGTCAAGGAACTCGTCGAGAACGCGGTCGACGCGGGCGCCCGCTCGATCGACGTCACGGTCGCGGCAGGTGGCCGCGAGCTGATCCGCGTCGTGGACGACGGGGCCGGCATGGGCGCCGCGGACCTGGACCTCGCGGTCGAACGCCACGCGACCTCCAAGCTCGGCGACGGCGACCTCGGCCGGATCGCCACACTCGGCTTCCGCGGCGAGGCCCTGCCCTCCATCGGCGCTGTGGCGCGGCTCGACGTGGTGTCGCGGCCGCACGGGGCCGGTGCCTCGGCCTACCGTATCACCGTGGACGCGGGCGTGCGTCGGCCCGTCGTCCCCGCGTCGCGGCAGCCGGGCACGACCGTCGAGGTGCACGGGCTGTTCGGCGCCACGCCCGCGCGGCTCAAGTTCCTGAAGTCGGATCGGGCGGAAGCGCAGGCGGTTGCCCGAACGGTGCGCCGGATCGCCATGGCGCGGCCGGAGATCCGCTTCGCGCTCGGCGGCGACCTGCTGACCGGCTTCGACTACCTCCCCTGCGCGGACGGGGCCGAGGGCCGGCTCACGCGCCTGACCCAGATCCTGGGCGACGCGTTCGGCATCAACGCGCTTCCCCTCGATGCCGCCCGCGACGGCGTCCGGCTGGACGGCTTCGCGGGATTGCCAACCTTCCATCGGGCCAACCGCGAATCGCAGTTCCTGTTCGTCAACGACCGGCCGGTGCGGGACCGGCTACTGATGGGCGCGGTGGCGGGCGCCTACGCAGACCACATGATGCGCGACCGCTTCCCCGTCGCGGCCCTGTTCCTGACCTGCGATCCCCGCTTCGTCGACGTCAACGTCCATCCCGCCAAGGCGGAGGTGCGCTTCCGCGATCCGGGTCTCGTGCGCGGCTTGCTGATCGGTGCCATCCGCGAGGCCATCGCGGGCGCCTTGCACCGCGCGTCCAGCACGGGAGGGGTGAGGCTCGGCGCCATCGCGCTGCCGTCGCGGTCCGTCCCCACCAACGCGGTCCCGCGGCTCGACTGGGACTGGCGCGCGTCACCATCAGCGCCGCGAGGCTTCGCGGAAGCAGCGCAGTCCGACCTCGGGGGACCGACGGGTTTCGCCGAGCTGGACGAGCCCTTCTTCCCGCCCCAGGCGCGGCAGGAGGCCGCCGAGCCCGGCCACGACCTCGGGGCACCGCTCGGGGCGGCCCGCGCGCAGCTGCACGATACCTACATCGTGGCGCAGACGGCGGACGGCGTGGTGATCGTGGACCAGCACGCCGCTCACGAGCGGCTCGTCTACGAGCGCATGAAGGCCGCCCGCGCGGCAGCGGGGATCCCTTCGCAGGCTCTGCTGGTGCCCGTGGTCGTGCAGCTGGACGATGGCGCACGGAGCGACTTGCTCGAGGCCGCGGGCGCGTTGGACGGGCTGGGGCTCGGGCTGGAGCCTTTCGGGCCCGGTGCAATTGCGGTGCAGGCCGTTCCGGCGGCCCTGGTGGGCTGCGATGTGGACCGGCTGGTGCGCGACGTGGCGGCGCTGCTGGCCGAAGGCCGGGGGACCGCGCCGCTGGAGCGGCGTCTCGATCAACTGCTCGCCACCATGGCGTGCCACCACTCGGTGCGGGCTGGCCGCCGGCTCGTGCCGGCCGAGATGAATGCCCTGTTGCGCGACATGGAGCGCACGCCGGGGTCGGGCCAGTGCAATCACGGCCGCCCGACTTACGTGGAACTCAAGCTCGCGGATATCGAGCGGCTGTTCGGCCGACGGTAGCCGCCCACGGTCGTGGGTGCCACGGGAGCGGCGCTCAGCTTCGCGCGATGATCTCGCGCTCGCCGGCGTGGACCTCGGGCGTCTCGCCCAGGCGCCCCATCTTGCGGCGCTGGAGGAAGCGCGGGCGGCGCTTGCTGCGCTTGACGCGGCGGTCGGGCGTGGCCCGGCCGAGCAGCAATGCGCCCAGCGCCGGCTCAGCCTGCTCGATGGCGCCCGGCTGACGTTCGACGAGGGCGGGGAGCCGGAAGAACCGGCTCCACAGGCGCCAGTCGGCCACGATGTCGTGATCGTCGGGCGCCTCCTCCAGCGCCACCGACAGGTCGCGGTCGGCGTGGATGAGCTGCAGGCGGTAGGCCAGGGCGCCGTGCGCGTCGGCGTCCAGCGTCAGGGCCACGCCCTCGTAGGCGCTGACCGGCACCGCGACCCGCATCGCGATGCCGCGCACCGTGCGGTCGATACGGACCGTGTCGCGGCTCAGCGATACGGACCGGGCGTGGCCGTCGGCGCGGCGGTCGGGAGCCTGCACGGGGAGCCGTGACGGCATCGGCTGGGCCTGGTCGGGAGAAAACATTCGACGCCTCTGATCCTGAAGGGCGCCGCTTGCCGCGGCGGTGGAGGTCCGAGCCTCCTTGACGCCGATCTTGTCCCCCGCTTCGCACCAGCGTCCTAACAGGACTGGTTTATGGAAGATCAAGAAAGACCAGCGTCAACAATCAGCAAACAAGATCTTGTCGGAACGTAAATCCTCGCACAGTAAATTGAACCTTAGTGTCGCCAAGAATCGCGATGACTGGTTTGTTAAAGCGCGAAACGCCCAATCCGGATTAGTTACTTCTTGGCATCGTCACCGGGCTGCGCAAACCGGCGAAACGAGGCCGCCCCAGTCGGCCGGCCAATGCGACGGGGCACGTTTTGAAGCGTCTCACCAGCACCGATATTCGCGTCGCAACCCCGAACCTGCGGAAACGCCCTACGACATGAGCGTTCGGCCCAGGATCGTCAGAGCACCACGACCTTGGTGCCGAGGTGGACGCGGCTGTAAAGATCGATCACGTCGATGTCGCGCATGCGGATACAGCCCGACGACACGCCGCGGCCGATCTCCTCCTCCTCGTTGGTGCCGTGGATCCGGTAGAGCGTGTCCTTGCCGTTCTGGTCGTAGAGGTAGAGCGCGCGGGCGCCGAGCGGGTTGTTGGCGCCGCCCGGCAATCCGCCCATGTCGACCACGGGCTTGAGGTGCGGCCAGCGCTTGACCATGTCGGCCGGCGGGAACCAGCGCGGCCATTCGGCCACGCGCTTGACCGTCGCGGTTCCGGTCCACCCGTAGGCCTCGGTGCCGGTCGACACGCCGTAGCGGATGGCCTTGTGGTTCGGCAGGACGAACCACAGGAAGTTCTTCTTGGATTCCACGACGATCGTGCCCGGCGGCTGCCCGGTCTCGTCGTCGACCTCGTAGCGCTCGAAGTTGAGATCGCCCTTCTGGACCTTGGGGAGTTCGGACAGGTATTGCGCATCCAGCGCCGACAATTGCGGATCCGGCACGGAGGCGTACTGGCAACCGCCAAGGGCCGAGGCCGCCAGCACAACGAAACCCACCCGCGCCCACGTCATCGAACAGCCCTCGGAAGGATCAAACGGCCTTCGCGGCTATTTAAGGCTGCGTTCACCATTCTGACCAGGGCCGCCGATACCGGCAGCCGCGAGAAGCCGCGCGCGTGGCCGGAATGCGACAACTGGCCTGGATGCGACGACGCGCTTCGGAGAGACGCCATGACGACCGCGCTCATCACGCATCCGGCCAGCCTGGCCCACGACATGGGCGCGGGCCATCCCGAGCGGCCGGACCGCATGCGGGCGCTCCATGCTGCGCTGGCGAAGCCGGACTTCGACACGCTGTCGCGACACGAGGCACCGCCGGCCGAGCAGGCCGCCATCGAGCGCGTGCATCCCACAGCCTACGTCGAAGCGCTCCGGGCGGTCCGGCCGACGGGCCGCGACATGGTCCGGCTCGACGCCGACACGGCCATGAACGCGGAAACCTGGGAGGCCATCGACCGGGCGGCCGGAGGGGCGTGCCTCGCGGTAGACCTGGTGGCGTCGGGGCAGTGCCGCAACGCTTTCGTGGGGATGCGCCCGCCGGGCCATCACGCGGAACGCACGACCGCGATGGGCTTCTGCTTCTTCAATACGGCCGCCATCGCGGCCCGGCACGCGCAGGCGGCGCACGGCGCCGGCCGGGTCGCCATCGTGGATTTCGACGTGCACCACGGCAACGGGACGCAGGACGTGTTCTGGTCCGACCCGAGCGTGCTCTACGGCTCGACCCACCAGATGCCGCTCTACCCCGGGTCAGGCGCCAGGAGCGAGCGCGGCGACGCCGACACGATCGTCAACGCCCCGCTCCGGGCCGGGGATGACGGCATCGCGTTCCGCGCCGCCATGGAGGGCGCGATCCTGCCGCGCCTCGCGGCCTTCATGCCCGACCTGATCGTGCTTTCGGCGGGCTTCGACGCGCACAGGCGCGACCCGCTCGCCCAGCTCGCGCTCGAAGCCGAGGATTTCGCCTGGGTCACGGAAGCGTTGATGGAGGTGGCCGAGCGATGCTGCGGTGGGCGCATCGTGTCCATCCTGGAGGGCGGCTACGACCTGGACGGACTGAGCACGTCGGCTTCGGCCCACGTGCGAATGCTGATGGGCGCTTGAAGCGATCAGCCGCCGACCTGCCCGCGGTGGCGGAGGAAATGGTCGGCCAGCACGCAGGCCACCATCGCCTCGCCGACCGGCACGGCGCGGATGCCCACGCAGGGGTCGTGCCGGCCGCGGGTCGCGATGTCGGTTTCGGCCCCCGTCCGGTCCACCGTCAGGCGGGGCGCCAGGATGGACGAGGTGGGCTTGACCGCGAAGCGGACCACGATCGGCTGACCGGTGGACAGGCCGCCCAGTACCCCGCCCGCGTGATTGGAGCTGAACACCGGCGCCCCGTCCGGTCCGCGCCGCATCTCGTCGGCGTTGTCCTCGCCGCGCAAGCTAGCAGCCGCGAAGCCGTCGCCGACCTCGACCCCCTTGACGGCATTGATGCCCATCAGCGCCGCCGCGAGATCGGCGTCCAGCTTGCCGTAGAGCGGCGCCCCCCATCCGGCCGGGACGCCCTCGGCGACGACCTCGATCACGGCGCCCAGCGAGGAGCCCTCCTTGCGGACGGCGTCGAGTGTGTCGGCGAACAGGGCCGCGACCTCCGGGTCGGGGCAGAAGAAGGGGTTGCGGTCGACCTCGGCCCAGTCCCAGCGGCTCCGGTCGACCGCGTGCGGCCCCATCTGGACCAGCGCGCCCCGCACCCGCACGCCGGGGATCACCTTGCGGGCGACCGCGCCCGCCGCCACCCGCGCCGCCGTCTCGCGCGCCGAGGACCGGCCACCGCCGCGATAGTCGCGCAAGCCGTATTTCGCCTGGTAGGTGAAGTCGGCGTGGCCGGGACGGTATTTGTCCTTGATGTCCCCGTAGTCCTTGGACCGCTGGTCGACGTTGTCGATCAGCAGCGCGATCGGCGTGCCGGTAGTGAGCGACGGCGCGTCGGGGCCGTCCGCGAAGGTGCCGGACAGGATTCTGACGAGGTCGGGCTCGCGCCGCTGGGTGGTGAAGCGCGACTGGCCGGGGCGGCGGCGGTCGAGGAAGCCCTGGATGTCGGCCTCGGTGAGGGGCAGGCCGGGCGGGCACCCGTCCACTACGCAGCCGAGCGCCGGCCCGTGGCTCTCGCCGAAGGTGGTGACGCGGAACAGGTGGCCGAAGCTGTTGTGGGACATGGGGCTGGTTTAGCCGATGGCGCCCGCGGGGCAAGGCCGCGGAGGACGAGGCGAGCGTGGTCGAGTTTCCCTCATCCGGCCTTCGGCCACCTTCTCCCGCGGAGCGGGAGAAGGGCACCATCCAGAATCAGGCGGCCTTGGCTTCTAGGGCCGCCGCCATCGTCTTCGGCTCGGCGGGCGATCCCTCCCACTCGGAATGGGCCGGGATCGCCTCGCCCTTCATGACCAGGGTCAGCGGCCCGAGGCGGGCGTAGTCGCCGACGTTGGTGTCGTAGAGCACGGTCGAGCCCGCCCCCACCGTCACCCCCTCGCCCACGCTCACGCGGCCCACCTTCATGACGCGGTCCTCGTAGAGGTGGGTCTGCAGGGCCGAGAGCGCGTTGAGCGAGGCGAAGCTGCCCACGCTCACGCAGTCGAACTCGGTGATGTCGGTCATGTCCATATAGACGCCCTCGCCGAAGCGGGCGCCGAACAGGCGGAGCACCCAGGGCAGGAAGGGCGTGCCACGCAGGTGGTCGAGCAGGACCTTGCCCGCCAGTCCCCAGTACATCACCGCGACCGCTTCCGTCCGCATGGCCCACCACGACCACATCGGCTGCACCGTGGGTTCGTAGCGCCCCATGGTGGCCCATTTCACGCCGATCACCACCGCGGTCATCACGAGCGAGATGAGGGTGGACACGAGCACGAAGAGGATCGTCACCTGCGTGTACCGGCCGTCCAGCAGGCGGGGACCGATGAGCTCGACCGACCACGTGCCGAAGGTCACGAACAGCATGGTGGGCAGCGAGATATGGATCGCTTCGAACACCGCGCGCATGGTCTTCTTCCAGCGCGGGGCCTCGTAGGTCCAGTTGGCGCCACCGCCGTCGAAGCGCTGGCGCACCGGAAGCTTGATGGGCGGCGTGCCGAACCAGGTGTCCCCGGGCGCCATGGCCTCATTGGCGGGCGGCTTGGACTTGATGCCGATCAGCGCGCCGTCGGGGATGATCGAGCCCACGGGGATCACACCATCGTTGCCCACGAACACGCGGGCGCCCGTCTTGACCTTGCGCAGGATCATCCAGCCGCGCCGGATCTCCTCGTCGCCCAGCACCACCTCGTCGGCGATGAAGCATTTCTCGCCGATGTCGATCAGGTCGTAGCGGCCCGACAGGTTGGTGGAGATTTCCGCGTCCTTGCCGATGCGCGCGCCCATCAAGCGGTACCAGCCGCGCATGTAGACGGTGGCGAAGAGCGAGCTCAGCGTGTCGAGCGTGATCTCGGTCGCCAGCGCCACCAGCCATTTGCGGACGTAGAACCAGGAATGGACCGAGCTGCGCCCTTCCGTCACCCGCGGCAGCACCACCCAGCGGATGACCGCGATGAAGGCGACCGTGAGCAGCACGAGCACGAAGGCGGTGGGCCAGGCGAGCACGGGGAGCGAGGCCCAATAGGTGAAGCGGTCGACGTCGGGCACGTCCATCCAGGTGTCGAGCTGGTCGAACACCCAGAAGGCCGGAAAGGTCGGCAGCAGCCCGAGGGGCGGGATCACCAGCAGCATGACGACGTAGAGCGCCGCCTGCACGCCCCGTCGCGACCCGGACGCCCAGGGCAATCGGTCGAGCGAGTCGGGCGACACGGTTTCCACGTAGCGGGCGGGCGAGCCGTCCCACACCTGCCAGGCGCCGACGCGGCCCCCGGCCGCCACGGCGGTGAGGTCGCGCAGTTCGGCGCCCTCGCCCACCGCCACGTCGTCCTCGAGCACGCAGGAGGTGCCCACGTAGCTGTCGCGGCCCACGCTCGTCTCGCCGACCACGAAGGTCGCGCCCTCGACGCGGGCGTTGTTGAACTTGACCTTGCCACCGATGCTGGCGTTCTCGCCGATCGACAGCAGGTCGAAGGCGCCGATGTCGATGTCGCCGATGATGGCGTTGCGCCCCACGGAGGTCCCCAGCGCCTGGAGGAACCAGCGCATCACGGGCGAGCCCTGGAACCATTTGGGATGGGTGAGGGACACGAGCCGCTGCACCAGCCACCAGCGGTAGTAGTAGACGCCCCAGAGCGGGTAGCGGCCGGGCTTCATGCGGCCGAGGATCAGCCACTTGCCTGCGATGGCGATCGCGATCGTCACCAGGTTGATCAGCACGTAGATGCCGATCAGCGACACGGCCTCCTCGAAGAAGGTGGCGTCGCTGTCGGTCAGCAGCATGTAGGAGATGAACACGCCGAGCCACTGGAAGGTCATCAGCGAGATGATGAAGGGTAGGGCCACGGCCTGGGCCAGCCCGCACAGGAAGCGCCGGCGCAGGCTGGGCTTGACGAAGCCGAGGTCGCGCGGGGCGCCGCCGCCCCCCGTCGTCACGCGCGCGTCCAGCGAGGCGGCCAGCGCCCGCAGGCTGCGCAGCTTGTACATGTCCTGCAAGGTGAGCGTCGCCAGCGCGGGCGTCTGCCGGACCACCGACAGGAAGCGGGCCGCCAGCAGGGAATGGCCACCGAGGTCGGTGAAGAAGTCGGCGTCGAAAGGCATCGCCTGCGCGGGAAGCACCTGCCGGGCGGCGTCGAGCAGCGCCGCCTCGGTGGCGGTGCGGGGTTCCTCCTGCGCTTCCACCGTGGTCGGCGCGGTGAGCGGTGCCGCCTTCAGCGTCTTGCGGTCGGCCTTGCCGGAGGACAGGCGCGGCAGATCGGCCATCCGCTCGAAGCGGCTCGGCACCATGTAGGGCGGCAGCTCCGCCCGCAGGGCGGCGCGCAGGACCTTGGGATCGAGCGCCGCGGGATCGGTGCCGCGCTCCGCGACGAGAAAGGCCACGAGCTGGTCGAGCCCGTCGTCGGTGCGCAGGACGACCGCGGCCTGCGCCACGCCGGGCAGTTGCGCCAGCCGCGCCTCGATCTCGCCCAGTTCCACCCGGAAGCCGCGGATCTTGACCTGGTCGTCGATGCGGCCGCGGAAGCTGATGCGGCCCGCCTCGTCCATCACCACCGCGTCGCCCGAGCGGTAGAGCGTCGGGTTCGCGTCGGCATCGCCGAAGGGGTTGGCGACGAACTTCTCGGCCGTCAGCGCGTCGCGCTTGAGGTAGCCCCGCGCGACGCCGGGGCCGCCGATGACCAGCTCGCCCTCGACGCCGCGGGGCAGCAGCTTCAGGCTCTCGTCTACCACCGCGCAGGTGTAGTTGGCGATGGGGCCGCCGATGGTGACGGGCTCGCCGGCCTTCAGTTCGGCGGCGGTCGCCACCACGGTCGACTCGGTCGGGCCGTAGCTGTTGTAGATGCGGCGCCCCGGGCGGCACCAGCGCTCGGCCACCACCGGCGGGCAGGCTTCGCCGCCCAGGATGATGAGCCGCAGCGTGGGGATGTCGCGCGACACGAGCGCCAGCAGCGTCGGCACGGTGTCGAGAACGGTGACGCCCGCGGCGGCCATCAGGTCCGGCAGCGTGTCGGCGTCGCCCAGGGTGGCGGCGCTCGCGACCACGAGGCTCGCGCCCACCAGGTAGGGGATCCAGATCTCCTCCATGGACAGGTCGAAGGCGACCGAGGCGCCCTGGAAGACCACGTCCGACGCCTCGATGCGGTAGAGGTCGTTGGCCGAGCGCAGGTAGTGGCAGATGTTGCGGTTGGTGATCACGATGCCCTTGGGCGTGCCCGTCGAGCCCGAGGTGTAGATCAGGTAGGCGGGGTGGTCGGGCGAGGCGCCGAGCGCCCGCGCGTCGACGGGGCTCGTGTCGGCGGCGTCCGCGAGTTCGCTCGCGGCGAGCGCCGGGCAGGGCATTGCCTCTCCCGCCTTCGTGCGGAACGCCTCGTCGGTGAGCAGCAGGAGGGCGTCCGCGTCGAGCAGGCAGGTGGCGATGCGGTCCACCGGCGCGTCGGCGTCGAAGGGCAACCAGGCCGCCCCGGTCTTGGCGATCGCGACCTGCGCGATCAGCAGCTCCGGGCCGCGCGGCATCCACAGGCCCGCGACCGTGCCGGGCCGCAGCCCGTGGCGCAGCAGGCCGCGCGCGAGGGCGGTCGCGAGCGCGTCGACCTCGGCGTAGGTATGGGTGAAGCGCCCCGACCGCAGCGCGACGGCGTCGGGCCGGGCCGCCGCGGTGGCGGCGAAGACTTCGGCGAGGAGTTCGTCGCGCAGGAAGTCGGGGCGGACGGGACCGGAGGCGCGCGCGGGCTGCGCCTCGTGGCTGAGCGGGCGGGCGGCGTCGGGCCGCGCGAGGGCGGGCTCGGAACGTGTGTGGGTGATCGACATGGGCGCCGCCATTCCAACCCCGGCGGCTTGCGCCAGGCCTTCCTCAACGATCCGGGACCGCAGCGGGTCCGGTACGGCCGACTCGCCCGCACATAGGCGACTGCCACACCCATCGCAACAGGAGCTCGACCATGCCGAACTGTCGCTGAACTCGCCGTGAATGGCTCAGGTCCAGCGATAGCGGCCCTTCTCGAAGCAGAGCACGCGGCCCTGCAGGATCTCCGTCTCGGGCGCGGCCTCCGTCGACAGGCCGCCCAGCATCACCATGAGCGTGCGGGCCACGCCGCCGTGCGAAACCACCACGCTGCCCTCTTCGAGGGTGGCGAGCCAAGGCCGGACGCGCTCGGCCAGCATGGCATAGCTTTCTCCGTCCGGCGGGACAAACCGCCACTTGTCGCGCCGCCGCGCGGTCAGCCGCGGCCGGTCGCGCACCGCGAGGTCCCGCCACGTCAGGCCTTCCCAGGCCCCGAAGGTGAACTCCTTCAACCGGTCGTCGGTGCCGTAGCCGTGGGGAGGCAGTCCCATGGCGGTCCGGACGCGTTCGGCCGTGTCGCGCGTGCGCCCGAGCGGCGAGACGACGAACGGCACGGCGGCGGGATCACGGCCCCGCGCGCGCAGCAGAGCGGCGGCGCGCCGCCCAGCCTCGGTCGCCTGCTTCCGTCCGGTGGCGTTCAAGGGAATGTCGAGCTGTCCCTGCAGCCGACCCTCGGCGTTCCAATCCGTTTCGCCGTGGCGGATGAAGAGGAAGGGCGGCACCGACCGGCGATCGAATCCGGCCGCTCCTGGAAGATCAGGCCGTATCGCATCCTGCGCCCGAGCGGCCGGCGCGCCGCGTCCGCCGGACGGCGGCGTCGCGCTCAGTCCTTCCCCACCACCGTCAGGTCCGGGGCGGACGGGCTCTTCATGCCGACCACGTGGTACCCCGCGTCGACGTGCAGGATCTCGCCCGTGACGCCGCGCGACAGGGGCGACAGCAGGAAGGTCGCGCTCTCGCCCACCTCCTCGATCGTCACGGTGCGGCGCAGGGGAGCGTTGTATTCATTCCACTTCAGGATGTAGCGGAAGTCGCCGATACCGGACGCGGCCAGCGTCTTGATCGGGCCGGCCGAGATGGCGTTGACGCGGATCGCCTTCTCGCCCAGGTCGGCCGCGAGGTAGCGGACGCTGGCCTCCAGCGCGGCCTTGGCGACGCCCATCACGTTGTAGTGCGGCATCCACTTCTCGGCGCCGTAATAGGTGAGGGTCAGCATCGACCCGCCCTGGGGCATGAGCTTCTCGGCCCGCTGCGCGACCGCCGTGAAGGAGTAGCAGGACACCAGGAGGGATTTCGAGAAGTTCTCCGCCGTGGTGTCGACGTAGCGGCCGGTCAACTCGTCCTTGTCCGAGAAGGCGATGCAGTGGACCACGAAATCGAGACTGCCCCACAGCCGCCCGACGGCGGCGAACACGGCGTCGATGCTTGCCGCGTCGGTGACGTCGCAATGGCCCACCACGGCCGCGTCGAGGTCGCGGGCAAGCGGGCGGACGCGCTTTTCCAAAGCCTCGCCCTGGAACGTAAAGGCGAGCTCCGCACCCGCGTCGCGGGCCGCCTTGGCAATGCCCCAGGCAATGGACCGGTTATTGGCGACGCCCATGACGAGTCCGCGCTTGCCGGCCAGAATGCCGGGCCGGGCATGGCCCGACGTGGTTTGCTCGTCCTTCATCGTTCACCCGACCTCTGGACCGGCCTTGTGCCGGACCATCCTGCTTCACCGTGACCGTGCTCTGTACTCCAGTCCTCGCCGTCCTGGAAAGCGTTTGGAACCGGCATTCAAAAAGCCGTGTTCGCCCGTGAGGAACCGTAGGCAAGGCGCTTGGTTTCGCTTAATGTTTCGTTAATAATCCAGCGAAGCGCGAGCGGCAGGGGCGGGACGTGACCACGAGGTCTTACCGGCGGGAGATCGAGGCTCTGATCCCCACGCTTCGGCGGTGCGCCCGCGCGCTCGCTGAAGGACGGGAGCAAGCGGACGATCTGGTCCACGACTGCCTGACCCACGCCTTGAGTACGGAACGCATCTGGTCGGGCGAGGACGTGGCCGTCCGGCTGTTCTCCAGGCTGGTCGGGTCGAACCGGTCCCGCATGCGTTCCGCGGTGGCGGAGCGCCGGTCGGCCCCGGGCTACCCGGTGCCGTCGGGGTCCGGACGACCGGCCGCCTCCGCGACCGGGAGCGAGGATCCGCATCGCGACGACCTGTTCGCCGGGCTGTCGCTGAACGAGCGCGAGGGTTTGATCCTGGTGGTGCTGGGTGGGCTCGATTACCCGATCGCGGCCCAGGCTCTCGGCTTGCCGGTCGGCGTGCTCGTCACCCGCCTGGTGCAGGCGCGCGACAAGCTCGGCCACGGGCTGTGGTCCGGACGGGGCGGCGGCACAAGGGCGTCGCGCTCCGCCGCGCACCTGCGTCTGGTCAAATCATGAAACGCGTGCAGCGGGTTTTCGGCGACATTGACGCCCTTCGCTACGTCGACGATCGTCTGGACGAGGATCGGCGGACGGCCTTTCAGCGGCATCTCGCCACCGACCCCGACCAGTCCAACCGGGTGCAGCTCTGGTCACGTCAGAACGAAGCGCTTCGCGGCGCCTTCGCGGGCACGGCCGCCGAGCCCGTGCCGCTCTGGCTGCGGCTCGATCAGCTCACGCTCGAGCGGGACGAGGCCCGGGCGGACCAGCCAGGGTCGAACGGCCTTGCGTCGGAGCGGGCGCCGCATCCTCGCGTGGCGCGGTTCGTTCCTCCGCCGGCGGAAAAGCGCCGCGGCGGCCGCTTCCGAGCCGTTGCGACGGCCGTGGTCCTCGTCGCCGCGGGCGGGTTAGCCGTCGTGGCCGCGCGAACCCTGCTGCCCAGTCCCGCCCTGACGAGCGAGATGAGAGGCACCGACATGGCGGACGACGACCCGATCGCGCGGGCCGTGGACGCCTTCCATACCTTCGCCCTCGACCCGACCCACCCGGTCGAGATGACGGCCCTGGACCAGCCGGGACTGGAACGCTGGCTGTCGCGCCGTGCCGGCCTCCCGGTCCGCGCACCCGATCTGCGCGAGCAGGGCTGGACGTTGCTGGGTGGCCGCACGACCCCCGGCGAAGCCGGGCCGGCCGCCTTTCTCGTGTACGACGGAGGTGACGGCCGACGGCTCGGTCTTTACGTGGCCCGCGCGTCCGGAACGGGCCGGACCGGCATCGAGACCGGGTCTACGCCCGAGGGGTCGACGCTGTCCTGGACGTCGGGTCCGGCCAGCTACGTGGTGGTCGCCGACAAGGACGAATCATGGATGGGCTGGAACGCGTCGGCTTTGAAAGCGCGGATTCAGGCCGGGTCGACGCCCTAAGCTGCTTCACTCGACGCTGAACTGGACCGAAAGGTCCTTGGCGATCCGGGCACCTTCGTCCAGCGACCGTCCGATGACCGCCTGGGCGGACGCGGTGCAGGTCCGGTAGGTGAGTTGATAGCCTTTGAACCCGCGATTGAAGCTGCCTGCCAGCCGGGCGACGCGTGGGCTCGTCCTCCCCTCCGAGTCGATCAGCGCCTGCATCTTGTCGCGCCAGGCTGTCCCGTCGCCTTCGCCGCAGAGGTCGCGCATGTAGGACAGCGTGCCCAGGATCTCGGCCAGCCGGTCGAGGGGCGCGTCGAACGGGGCGACGGTCGGCGCGGGCGGTGAGGGCTGGGGCGCGGGTGACTGCTGGGGGATGGTGGGCGGCAGGGGCGGCACGCGGGGCAGAGCGGCCTGCGCAAGGGCCGCCGTGGACCAGGTCGCGACACAGCCAGCGAGAACGGTTCCTCGCGTGAGGATGCGGCCATGCTTAGACGACATCGGCGCGCCACGGCCCGAAGCGGGCGGCCGCCCGGTCGAGCAGCGGGCGCAGGCCGGGGGTCAGCGGTAGGCGATCGAGGTCGGGGAGGCCGGCCCACAGGAGCGCGCCGACCTCGGCGCTGGCGCAAGGCTCGCCCGCCACCCACTCGGCCACGAAAGAGGCCACCACGAAATGGCGCTCGACCCGCCCTTCGGGGTCGCGTCCGATGACCTCGACATGCCCGTTGAACCCGAGAATGCGGGCCTGAACACCCGTCTCCTCGGCCAGTTCACGCAGGGCCGCGGCCTCCAGCGTCTCGCCAGCCTCGACGACGCCGCCGGGCAGCGAGAAACAACCCGCGGCCGGCGGATTGATCCGCTCGGTCAGCAGCACGCGAGCGTCGCGGAACACGGCGACGCTGGCCGCCAGGATCGGACGGTCCGGGTAGGCGCGGCCCGGCGCCAGACTCATACGTGCTGGCCGCCGTTGATGTGGATCTCGGCCCCGTGCACGTAGCTCGACTGCTCGGTGCAGAGGAAATAGATCGCCTTGGCGACCTCCTCGGGCGTGCCGAGGCGGCGCAGGGGCAGGTGCTCGATGATCTTCTCGGTACCGGGCGACAGGATCGCGGTGTCGATCTCGCCGGGCGAGATGGCGTTCACGCGGATGCCCCGCGGCCCGAAGTCGGAGGCCATCTCGCGCGTCAGCGCGGCGAGCGCGGCTTTGGACGTGGCATAGGCCGCTCCCGCGAAGGGGTGGACCCGCGATCCCGCGATCGAAGTGACGTTGACGACCGAACCCCGCGCGAATTCCAGCTCCGCGATCAACCCGCGCGCCAGCATGACGGGCGCGAAAAAATTGACCTGGAACACATTTTTCCAGTCGGCGATGTCGGTCTCGACGGTGCCGAGGCGCGCGCCCCAGCGCCGTACCGCGTCCGCGGGCTCGATCTCCTGCGTGACGAGACAATGGCCCGTGTCGAGCGCCAGGGCGAGACCGGGGACGTCGAGGGCCTCCCATTGCGCCGGGGTCTCGATCAGCATGCCGGGCTCGGGC
>CAXTFJ010000008.1:25540-30491 GCA_964243405.1 uncultured Lichenihabitans sp. | reverse complement strand
CTGGAACAACGTCTGCCAATCGGCGAAATCGGTCTCGATCGCGCCCATGCGGCCGCCGCCGGGCAGCTTGGGCGAAATGGCGGCGTTGTTGACCAGCGCGTCGAGCCGTCCGCCGGGAAGCCGCCGGCGCACGTCGCCGATGGCTTCGAGCGTCCGGTGGGGGTCGGCCAGGTCGATCTGCAGGTGGTCCTCGGGCCCCATCTCCCAGGGGCAGTTCTCCGGGAAGGCGTGCCGCGAGCAGGTGATCACGCGCCAGCCGGCGGAAGAGAACCGCTTGACCGTCGCGTGGCCGATCCCGCGCGAGGCACCCGTCAGCAGCATGACGCGCCGCGGTGCGTTCGATGGACCGGAAGTGAACGTCATGGGGGCGGGACCTGAACCGGCTGTCCGGATGGAGCGGCGGGCAGCGCCTTATGCCAGCCGAACGGAGGCTTCGCCAGCGTCACGGGTAGAGGCGCTGTTTCGCCCACCCTTGATCGTCGTGGGACCGGGAGAACGTGATGCGGTCGTGCAGACGGGACGGACGGTCCTGCCAGAACTCGATGGCCGAGGGGACGACGCGGTAACCCTTCCAGTGCGGCGGGCGGGGCACGTCGCCAGCCTCGAAGCGTCGCTCGGTCGTCTCGATCTCGGCCTCGAACGTGGCGCGCCGATCGAGCGGGCGCGACTGGCGGCTGGCCCAGGCCCCGACCTGGCTGCCGCGGTAGCGGCTCGCGAAATACGCGTCGGCCTCGGCTTTGGAAACCTCCTCGATCCTGCCGCGCACGCGGATCTGGCGGTTCAGGGATTTCCAATAAAGCACGAAGGCGGCCCGCGGATTGTCGGCCAGTTCGCGTCCCTTGGCGCTTTCGGAGTTCGTGTAGAACACGAAGCCGCGCTGATCGCGGCCCTTCATCAAGACGAGCCGAACGTCGGGCAGGCCGTCGCGATCGACTGTCGCGAGCGCGATGGCGTTGGGGTCGCGCGGCTCGCTGTCCGAGGCTTCCGCGAACCAGTCCTCGAACAATGTCCAAGGGTCGTCGCGCTCGGTGAAGTCACTCGAAATTAAGGGGTCCACCTTACGATCCTTCAATCAACCGTGTGAAGCGTGGGTCGCGACCGTGCATCTCAAGCAGCCGATCAACCACGAGCCTGCGCGAGACACCTGCCGCGGAACGATCGCCGGATCGCGGATCAGGACCGCGCTCGCGCTGCTTATGTGCGGTGGCGCCGCCCCGTTGACCAGTGGCTGCGCGCTGTCTTTCCCCATCGCGAGCCTCACCAACGATCGCACGCCGACCGGCAGTATCGACCGCGAAGCTGGATCGCTGTCGTCCGACCTCGACCAGGAGGATTGGCGTCGCGCCAAGGCCGCCCTGGCGGTGGCGCTGGACCCGCAAGGCAATGGTGCACTGGCGGCCTGGGCCAATCCCGCCACGGGAGCCAAGGGCAGCTTCACCGCCGCGGCACAGCCCAAGCCCGAGGGCGACAGAATCTGCCGGGCGTTTCGCGCGCGGCTCAGCGCGAGCGGGCATCCCGAGCGGGCTGTGAGCGGGTCGGCCTGCCGCGACGGGAGCGGCGAGTGGACGGTGGCCAAGGTCACCGAAGGCGGCAAGACGGCGACGCTTGCCGATCCGGCCCCGAACGCCCACATTCCCGCGTGAGACAAGAAGCGTCCGGGCCGCGTCGCGGGCGGACGCGCGTCACGGGCTCTTGAGAAGAATGCGCAATCCCTACGAAGTCCTGGGTGTCGCCAGGACGGCGGATACGGACGCCGTCAAAAAGGCGTTTCGCAAGCTCGCCAAGGCCTACCATCCGGACCAAAGCAAGGACCCCAAGGCCAAGGACCGTTTCGCGGAGATCAACCAAGCCTACGAAATCGTCGGCGACGAGGCCAAGCGGGCGAGCTTCGACCGAGGCGAGATCGGAGCGGACGGCAAGCCCCGCAATACCGGGTTCGAGGGATTCGGTGCAGGCGGCCGAGGCGGCTCCAACGATTTCGCCGACGCGGGCAGTTCTCCGTTCTCGCGCTCGTTTCGCGGCGGCGGCAGCGGGATCGACCCGACCGACATCTTCTCCGAACTGTTCGGCGCCGGCGGCCGCGCCGGCCAGGGCGGCGCGGCGGCGAAGGCCGAGGATGTCGCGGCCGTCGTGACCGTGACGCCCGGGGAGGCGGTCCACGGAACGGAGGCGCGCGTCAGCATGCCGACGGGCCGCACGCTTGAGATCCGGATCCCGGCGGGGATCGAGGACGGCAAATCCATCCGGCTGAAGGGCCAGGGTCAGCCGGCCGGTCGCGGGACGGCACCCGGCGACGCGATCGTCACGGTGCGGGTCGCCAAGCACCGGCTTTTCGAGGTCGCGGGCCGCGACCTGCGCCTCGACCTGCCGGTGACGCTCTACGAAGCCGTCCTGGGCGCCAGGGTCACGGTTCCCACGCTGGAAGGAGCCGTGGAACTCGCCCTGCCGGCCGGCGCGCGGTCGGGAAAGACGCTGCGGCTGCGAGGCAAGGGCCTCCCGGCCCAGGGCAGCGCGCTGGCGGGCGACCTGCTGGTCACCCCCAAGATCGTGCTTCCCGACACGGTCGGCAGCGACCTGGAAGACGCGGTGCGCCAGTTGCGGGACGACCACCCCTACGCGCCGCGCTCAGGCCTGGACGTCTAGCTCCGGTCCGGCCGGCTGGGATTCTAAGGCCTATTCCGCGGCCTGGAGCGGAATGCGGCGCTCTTCTTCGTCGATCTCGGTCAGCTTCGTCTCGACGTGGCGGGCGAACATGTATTCCGCGGGACGCTGCTGATCGAGCGCGATGTCGGGCTTCATCGGCCCGGACGTGCGGATGCCCTTGATTGCGAGTTTGAGCATCTTGAGCGGGCTCGTGACCGAATCGGCCACGGCCGTGGCCTCGAAGCCGCTGTGCACCATGCAGTCGGCGCACTTCTCGTAATTGCCCGTGCCGTAATTGGCCCAGTTGGTGTCTTCCATCAGCTCCTTGAAGCTCTTGGCGTAGCCTTCGCCGAGCAGGTAGCAGGGCTTCTGCCAGCCGAACACCGTGTAGGTCGGGTTACCCCACGGCGTGCAATGGTAGGTCTGGTTGCCCGCCAGGAAGTCGAGGAACAGGCTCGACTGGTAGAAGGGCCAGGCCTTGGCGCCGCGGCCGCGCTGGAAAATGCCGCGGAACAGTTCCTTGGTCTTGGCGCGGTTGAGGAAGTGCTGCTGGTCGGGCGCCCGCTCGTAGGCGTAGCCGGGCGAAACCGTGATGCCGTCGATCCCCATCGCGGTCACGTCGTCGAAGAAGGCCGCGGCGCGCTCGGGGTCGGCGTCGTTGAACAGCGTCGTGTTGATCGTGACGCGGAAGCCCTTGGCCTTGGCGGCCTTGATGGCGCTCACGGCCTTGTCATAGACGCCGGTGCGGCACACCGACTTGTCGTGCATCTGCCGGTCGCCGTCGAGGTGGACCGACCAGTTGAAGAACTTGTTGGGACGGTATTCCTCCATCTTCTTCTCGAGAAGAAGGGCGTTGGTGCAGACGGTCACGAACTTCTTGCGCGCGATCGCGGCTTCGACGATCTGCGGCAGTTCGCGGTGGATCAGCGGCTCTCCGCCCGCCACCACCATCATGGGGGCGCCGCACTCGTCGAGCGCGCGCATCGCGTCCTCGACGGAGACGCGCTGGTTCAGGATCTTGTCGGGATAATCGATCTTGCCGCATCCCGCGCAAGCCAGGTTGCAGCGGAACAGCGGTTCCAACATCATCACGAGCGGGTAGCGCTTGCGCCCCGACAGGTGCTTACGGAGCACGTAGCCGCCCATCAGAGCGGCCTGGTGAAGTGAAATTCCCAAAGTGAACTCCTTGGCGTCCGGCTCGACGCGGCGCCGCTCACATCCTCGCTTTAGGCCCCTGTATGAGACCAGTTCAGCGGTTTGCCAATTCCGGGAAGGGGTGGTCGCTCACGACGAGCGAGGGCGGTAACCGAAATGACACGGTTTCCTCCACCCCGGGCAGGGTCGAGACCTCGACGGGTCCGAAATCCTCCAGGGCCGCCACGACGTCTTCCACGAGAACCTCGGGCGCGGACGCGCCCGCCGTGACGCCCACCACCCGCACGTCCTCGAACCACGTCGGGTCGAGGTCGGCCCCTTCCGTCACCAGATAGCTTCGCACGCCGCATTCCGCGCCGATCTCGCGCAGCCGATTCGAATTGGAACTGTTGCGCGCGCCCACGACGAGAATGAGGTCCGCCACGCGGCTCAGCGCCCGGACGGCGGCCTGACGATTCTGGGTCGCGTAGCAGATGTCGCGCGTTTCCGGGCCGACGATGTCGGTGAAGCGATCCTGCAAGGCAGCGATGACGCCTCGGGTGTCGTCGACGCTGAGCGTCGTCTGGGTGATGTAGGCGACCGGCGCGTCGCGCGGAAGGTCGAGTTGGTCCACGTCGGCGACGTCCCGCACGAGATGGACCGGACCGTCGATCTGGCCGATCGTGCCCACGACCTCCTGATGTCCGGCGTGGCCGATCAGCACGATGGTTCGGCCCTGCTCGGCGTAGCGCCGCCCCTGCTGGTGCACCTTGACGACGAGGGGGCAGGTCGCGTCCAGCACCGGAAGGCCCCGGTGAGCGGCGTCCCGCTCGACCGATCGGGGCACGCCGTGCGCGCTGAACACGGTGACGGCACCCGCCGGGATTTCGTCGAGGTCCTCGACGAAGCGGGCCCCCTTGGCCTTGAGATCGGCGACCACGCGGCCGTTGTGGACGATTTCGTGCCGGACGTAGACCGGAGCCGGCTGCTGCGTGAGCGCGCGCTCGACGATGTCGATGGCGCGGATCACGCCCGCGCAGAACCCGCGCGGCTGCGCCAGAACCACCTTCATGCCACGACCTCGTTCCAGGACATCCTCGTCCCGCCGCCAACGTGCCCGACTTTCGTAGAAAAAAAACCACACGGACACAACCCTCACCCGCCGACCCGCTCG